>JAKAMI010000004.1 GCA_021812945.1 bacterium
GCTCCCGGGATGACTACTCCGTAGGTGGTAGCACCACCAATTCTATCTTTCATGGACACCTCTTTCCTAGGAGGTCATCTTAGCATTTTAGACGACCAAGTGTCCACGATGTATCTGGACCTACACAGGTTTGATCACTAAGAAAACCACCAGATACATTTTTCCCTTGGAAAAAGAACCCTGTGTGTCGAGACAAGAACCCAGAATTTTAGATAAACGTCAAAATTTCTCCCGTTCAATAAAACTTGTATAAGTAGAGTCTTTTTGGTAAAACATGGATAAATAATCAAGGGGTTTACATGAAAAGTTTACTTATTACTGGCGCCCCTGGGACTGGCAAGACGACCCTGGCTCGACTTCTGTCACAACAACTGCCTGACTACCAGTGTTTGGGTACTGATATCATTCGTGAAATTGTGAGACTTTATTATCCGAAACTCAAATATCCTTGGTTTCACCTTTCCTCCGTTCAGGGCTATAAATTTGCCCCCAAGGGTTTAGACCCGGTGGTCTGGGGTTATGAGAGCCAATCGAAGTTATTAGCTCCTTGTATTGATGCGATTTTACAAAGATTTGAGAAGGAAAGGGGAAACGTGATTTTGGAAGGGGCGGCCCTCGTTTCAAAATTATCCAGTCAAATTTCAAATGCCAGCTTACAACAAGTTGTGATAAGCGTCCTGGACGAAAAACAACATTTAGAACAGTTGAGGCGGCAGGGTGAAACCAGATCAGTATATAAAATTGAAAATTTTCCCCAGATTAGGCATTTTCAAGAGTACCTTATTTCTCTAGCAGAACAAAAAAACATCCCGGTTATTGATAACAAAGATCGACACGAGACCGTAAATAAAGTATTAGAACTGATATCTGACAAAACGCCTGACTGTCTGATATCGTTTGGGTCAAAAAAACGGTGATTCAAGATGTCTTCAACCTGCTAAAAACGGTTAAGTCTACCTGTTTGAGAGAATCGAGGATAATATCGGCTTGGCACAGGTTTTGCGGCGGAGTGTTGGAGTTTTTGACGGCGATACAGAAACAACCAGCAGCTTTAGCGGAAAGGATACCATTGGTAGCGTCTTCGAGAACCACGCACTCCTTGGGTTTCAGACCGAGCCGTTTTGCGGCTAAAAGGTAAGGTTCGGGGTGGGGTTTGCCGTTTTTGACATGATCGGATGAAACAATCTCATCAAAATATTTGTGAAGTTTGAACTTACCTAGAATCGTCTCGATCCAGTGACTGGTTCCTGAGGAGGCGATCGCGACTTTTAGTCCTTTTTTTCTAAAAAACTTGAGTGATTTTTTAAGACCGGGCATCAGCTCCAAGCCCTGTTCAACTAGCTCGTAAAGAATCTGATGGCGTTCTTTCCAAGCCTGATCGTAGGACATTTCCAGCGAAAAAATTTCGATCATTCGGGGTACAATTTCCGAAATTCGTTTGCCAATAAAACTAGAATGGATTTCTTCAGTGAACAAGTCGAAATCTCCACCATGCCGTTCAACTAAAACCCGCCAGCTTTCCTGGTGAAGCGGTTCAGAGTTGATCATAAGATCATCTAGATCATAAATCGCGGCTTTGATCATTCGACCTTGGAATTTTCGATCAGTTTTTTGATACTCTCGGGCATTTCGCGGCAGGCGCAGTTTTTGGCATGAGTGACATGCCATTTTATGCGCTCATCAATACTCGGATTTTTGGGCATCCTATTTTTCAAATGCCAGTCTTTGTTGATCATAATTTCTGCTTGTCAAAATGTTTGTTTGGCCATATCATCCTTGTACTATCTGGTTTTATCGAAAATCACTCTCTTTGAGACCAGACTGAAGTAGAATAGATTGAAATGTGCCGTGAGGGATTTCCTTTTTGCTCATTTTAATAATCACTGTTCGCACCACTTTTCCGGTTTTTCGAAATTTACCATGCGAGCCCCTCTGGGAAACAAAAAAGAAGCCCTTATCTGTAAGGACTTTGATGACCAGTCTAAGCTGGATAGGTTTAGGCATGTTTGAAAACAAGTGGAACGATATCCAACCTTTCCACCTTTGTTATTTTGGAAACGGGTGTATCTTCAAAATACAACTCCAGGGCTTCCAAAAGGCATGCTATCGCTTCATCTTTTGTACTGCCAAAACTAGATATTCCGGTGTTCAGATTCCATGATATATAGCTTTTGCCGTCTTTCCAAACCACGTTTTTTAGATCGATTTTACGCATCATTTATCCATCTTTTGACTTCCTTGATCTTATCATATAGATTAGGATCAAATTAGTCAAATCAATAAATTTCTAACGGGCTAAAATATAACTTTTTCTTTGGCTTTGATCATAATTCCTGCTTGACTTTATAACGACCTCATTATAGCACAGCCGGTCCGGATCTGAAGATTGCAAGTAATTCGAAGGGTAGACATGAACCGGTAAATTCTGGTAAACTTAGACTCATGGATTCCATTATCGTATATAGTGCCAAATATTTACTATTTCTCTCGCTTGTAGTTGCCGGCATTGCTTTTTTGTATACCGACAGGACTACGAAAATAAAAACTATCTGGCTCGGTCTGATAGCCTCGCCGATAGCCCTTATCATTACCGAAATATTCGGAAGATTGGTCTATGATCCCAGACCGTTTGTTGTCGACAATATCCAACCGCTTTTCGAACATGCCGCCGACAACGGATTTCCTTCCGACCACGCGCTCGCAGCCGCGCTTGTGGCTTTCGTGGTGTTTTCGTTCAATAAAAAAGTCGGTTTTGTTCTGATAGTATTCACTATTTTGATCGGAGTAGCGAGAATCCTGGCTCGGGTCCATCATCTGCTCGACATCGTCGGAGGCATATCGATTGCGCTGGTTTCGGTAGTGTCGGCATACTATATCTTAAAAGCCTACTATCCGGCGAGACGTTCGAGTTAAAAATCTCGGATTGACGGCAGGCGACAGTGGTTTACTTCTTTTCTTCTTTCAATTGCGGTTTGCAGACCATGGCTCCGCCCCGAACCGGACAGATGAGATGGCAGGAACAATCGCCAAGGCAGTTTTCGGGATGAACGGCAACCGATACTTTTTTACCATTTCGCTCTTGCAGTTCATAACAGTGACCGGTACAAACCTTTAGGCACATCCCGCAACCGGTGCATTTTTCCGGATCGACGTATTCCAAAAACGTCGGAATCCACGCCTTACCATTTTTTCGAACATTTGTCGTCCAACTCTGTCCCGTATCTAAATGATCTCCCAGAATTGAACAGCACTCTTTTTCAGTCATAATTTTTCTCCTTTTAGTTAGATTCAATTGTCTACGACCTAGTTAAATTTTCTCAAAATTTCTTCCACGGAGGCGTCGGCGAAGATTTTCATAGTATCAAATATTTTGAGAGTGGGGTGTTTGGGGATTAGAAGCTGTAAGTCGGTGCAGGCGAGAACCACACAGTCAACATTTTTATTCTCAAAATCGTTAATAATACGGATCAACTCTTCCCGATCGTGGTTGTTTTGTCGTCCGTTGACCAGATTCAAAATAAACTTTCCCATTTTGGCTTGTTCGAAATCGTTGGGTTTTTCAAACTCGAGACCATTTTTTTCGAAGGCGTTTTCATAGAGTTTGTTCTCGATGGTTGCGGAAGTCGAAACGATGCCGACCTTTTTTAAATTATTTTTCTTCAGAAACTTAACCGTTTCCTCGACGATACTTAAAACCGGGACGGAAACGGCATTTCTAATCTCGTCTATGAAGACATGCAAAGAGTTGCACGGCATGACGATGAAGTCGGCTCCGGCTTTTTCCAATCTCTCGGCTTCTGCGACTAAGTAGGGAATATATCTCTTTGAACCGACATTTTTAGTTATCAGATCTTCCTCAATCCGGTAGGGCAGCGGCACGCTGGCGATGATGACGCCGGGTCTGGCGATTTTGGATCTTTTTTGGCACGAAAAAACCAGGTCGAGGTAAAACTCCGACGTGGTTTCCGGTCCAAGACCTCCGATGATGCCGATAGTTTTCATTTTAAATTGGTTAAAATCTTTTCTATATCTTCTACATCGTCGAGATGCTGGCGGAAGGAGAGGGATTCGAACCCTCGATACCTTGCGGTATACACGCTTTCCAAGCGTGCGCACTAGACCAACTATGCGATCCTTCCGTGACTTTAATTTAGCAGAAAGAGGCTGATTTTTAAAGACCGAAATCAAGAATGTAAGAAAAGAAAGAGCCTGTGGCACACGAAGTCCACAGGCTTGCGAGTCGGCTGCCGGCCGGGTACATCCCGATTTGTCGGCTAACCGTACGGCTAGTGGAGGACACTCAGGGGAGGACGTCAACCAGCGCAGTCGCCATTCCGGCGGTATACCGGACGGGGTCAAACCGGTATCTGCGAGGCTACTCGGGAAGATGTCGCATCTCTTCCTTTTCGCGATTGACGCGCCTACCCTTACCGCAGTAATACCAATACCGCTAAGAGAAGTCAACGGGGTGGAAAATAGCTCCTGTTTACAAGCGGGCTGGTTATGTTATGTTTAAAACTATGAACGATGAAGTTGAGGAGATCAAGCGCAAGATCGACATCGTGGAGTTTATCGGCTCCTATGTCACCTTGAAAAAAGCCGGAACCAATTACAAAGGTCTCTGTCCTTTTCACAACGAAAAAACACCGTCGATGATGGTCTCGCCGGAGAAGCAGATTTTCAAGTGCTTTGGTTGCTCGGAGGGTGGCGACGTATTTTCTTTCTTAATGAAAATAGAGGCGCTGGGTTTTGGCGATGCTCTAAAAACCCTGGCGGTCAAAGCCGGCGTAACCCTGAAACCCAGGTATTTCGAAAAGCTTACTTCGGGGGAGCAGCCGGGGCAAAAAAGCCGACTTTTAGAGTTAAATGAACTGGCGGGCAGAGTTTATCACAAAGTCTTGGTTGATCACCCCAAAGCGGTTAAAGCCCGTGAGTACCTAGATGGGAGAGGTATCACTCAAAAAACTATCGAGGAGTTCAACTTTGGCTATGCGCCAGACTCCTGGGACTTTCTGATCCGTTTCTGCGAGAAGCACGGCTACACCGAAAAGGAGCTCATACTCTCGGGTTTGGCCGTTCGCAAGAATCAGATCGAGAATAGCTCAAACAACCGCCAAAGTTACGATCGTTTCCGCGGTCGGATAATGTTCCCGATTTGCAACATCCTCGGCTCCACTGTCGCTTTTACCGGACGAGACTTGGTGGACAGGGAAAACTCTCCCAAATATTTGAATTCTTCGGAGTCGCCGATCTACCACAAAAGTCTGATTATCTACGGTTTGGACAAGGCCAAGATCGAGATCAAAAAGACCGACCGAGTTATTATTGTCGAAGGACAGATGGATGTAGTCGCTTGCCACCAAGCGGGTTTTAGAAATGTCGTTGCCACTTCTGGCACCTCGTTGACCAAAGAGATGTTGGAAACTCTGAGTCGATACACCTTCAACATTTACTTCTGCTTCGATAGCGATAATGCCGGCCAGCTGGCTCTAAAGCGGGCCATTGGTCTGGCAGGGGAACTGGATCTCGGGACTAAGGTTGTCACTCTTCCTAAAGAATTCAAGGATCCGGACGAAGCCATTCAAAAAGATCCGAAAAACTGGCCGGAGGCGGTGGAGAGAGCCAAGCCCGGGCTTGAGCATCTCGTAGACATTTACACCTCCAACCTGAACGATATTAACGATAAGCGAGCGGCGCAGAAAGAGTTGCTGCCGCTGATAAAAATTCTAAAGAGTGAGACGGAAAAGGAGTACTATATTAAGTATTTAGCCAAGAAGTTACTGGTCACCGAACAAACGTTAATAGAGGAGATGAGGCGACTTAAAGTCCAAGAGTCCAAAAGTCCGGAAGTCCAAAAGGAAGAAGAAACCGGAAGTGAATTATCGGATCAGGAAAAGCTGTTGGCGGTGTTGTTGGAGAAGCCGGCAGTACTGAAAGATCAACTTGGAAAAGCTGTTCAGTTACTGCGGCCGATGGGGGAGTTTGAGCGATTGATCATCAAAATAAAGCAGCTTGATCCGGTCGATGAAAAAACTGTTAGCGATATTTTAAAACAAACGGTCAAGAAAGACCGCCTCAAAGAGATTTGGCTGGGGTTAATGTCGGAGTTGGACGATCCCGAGGCAGGAATTAACGACCTAGCCGAGGATCTACTAAAAGGACTAAAAAAGGCGAGTCTGGAGGACAGAAAAAACATCATTTTGAAACAAATCTCCGAAGCCGACTCAAAGGGCGACAAGAAGCTTTGCCTCAAATTGCTAAAGGAGCTCAATTCTGTTATAATCAACGGTAGTAAGGAGTAGACTCTCGCGGATCTCATGGACGAACATTTTAAAGTTTAGCAAACTTGTGAGTGATAACAGTCTTTTTAGATCAGCAAAGACTGTCATCATCAGCTGAGATGATTTGTGTATTAATTACATTGTTATAAAAAAAATGGCGAAGAAAGCAATCTATTTAAATAAAGAAGAAGAACTACCGTTTCCGCCGCAGGTGGTGGAGCTTTTGCATCGCGGGCGCGATCACGGCTTTATTTCTCTCAAGGAGCTAGTCCAAGCGTATCCGGAGGCCGAAGACCAGCTCAAAGAGGTCGATGCGGTTTTTGATTACCTGCTGGAGAAAGGCGTCGATATCATGGATGCGCCGGGCGGGAATCTGTTCGAGAAAGTGCGTCAGGAGACGGCGGACATCATCGCCGCCGGCGATGAGATCCGGCCGGAGGACTTGGAGATCAAGGAATCGGACATTGTCGAGGTTTCCGACGACTCGGTGCGGATGTATCTGCGGGAGATCGGCCGGATACCGCTTTTAACCACCGAGGAAGAGATCAAACTAGCCAAGCGAATGGAAGCCGGCGACAAACTGGCCAAAAAACGGTTGGCTGAAGCCAACCTGCGTTTGGTGGTTTCCATTGCCAAGAAATACATCGGCCGCGGCCTTTCCCTATTGGATTTAATTCAAGAAGGCAACACCGGACTGATGCGGGCGGTGGAAAAGTTTGATTACAAAAAAGGCTATAAATTTTCAACCTATGCCACCTGGTGGATTCGCCAGGCGATCACTCGGGCCATCGCCGACCAGGCCAGAACCATCCGGATTCCGGTGCATATGATTGAGATCATCAACAAACTGATCCGGGTGCAAAGACAGCTGGTGCAGGAGCTGGGACGCGAACCTAAGCCGGAGGAGATCGCCGATGTTTTGGGTATCGATGTTCAAAAAGTCGAACATATTATCAAAATATCTCAGGAAACAGTCTCGCTGGAGGCGCCGGTAGGGGAGGAGGAAGATTCCAAGCTCGGGGACTTTATCGAGGACGACAAGAATCTCTCGCCGGAGGAGTCGGCTATCAGTCAATTACTCAAAGGGCATATTGACGAATTTCTAGGTTATCTCTCCCCTCGCGAACAAAAGATCCTGAAAATGCGTTTCGGCTTGGCCGGCGAGCGTACTCACACCCTCGAAGAAGTCGGTCAGGAGTTCGGCGTGACCCGAGAACGTATCCGCCAGATCGAAGCCAAGGCCCTCCAGAAACTCAAAAAACACGAGCGCTCAACGGAGCTGGAAGACTACCTTAAATAAATTACAAAGTCCAAAATCCAAATTTCAAAACGTATAAATCTAAAATCACCCGAAAATACGCGGGTGATTTTAGTTAAGCAAACTAGAAAATCGTTGATATTGCCAGAACAATTTGTCACGAAGCCAGCTTGAGATGCTTTTCGATAGTTTTGATTTTGGCTTCCAAGCGGTCTTGCCGGACGACACCGAAATATCTTTCTTGATCTAATTTTTGTAAGATGCCGGTTTGTTTTTCCAGAATATCATGCACCCAAACGTTGTCTTTTCCGAGTTTATTCAAGCGTTTTTCTATTTCTTCAAACCGACCATCAACCCGAGTGAACTCGCCCGATATCTCTTTTCGAAACCCCATAAACTCGTCCGACACCTCTTTTCGAAAATCCGTGAACTCGCCGGATACTTCTTTTCGGAATCTAATAAATTCGTCGGCAACCATTTGCCGAAAATCGTTAATTATTTCAACAATTTCTTCATTTTCAATTTTTTTCTTCATGTTTTTTTAATTCTACTCCCGGTAAAAATAATGTCAAATCAACTTTTGTTTATGGTCACACTCGTCTCGGCAGAGTTGCCGGCGGCGTCATAAGCCTTGGCTTTCAGAGTATAGCTGCCGTTGGGAGTACCGTGACTCTGCCAGGTCCGAGAAATGGAGCTTGAGTTCTCGGTAGCCACCAAGGTGTTGTTAATATAAAACTCCATTTTTACCACCCCGACATTGTCACTGCCGATAGCAGTGATGTTCAGGTTGCCGCTGTCCCAACTGTAAGGACTGGTCGAAGGCGAAGCGATCTGAACCGTCGGGATCTCAGTGTCACCGCCTGTCTGATTGCCTATAATAATAGTGATCTCTTTGGTAGTGGTGTTGAGACCGTCGCTGGCGACTACTTTGAGCTGGTGATTTCCGTTGGGATAACTTAAGGTGTTTATGGCGACCGCAAAGGGGGCGATCGTTTTGGTATCCAGAAGAGCGCTATCAAGATAAAAATTGGCGTTGTCAACCTTTACATCGTCCGTGATATCGGCACTGAAATTGATTGTGCCGCTAACGGTTTGCCCGTTGGTCGGCGAGGTTATATTCACCGCCGGCGGAGTCGAATCGACGGCCTGGTTGTTTATCGAAATATTCTCGGCGGCATCTTGGCAATTGTTGCTTTGGTCGCAGGCTGTCGCTTTCAAACTGTAAGCGCCGTTTTGCTTGCTTTTAGAATTGAAACTAAGTTGCCAGAAATCTCCGGACTTGGCAGCGAGTCCAAGTGAGTCGCTGTTCAAAAAGTATTCGACTTTGGAAACCGCCACGTTGTCGGTAGCGGCGGCCGCCAAGCTGATCGTACCAGTTAGCACGGCATTGGCCGCCGGACTCAGGATCGAGATGGTTGGGGCGACGGTATCGGAAGCTCCGCTAGCCCGACCGAAACTCAAAAACCAATTGCGAGTCCCGGGGTCGGAAGGGTAGCCGTAAGTAGCGGCCATCTGCTGATTTTTGAACGGGGAAAAAAGATATTTGTAATCTTCGGCCACAATTTCCGCATCGCAATTGGCCCAGCCTTTGGAGTAATCAGGCGCGGTAGTAGTCATGGAGAGCGGGCGGGCTTGGTAGTAACTATCGGGAAATCTGGCGCTATATGGGATCTGATAGGTCAGCCATTTATTATAAAGAGAAAAATGGTGACCGTATTCGTGAGCCAGAGTCATCTCCAGATACTCTAAAATGTAGGGCGAGCTGGCATAATAGTAAACATTTAAATCGATGTAGGCATAAACTGAAGTGATGCGGGTACCATCGGTAGAATAGGCTCCGTTGTACATCCCGCTCCAGCCGGAGGCGCCGGCATCGACGAAGCGGATTTCGTGGAGCGAGGGCAACTCTTGTTTGGTCCAGAGAAGCGAGGTCGCCATATAACTTTTGAGCGAGTTGATCAAATAACCGTATTTGCCGGTGGTATCGATCACGTTCAGGTCATAAGGAGTACCGGCGGTTGGGGTTTGGCTGGCGAAACCGTTGAGTTTGCTGACAGTCTCGGAGCCGATCGATCCCTCGGAGACTATGGTGGTTTTGCCGACGGTTTTAGTCGAAAGGTCGGTATTTTGATGAACTGGAGGATTTTTATCAAGGGCGTTTAAGGCGTCTTTGGAGACGTCAACATTTCCAGCAGTTGTGTTTCCCGAATGGTTTAGAGTTACCGAAATCTGCTTGTTCCGTGGGACCAAATAGCTAAAAATAAGATAACCACAGAAAGCCAAAAACAAGACCAGGAAAATCCCCGGCACAAGGTAATCGTGAAACTTATGAGGTTTTTTAGGGATGAAGTCTGGATCCATGCTAGTTTTATTCTAGCAAAAATTAAAAAAAGTTGGTATCCTAGGGATAGTGACAGTTATCAGTGGTCGGTTTTCCGCCGAAGTTATAATAAAATAGTTATTACAAGTTATGAAAAAGAATGTACGCTACAAAAACGAGTATCAAAACAAAGGGCATGAGTGTAAAAATCTGGTGATTCGCTGTATGGACTTTCGGTTTACGCCATACATAAAAGGGCTGCTGGACCAAATGTATGCCGATGAGGGCGGGTTTGAGAGTTACGATTCGCCCGGTGTCGGCGCCGGAGCTTCAAAAGCGATCATTGACCAAGGTTCGCGGCCAGTGGTCTTTTCTTCTATCGACATTGCCGTTCAAAAACATCAGGCCAAAAGGGTCGTAGTGATCGATCACATAGATTGCGGCGCCTACGGGGGTAGCAGCCAATTCGAAAGTCCTGAAAAAGAGGAGGAGTTTCACATTATCAAACTGAAAGAGGCCGGAGAGATTCTGAAAGATAAATATCCGGAGCTTGAAGTAGTCTTGCTTTATCAAGACTGGGACATGCTAACGCTTATAAAATGAAGCAGTGACCGCCACAGATCTACGCCACAGATTGGGACCGATCGGCCTTGAATCAGTGGAGTTCATCAGTGGAGGTTGCTCAACAATAAATATTGGAGGGATGATGGCAGCGGATCCGATTCAAAATAACCAATCTGCAACTAATGCGCCGGTGATGAGCAACGATCTAAACACTAAGGCAACTTCTGTCAAAGAGGAGGAACTTCCAAACCCGCTAGACGATGCGACTAAAGCGAATTTACCGGACTTCTCTCAGGTCAGCGACAAGAATCAACTTGATCAAGATGTAGTGGCTAAGGAGCCCGATTTGACGACGGAGGAAAAACTACCGGAGGAGCTGAAACTTTCTTCGGAGAACGAGGCGGGACAACCCCAAGGCTCTGAGATGATGCAGCCTACGGTTTCGCCACCGACCACGACCGAGCCGGCGGTTTCCGATCAAACACAACCGGATCAACCGGTTGCCGCCTCGGCGAATCCACAAATCAACCAGTCCATGAGTCAGCCAATCCCCAATCCAGACTTGGCAAATGCTTTCGGTGTCGGCCAGCCGCAAACTGCGGCACTATCCTCTCAAATACCGGATGAGATTAAAGGCTGGAACTGGGGGGCATTTTTCCTAAGTTGGATCTGGGCTATCGGCAACCAAGTTTGGATCGGGCTTTTAGCCATCCTCGGCCCTCTATGGCTACCGATGATAATTATTTTAGGGGTAAAGGGCAACGAGTGGGCTTGGCAGGCTCGCAAGTTCGCCTCGGTCGAGGATTTTAGAAAGACTCAATCAGCCTGGGTTAAATGGGGTATAGTATTGTTCGCTCTGCAAGTCATTATTATCATCTTGGTCGTTTCAGCCGTAGTCAGCGCCTACCGTTCCAACTCCACCACCACAACCTCCACTCCGACTTACCAGTATCAATATTAGTTGGATATCAGCGATCTATAAAGCGATAACGGCCCCCGCGAGGGAGGCCGTTATCGGTCAGAACGTGCGGAGTTGTTGAGAGCTCGACCTCTACGGAGTATATCGCGCGAGCACAATTTCTGCGGCGATGAGAGTGAAAAAGACCCCCCAAAGCCACCAAGGACACTCCTTGAGCGCATCTCGCATTTCTGCCTCCCTTCACAACGGATCGCTGGCTGACTCTAGTGGTTCATTCTCAATTGTGTATTGGCTTAGCCGAAAAAGAGGATGGTCAGGACGAAGACGACGACCAAAAGACCGAAGCAGGTGTCGCCGCTATAGCAGGCCGTGCCGTAGCTGGAAGATTGCTTGTTGTCTGCCATGAGAAATTTATCAATGCTAATGGCTTCATATTAGCAAAAAATCGAAGCGTCGAAAATACTTCTCCTACTGAAGTACTAATTTCACGAATGTGCGGATATCATTGTTTGCGTCATCCTGGACTAGCATAACGATGAAAGATTCCATAATAAAATGGTACAGACCGTGGAATTGTTTGTCGACGATTCCTCAGAATAACGTACTAAATCAGACTCCTTAGGATGATGTAGATACCAGCTTGCCGTCGCGAAGACGGAAGGTTTGTTTTGCGTCCTTGGAGATTGATTCATCGTGGGTTACGGCAACGATGGTAGTATTTTCAGTTTTAGCCAAGTTTTCAAGCAATTTAACGATTACCTTACCAGTGGCGGAATCAAGATTGCCGGTCGGTTCATCGGCCAGTATTAGGCTTGGTTTGTTGGATAGCGCTCTGGCTATAGCGACTCTTTGCTGTTCGCCACCGGAGAGTCTGGTAGGTTTTCGGTTAAATTTTTCTTCGGTAATACCAACCTCTTTTAGAAGCCTGGCGGCTCTTTTTTTACGCTCGGTTTTTTTGAGGCCGGCAAATTCCATTGGCAGCATAACATTTTCAATCGCCGTCAAATTTGGCACCAGATTGTAACCCTGAAAGACGAAACCGATTTTGTTCCGACGATAATCAATCAGTTTGCGATCGCCCAGCCGGCAGATATCCCTGTCGTCGACCAGAATCTGGCCGCTGGTTGGGCGATCAAGCGCTCCCAAAAGTGAAAGCAGAGTAGTTTTACCGCTGCCGCTCTTGCCGACAATGGCGGCAAAAGTTCCGTCCGCCACTTCAAGCGAGATGTTATCAACAGCATTGACGAAGCTGTCGCCGGATTTGAATTTTTTACTGACAGACATGATCTTAAGCATATCTACCTCGAATTTTTAATTTTCAATGAATTTTAAATTCGAAAATGTTAAAAATTATAAAATTATAAATTATTCGGAACGAAGGACTTCCGCCGGACGGATTTTAGAAATAATGAAGGCGGGAATGGCGCTACCCAATATTGCGACTAGTACAGCTGCCCCGAGACCGTATAAAATAATCTCAGCCCCAACATTTGTATGAAGATTGCGTAGGGCATTTCCCGCACTGTTGCCAAAGCCGGCTCCCAATCTTAACAATTGTCGTCCGGTGCCGCCACCGGCTGTTGTTTGGTTCGAAGATACGGCATTATTAACCAAAACACTGAGAATAGGATTGCTCAGAGCCAGACCCAGGATCATGCCGACTACGCTGCTGATCAGGGTTAACACCAACGATTCAACGGTAAATTGAGTGGCGATTATAAAGTTGGAAGCGCCTATAGCTTTTAACACTCCGATTTCGCGCCGGCGTTCACGAACGATCATTACCATGGTTAGAAAGATGATTATTGATCCGGCCACCAACGCGCCCACCAGGCTATAAAACGAAATGTTTTTAATATTTTGCAGGGGAGCGATGGCCTGATTGGAGGCGTCTTGTTGAGAAGAAACGTCTACGGTGCTGCCGAGTTTATCTTTGATTGCCGTTTGGACAGCTGAGACATTATCAATAGAGTTGACCTCAACAATCACAGTGTTGATAGCACCGGCTTGGCCGGAAAGATTTTGCACGGTTTTTATCGGCATTACTATGGTGGCATTGGCGAACTCGCTGCCGGCATCAAAAATTCCAGTCACGGTAATTGTCTGCCCGTAAGCTAGAAAAGTTGAACCGACCGACAGGTTATTTTTGGCCGCCAGGGCGGTGCCGATCATTGCCAGATTATCTGAAGAATTACTGTCAATCTTGTTACCGCTTAAGATGTCGAATTTGCTTATACCAAGAGAACTAAGACCGGTCACAGAACTTAAATCGCTAACTCCAGTTAACATAATCGGCACAGAAAAAGTACCCAAAGAGGTAGAGCCGCCGTTTTCGTTCGCCCGCTGGCGGTTGCCAAAAGAGCCCGGCGAAATGGAAGAATCCAGATTGGTGGTATTATTGGCGATTGTATTGTTTTGTGATTGCGGGCCGCCTGTCGGAATAGTGGAACCGTTTTTTCTTAATCTATCAGATAGGGTTTTGGTAACCGAAGCGACATTCGGAATCGCGGAAATGTCGGAGGCTTTCTGATCGGTCAGTAGTTCGCCGCCACCCTCAAAACCACGGACTCCGGCGGGGGAGACTGTAACGATATTGCCGATAGAGCTTTTAACATTATCAATCTTTGCCTGAACGGTTTTTAGAGACATTAGCATCACAAGCGCCATGCTGATTGAGACTGCTAAAATAAAAACGATCGAAATAGTACGAATACTGTTTCTGAAAGCATTCAAAAAACCGCGTTTGATTGTGCCCACTTAGACCTCCGTGAATAGCCAATAGTTGATAATTATTATGAATAAAGATCGCAACAAAAACGGCCGGCGCAGGGAGGGGACACCGGCCGTTTTTGCTATTATCCTAGCGGATAACGATTGAAGTCGCTTGAACGACGCCGTTGCTGTCTGACGCGCCGGAAACGACGATATTGTTGCCAACAATCAAGTCTAAGAGTTTGGCAATCTGGCTGTTTTTGCTAAACGAAGTGGTAGATTGGACATTAACCGCGATATCTTTAGTTCCGTTATTGATCGTCAAAGTATTGCCGTCAATCTTTGTTACGTCGCCGCTAACGCCTCGGTTAAGAAAACGCCGACCGATGGTTCCGCGACCCGCCATCCCGCGTCCGAGAAAGGCATTTTTTCCGATATTTACTTTGTTTTCAAATCTCGCGTGCCTGTTAGTGAATCTTGCCGCAGCCATCGCTCCGCCCAGAACAATTAAAACACCCACGACAACAAGCACTATTTTAGTTCCGTAATGATGATAACGTCCATCTTTCAGCTTGCTGTCATCTTGATTTTTAATTTCCTCAATCTTGTTCTCGTTCATATACTCCTTCCTAAACTACACAGATTTTTACACGGATTGACACCGATATGGTTGATTGATTATATCACGCCGATAACCATCACCGTGAGAGGTAATGGTTATCGCCGATAGTTCTTAATCTAACCCGGGCAATTCATTGTAATCCTCCAAACATTTACTTTTACTCTCTAGCCGTTTTCGACCGCCTCAATCATAAAACAGCTATCTGAGAAAAAGCTTAAGATAATAGCACTATCGTCCCCGCGGTGACGACTAGATAGGCAACTTGACGGTAAACTCGGAGCCGTGGTCATGAGAGGAGGCAACGTAAATATCTCCATGGTGGATCTCGGTGATACGTTTGGCTATTGATAGCCCCAGACCGTAACCGTCGCATTTTTCTTTGCAACGCGATTGGTCGGCGCGGTAAAAGCGGTTGAAGATGTGGGGCAGATCGCCGGCTTTAATGCCCATGCCTTGATCCTTGACCCTGATTACCGCATATTTTTTGTCTTCACGGATATCAATCGAAATCATGGTCTTTTCAGGACTGTATTTGACGGCGTTGTCCAACAAAATTACAAACAATTCGATCAAACTAGCTTTATCACCCAGAACCTTTGTGCGAAGAGATCCTGAATCAAGTTCAGGATGACAATTAATGGTAATTAATTTCTTTTCTGCCAAGCCGGCGACTCTCTCGTAAGCCTCAGTGATCATCTCGGACAATACTACTTCCCTAAAATCATGCCTATCATCACTATCGTACTTAGCCAGCTTGAGCAAGGCATTGGATAAAGATTCTAATTTGCCGATTTCTTCCAAATTGCTCTGAAGAAGTTTTTTGGCCTCATCACCGGAGAGTTTTTTATCACGCAAATTAACCTCAATTTCGCTGCGCATAGCTGTCAAGGGAGTTTTTAGTTCGTGGCTGGCGTCGGCCGTAAAGCGATTTTGGGCTTCGACTATTTCCTCAATAGGTTTCAAAGTCCGCCGCGCGAAAAAATAACCGCCGGCTGAGGAAAGGATCAAGATCAAAATATTCAGATAGATTAAATTGGTCTCGATATGACCATTGCTCTCGTCGATTTGCTGTCGTCTGGCGTTTTCTATCTCATCAAACGGGAACGGCAGCCGATTATTACCGGGAAGATTGCGAATGATAGATGTTTGCCTGTCCAGGCCCCGACCGATCTCGGCCGAAGAGATTTGATATAAAACAACCGAAAAAGCTATGCTGATGATCATGACAACCAGCACGTAGAAAACTGTTAATCTGAGATAAGCGGAGTGGAACACTTAATAATTTTTAATTTTCAACTTACAATTTTCAATAAAATCGCAATTCTTAAATGTTTAAGCGTTGAGCCTTGAAAATTCAATGAAAATTGCAAAATTGAAAACTAGGCTTGGATTTTGTACCCAAAGCCTCTCACCGTTTGAATCAGATCCGGTTTTTTGGGGAAAGGTTTGTCGATTTTATTTCTTAAATATCCAATATAAACTTCGACAGTGTTGGGTAAAATGTCAGCGTCGTAGTCCCAAACGTGGGAGATAATATTGTCTTTAGTTAATATCCTGCCGCTGTTTCTCATTAGATATTCAAGTAGGGCAAATTCTTTGCTTGAAAGCTCGATATTTTTGTTACCGCGATTGACCCGAAAAGTGACCGGATTAAGCTCTAAGTCATCAGTCTTTATGATGTTGTCCTCAACCTTTTGTGGACGTCTAAGGAGGGCTCGGACGCGAGCCAGAAGTTCCTCAAAAGCGAAAGGTTTGACCAAGTAATCGTCGGCGCCGGCATTTAGGCCTTCGACCCGGTCTTCTACGCGATCCTTGGCGGTTAAAATCAAGATTGGCGTATTGTTTTTCTTCTGACGCAGCAGCTTACAAATTTCAATGCCGTCGATCTCCGGAAGCATCCTATCAAGTATGATGAGATCATACTCTATGGTCCGGGCCTGCCCTAAACCGTCTTTGCCGTCATACGAAACATCAACAGCAAAATGTTCCTGTTCTAAGCCTTTCTTGATAGCGTTTGCGATCTTGTGATCGTCCTCAACAATTAGTATTCTCATAAACCTTCGGTTTATCCCTCACGGATCTACAAATCAAGCGAAAGTACAAATAGCACGCGAAGCCCATTTGTATTTTTGTCAAATTTGTATATTCGCGAAGGGTTTAGGTAACTCTGTTACCAAACAGAGTATAGCAGGAAACTGAGAAAAAGTTGAGAACGAAGCAGCCCTTGACAAGAGATAGTTAAGGTACTAAACTAAGTTGGTGGACTAGCCACTGTTGAGACAATAGGAAGACATAGTTAAGACGTTGTTAGAAATTGTAACGGCAATGTCTAACTACCGTCTCGCTATTTCTATCAACTTCTAACTGTGCTTAAATGCTTAAACTTTTGCGTTTGTTCAAACCCTACCTCTTTCATTTCTTGGCGCTTTTAGCGCTGGTTTTTTTGACGGTTTATACTTCGCTGCAATTGCCGGACTACATGGCCAAGATAGTCAACGAGGGGATAGTGCTTAAAGATAACGGCCTGATATTGCGAACCGGCGGGACCATGCTCCTGATAGCCTTGGCCGGAGCCGTCGCTACGATCGGAGTAGGCTTCCTGGCTTCGAAAATCGCCACTGGCGTGTCCATGGATGCCCGAGCCAAACTGTTTGCCAGAGTCGAAAGTTTCTCTTTAACCGAGTTCAACAAATTTTCTACCGCCTCCCTGATCACCCGCTCCACCAACGACGTTCAACAGATCCAGATGGTTTTAGTGATTCTACTTCGCATGGTTCTACAAGCGCCCCTAACCGGCGGCTGGGCCATCGTCAAAGCTTATGATATTGCTCCCTCAATGAGTTGGATTATGTATCTGGCCGTGGCTGTTTTGATCGGCATCATCATCGTTTTATTCTCGGTGGCTTTACCCAAATTTCAGCTGCTGCAAAAATTGGTCGACAAACTAAACTTAGTCACTCGTCAGAATCTAACGGGGCTTCGGGTCATTCGTGCCTTTAACAACGAAAAGATTGAGCAGGAAAAATTTGAAAAAGCCAATGTCGATCTGACCAACACCAACTTATTTGTCAATCGGATCATGGTGGTAATGCAGCCGGTGATGATGTTGATGTTCAATCTGACGGCCATTACTATAGTCTGGGTCGGAGCTCATCTGATCGGCGACGGCAACCTGCTGATCGGTAACATGATCGCCTTTATGCAGTACTCGATGCAGGTGATTATGGCTTTTCTCATGGTCTCAATCATTTTTATCATGATCCCTCGCGCTTCGGTTTCGGCCAAACGGGTGATGGAGGTTATCGAGACCGAACCGGCCATCACGGATCCCAAAGAACCGAAACAATTTACAAACGGCGGAGGCCTGGTCGAGTTTAAAGATGTAACTTTTGCTTACCCGGGCGCCGATGATCCGGTACTTTGCAATATCAATTTCGAGGCCTGCCCGGGCCAAACTACCGCCATCATCGGCAGCACCGGCAGTGGCAAGTCAACTTTAATAAATCTGATCCCCCGTTTTTACGATGTCTCCGGCGGCCAGGTGCTGGTTGACGGGATCGATGTTCGCGAGCTGAAACTCGAAGATCTTTACGCCAAGATCGGTTACGTGCCCCAGCGCGGCGTACTTTTTTCAGGTACGGTTGAGAGCAATATCAAATACGGAGCGCCCGAAGCGTCCATAGACGAAACCCGAAAAGCGGCAAAAATTGCTCAAGCCGATGAATTTATCACCCACCTGGAGGGAAAGTTTGAAGCCGGCATCGCCCAAGGCGGGGCCAATGTTTCCGGAGGCCAAAAACAGCGCCTGTCGATTGCCAGAGCCATAGCCAGGAATCCGGAGATTTATATTTTTGACGATAGCTTCTCGGCTCTGGATTTCAAAACCGACGCCAACTTGCGCCGAGCCTTGTTATCCGAGACTAAAAATAAAACGGTCCTAATCGTAGCTCAGCGCATTTCCACTATCTTAAACGCCGACAAAATCGTCGTGCTTGATGAAGGCAGGATTGAAAGCATTGGTACCCATCAGGAATTAATGCGGTCATCCAAGGTCTATCAGGAAATTGCTTACTCCCAGCTTTCCGAAGAAGAATTAAAAGGTTATCAGATTAATTTGGATAAGGCGGATGCCAGTGCATAACGTCATTTCCACCTCTCATACTGTCATCCCCGCGAAGGCGGGGATCCACTAATAATTAATCGGGTAGATTCCCGCCTTCGCGAGAATGACGAAAAAAAGCGAGGGGATTCCGTGGCTAATAGGACGGACAACGGGATCCTTCGTTCGATGACTCGCTCAGGATGACATATAATAATATGACTGAACAAGATAAACCACAAGTAAAAACGCCACCTCGCCAGGGCTCGATGGGCGGCGCCGGCCCAATGGGCGGGGGAGCCGTTCGCGGTTTGGTCGAGAAGCCAAAAAACTTCAAGGCGACCATGCGCGACCTTTTGAAATACATCGGTCGCTTCAAAAGATCGATTCTTTTGGTGCTGATATTTGCGGTTGCAAGTACGGTTTTTGCCATCCTCTCTCCGAGAATGCTGGGCAACATGACCAACCAGGTAGTCTCCGACTACATAAATATGAAGGCTTACGACGGCATCATCGGCAGTTTACCCAAGGGAGTAACCCTGCCGCCCGGGACAACCGGCAAAGATCTGATCAACAAACTTCCGGCCGCCCAGGCGGCGCAAATACCGGCCGATAAACTAGACCAAATTAAAAATCTTGATTTGTCGCACCGGCCCAGCATTGATTTTGTCAAAATTCGCAACATCGCTTTCTGGCTTCTCGGACTGTATCTTCTAAGCGCTCTTTTTAGCTATATTCAAGGCTGGATCATGACCGGCGTGTCGCAGAAGATCACCTACCAGTTTCGCCGCGACATCTCCGAGAAAATCAACCGGATGCCGCTGGGCTACTTTGACAAAAGAACTTTCGGCGAAGTTCTAAGCCGCGTGACCAACGACGTCGATACGGTCAGCCAAACCCTAAACCAAGGATTGTCTCAAATCGTTACCTCGGTTACGATGATCCTGGGAATCCTCATCATGATGTTTACTATCAGCTGGAACTTGACGCTGGTGGCCGTTATCACCGTGCCGCTAAGCTTCATCCTCATCGCCCTAATCATCCGGAAGTCACAGCATTACTTCAAGGAACAGCAGGATACTCTGGGCCACATTAACGGCCACATCGAAGAAATGTATGCCGGCCACAATGTGATGCGGGTAATGGGCGGAGAGAAACGCTCGGTTGCCAAATTTAAAAAAATCAACCGCCAACTTTACGGAAGCGCCTGGAAATCGCAGTTTTTGTCCGGCCTGATGATGCCGATAATGACCTTTATCGGCAACCTGGGATTTGTCGGAGTCACGGTTTTGGGTGGCTGGTTGGCCCTAAACGGTAAAATCCAGATCGGCGATATCCAGGCCTTTATCCAATATGTCAACCAGTTCAATCAGCCGATAATGCAAACCGCCAACATTGCCAATGTGATGCAATCGACAGCCGCGGCGGCCGAAAGAGTCTTCGAGTTTCTATCGGAAGAAGAGGAGGAGCCGGATATAGCCGATGCCGCCAAAATCGAAGAGGTTAAAGGCGGAGTTGAGTTTGAAAATGTGGTTTTTGGCTACAACCCCGACCAAACCATTATCAAGGGTTTTAGCGCTCACATTCAGCCGGGTCAGAAAATTGCCATAGTCGGACCAACCGGCGCTGGTAAGACAACTATCGTTAATTTGTTAATGCGCTTTTACGATGTCAATTCCGGCGGCATCAAAATCGATGGTGTCGATACTCGGAAAATGAAGCGTGCCGACGTCCGAAAACTCTTCGGCATGGTATTGCAAGATACCTGGTTGTTCAATGGCACGGTGAGGGAAAACATCGGCTACGGCAAACTCGGGGCCAGCGATGAGGAGATAATCGAGGCAGCCAAAGCGGCGCATGCCGATCACTTCATCCACGCCCACCCGATGGGTTATAAAATGGAATTAAACGAAGAGGCCGATAATATTTCACAGGGTGAAAAACAGCTTTTGACCATCGCCCGAGCCATGCTGGCTCAGACCCCTATGTTAATCTTAGATGAGGCCACCAGCTCGGTTGATACCCGCACCGAAATTTTGATTCAAAAAGCCATGGAAAATTTAATGAAAGGCAAAACCAGCTTTGTTATCGCCCACCGTCTCTCAACCATACGCGGAGCGGATCTGATTCTGGCGATGCGCGACGGCAACATTGTCGAGCAGGGAACCCACTTAGAGCTTATGGCTAAGCAGGGTTTCTACGCCTCGCTCTACAACAGCCAATTTGCCGCCCGAACATAAAAAGGAAGCAGTGACCCCCACCCCACTTCGCTCTAAAGAGCTACGAGGGGGCAAGCTGATCTGCCGGCCGGCCGTAGCCTTGGCGAAGGCTGGTGGTGGTCACCCATCAATATTATGACCCGCAACGATAAAATTGAAGAATTGACCCGCAATTTCGAATCGATCAAACGTCGGTTGGCTTCTGGATTTTTACCTTTGATGGGCAAGATGGACATTACTCCGGCCCAGGGCCAACTTTTGCATATTATTAAGCATCACAAAAATTGCGGCGTGACTGAGATAGCCCAGTTTTTAAATATTTCCAAGAGCGCAGCCACCCAATTGGTTGAACCGTTGGTTGGGAGAGGGTATCTGGTGCGTCAAGTGGATGAATCTGACCGCCGGGCCTCAAAAATCAAAATCTCTACCAAAAGCCGCCTGAAAATGGAGCTTGTAAAGAAGCGTATAATGAAACGAGTGAGCAAGATATTCGAAGTTTTAAATAATAATGATCTTGGAAAATTGGTCGAACTGAGCAGAAAATTGCTAGAAAATCCTGAGTCTAAGGACTAGTTGCATCTATCCAAACTGACAAGCCCCCCGACTTGTCGGAGGGCACGGCTGTCACTCGGCTTGGAAGTCGGAATCACTGTCGACCCCATGGGATCGAGCCGGTCCGCGTCTTCTTGCCTCCTGTTCTCTCAGGCGCTTGTCTCTGCACTCATCACACTCGATTACGACGAGATCGGTATCAGCCCAGACGCACTTCTGGCATCGTGGTGGCATCGGAAGCTCCTTTGTTGTGAGTGGTCGTTAGCGAAAACTAATTAAAACTATACTATCAAGTTTTTTCATGTCAAGTTCGTGTAGATCCGACACACAAAAAGATCAACAATGATATAATAAAGCTATGGAAACGTGGTCGGTCAAGAATAAAGTGGCTATGGTAACCGGAGGGACCTCCGGTATGGGTCTGGAGACTTGTAGGGCGCTGGCCAAAGCTGGTGCGGATCTTATAATAGTAGGACGCAACCAGCAGAAGTGCCGAAAAACTATTGATGATCTTAGGGTTGAAACCGGAAACCAGAAAATAAACTATCTAATTGCCGACTTATCTGAGATGGAATCCGTCCGGAAGATGGCCAAAGAGTTTCATACTAAGTATGACAAACTCCAGTTGCTGGTAAACAACGCTGGCGGGTTTTTCTTGAAGCGCGAGCTGACAACCGAAGGTTTGGAAAAGACTTTTGCCCTCAACCATCTTGGGCATTTTTTGTTGACCAATTTACTGCTCGACATCATTGAAAAGAGCACTCCGGTCCGCATTATCAACGTCTCGTCCTGGGAGCATTTCCGCGCCAGATACGACAGAGAGAATCTCCAAGGCGAGAAAGATTATGCCGGTTGGGATGCCTACAATCGATCCAAATTATACAATATTCTCTTTACCTACGAATTGGCTCGGCGTCTCAAAGATCCGAAGATTACCGTCAACACCGTTCACCCGGGCTGGGTCAAGACCTCCATCGGCAAGAATAACGGGATCCTAGCCAAAACTGTTTTGCCCTTGATGCAACTTAAGGCAATCCCTGTTGATGAGGGAGCTAAACCTTGTATTTATTTATGCACTTCGCCCGATGTTGCGGGCGTCTCGGGCAAATATTTCGATAAAATGGTCTGTTCGCCCTCCTCCGATGAATCTTGCAACGCCGAAAATGCTCGCGATCTCTGGCAAATCAGCGAAAAATTATGCAAATTACAACCGGCGATGTCACCTCGTAGGTGGCAGTATGCCGGTTAATCTATTCTGATTTTTGTTTCATTTTTAGCCCTAAGCCACCATATTTGACTGGTTATGAACGAATTACTTACCAATATCGGCAAACCAACCTCGATCTGGCTGGATACCACGCCGGAAACCGATTATCCGGAGCTGGCTGCTGATCTTGAAGTTGACATCGCAATTGTCGGCGGGGGAATCGCCGGGCTGCTTACCGCGTATTACCTGCAAAAATCAAGCCACAAAGTTGCAATCTTGGAAGCGGATCGGATAGTCAAGGGCACGACCGGTTTTACCACGGCCAAGATCACCTCCGGTCACGGACTGAAATATCAGACATTAGTAAAAAAACTGGGGCAAGGCAAAGCGCAAATCTATGCTTTAGCCAACCAGCAGGCGGTCGAGGGCTGGGCTGCTCTCGTCGAAGAGTTAAAAATCGATTGCGACTTTGTACGCCAGCCCGCTTACTCTTATGCCGCCGGTAAAGATTGGACCGATATTGTCAAGAAAGAAGTTGAGGCGGCCAAGAGCCTAGGTCTACCGGTCGGTTTTGTCGAAAGAGCCCCGGTATCATTTAAAAATTACGGTGCGATAAAATACGAAAATCAGGCGCAGTTTCACCCGCGAAAGTTTCTTTTGGCTTTATCAAAAATTATGATCGACCGAGGTGGATTAATCTTTGAAAACTCAGCGGTCGGCGAGGTTTTAGAGAATCAGAAAAGATTGGTGACGAAGAACGGAAGTATTAAGGCGAAAAAAATCATTATTGCCACCAATTATCCCATTTTTGATCCCGCAGATATTTTTAAAGAATTAAAGGCTCATCAATCCTACACTTTGGGGGTCACTATCGGCGGAAAAATGGCCGAGGGGATGTTCATTGGTTTTGAAGAAAAAAACTTTCACTCTTTCCGTTCCCAAGCTTGGAGAAAGGGGAAAGAAATCTTGCTGGTCGGCGGTGAAGCGGTCTTGGACGACGATCTATTATCAACGGATGAGCATTACGCGAGACTGGCAAAGTGGGCCAGAGAACATTTCGATATTAAGTCAATAGAATATCACTGGACCACCAGCGACTCGGAAACTCCGGACGAAGTGCCGGTGATCGGCCGGTTGATCCCCGAGAGCGACGACTTTTTCGTTGTCACCGGCTTTGTCGGCTGGGGGATGACCCATTCCTGGGTCGCGGCTCAAATATTAAACAGTGAAATATTGGGCCGGCCGCATCCTTGGAGCCGGCTTTACTCGGCGGAGAGAATCAAAAAGCATGACTAATATTATTATCATGTCATCCTGAACATGGTTCAGGATCCTACTCTTCGAAATAGAGATCCCGAAACGAGTTCGGGATGACAAGAAGAATAGGCGAATGATAAAAAGGGGCTAAATATTTTATTAAGAGGAGATCAAAATGTCAGAGATTGAACCATGGAAAAACGGCCAAGCCGGAGTTGTCATCATCGACCACAAAAAAACCGCCGTGTATAAGGACGAGGCGGGACAGGTTCATGCCGTTTCAGCCATCTGTACGCACATGGGCTGCACCATCGGCTGGAACGCAGACGAGCGAACTTGGGATTGCCCCTGCCACGGGTCCCGTTATAGCATCGAGGGCAAGGTGCTTCGCGGCCCGGCCAAAAAAGACCTGGAACGGGTCGAGATTGATTATCTTAAAAAATAGAGCTCAAAGCCGTAAAATCCGTGGATCAATACCACTATCAAAAGAGCGATCCAAACAACCCTGGTGTGAACCCAAAAAGGCAATTTTAGGATGCGGGTTCCGATACTGATCTGAAGAAGCAACAAAAAAAGCGCCAGAAATCCGAGCCAGATGTTGAGTGGCTTATTGAAAATTATCGGGTCTGGCAGAATCATATTATTGGTTTGGATTAAGACTATCGGATGGTTATGGTGCCCTTCATGCTGGGATGGATTCTACAGTGATAGCTGTATGTCCCGGGTTCGGTGATTGTGATGGTGGCGGTTTGTCCGGCGCTGACGGCTTGGTCGAACTTGCCGTTGTCCGCAGTCACGGTGTGGTTCGCGCCATCGTTGTTAGTGAAGGTGATGGGAGTGCCCGCATTGATCGCAATATTGTTCGGATTGAAAGCAAAGTTGCTGATGGTCACGGAATTGGTCTCTGCCGGAGCTTGAGTCGAGCTTTTGGAATTACCGGACGAATTACTCGAACCGCCATAACCGCCTTTGATCAGAAAATAACCGGCTACGGCCAACACGGCCACTATCACGACAATTATTATAGTTTTCATCTTCGCACCTATTTAATGATTACTACAACCATAGCAGAAAAGGCGATTAAGCAAAAATTAGGATTTATATTTCGATCCAATAACGTTTTTTGTTAGGCAGATTATTGCTCTGGACAAAAATATTTTCCAAGACGCCGCCGTTTTTTTCAATGATTTTGGCCGAGCCGATGTTTTCTTCATCGCAAGTAATCAAAACCCGGCTGAGTCCAAGTTTTTTAGCTTCTATGAGCGCCAACTTCAGGATCAAGGTTCCATAGCCCTTACGACGCTCGCTTGGTCTGATATGGTAACCGATGTGCCCGCCAACATCTAGAAGGTTTTGATTTAAGCGATGGCGGATATTGGTGGTGCCGAGATATTTGTCTTTCTCAACCAGCCAAAAATCACTGGCAGGGACAAAGCCTTCGGGTAAGTTTCGACCAAGTTCATGGTCGGTACGCTCGTTTAAATAGGCCTCGAAACCAGCTGCATCCACTTCGGGAAGATGCTGGTATTTGTAAGTCTTATCGTCTATAAATTCACGACGCGCTTCAAGAAAAGATTCTTTATACTTAGCTGAGGGTTTAGCTAGTTGCGGCAAGAAATTTCCTTTGGAGGTAAATAATTAATAATAATGAAACCGAAGGGCGGTCAGCCGTCTTTTCTGTCGTCTAAAAAGTTGACCGCAGCCTCGATAAAATACGCCAGAAAAGCATAAACTATCAGGGCAAAAATGGCCGAGAATTCGACGACAAAGTAACCGTCGAGGACCGGAGCCGGAAAGATGCCGGCAAACGGGGAAAGCAGGGGCTTGGTGGTTTCGTAAACCCAAGTGACAAACGAAGCTTGAGTGCTGGCACCAAAGAGTTTCAAAATGATCCGGAGTCCGATGAGTGTCTCGACAAAACCCAAGGCGAGGTTAGTGATGAATAGTAAATACTGAGCGATGCTTGGCAGTTTAAGACTTTTCATAATATTCCTTTCATCCTAAACTTAACATTTTTTTCGATTGTGTCAAGTAGTGCAGGCTCGGAAAGCGGGAACCGGACCGAACCGCTACCCCTTTGTATTTTAACGGTTTCGGTCCGGATTTTCTCATCGTTTCGGTTAGATTCCGGCCCGGTGGAGAAGATTGAGGAAAAGGCCGATGGAAAGCAGGGTGAGCGCAAACCAGATAGCGAGTCCTACCGGTGAGCCCCATTCATCCCATCTATGCCTTCGCGGTTTCCACCAGACGTCCGGAGTTTCCAAGAGCTTCTTTTGCGTGGCTTCGTCAAAAGCCTCTTTGAACTCTTTTTTGTCCATAGTTATTCCGTGAAGTTAGGTTAATAAAACCATCCAATTCGACTCCGCCATCCGGCGGATTGGACAGTTTGGGGCCCTTGATTTTCGGTTGGACTCTTGTATTTGTCCCAAGGGTAGGACAAGAGTGTCTAAACCAACAATTTAAAATATAATGGATTTTTTCCCAAGTGTAAATGGTTTTTCGACCAAAGTCTTTTTGAACGTCTATAACAACTTTTTATAAACATAAACGGAGGCTAACCAGACTATTGGCGTAGCGACAAAAATGCCGACACCCAGACAAATCACGCCCAAAATAAATACTCCAAAAGAAACGATCCCGAAGCCCAAAAGAGCCATTTTTACTCCGGAAGTCATCTTGGCGCTTTGTCTCATTGCTTCCATAACGCCCATATCCTTATCGACAATCAAGTTGATCGTCATACTGTACTTCAGCGCCCAGTAGATTCCGGGGATTATTAGTAAAATAAAACCGGCAGCAACGATCAGACCTACCAAAATTGACCCGCCGGCTATCGACCAAATGTATTTGGACTGGCTAAAAAGTTTTCTAAGCGGCAATTTCTTCTCGTCATGGTCGTAGTAGTTAAATAAAATTTTTAGGTATCCGGCAATCAGCCAGGCCGAGACGAATATTCCAACCAGCCCTAGCGCCGGATTGATCTCGCTGCTGAAGATACTTTTTATTCCGATCACTAAAATGGCCAAAACCACAAAGTACCAGAAATTTTTCTTGATCCCTTGCCAGCCGTAGCCAAACGCCTTCCCGATCTCCACTCTTTTTGTTGCCATTTTTTGCTCCTTTGATTAGTTATTTGTTGAATCTAAATCAAACTCTCGACAAATTCAGGGATTATTGCAGTTCCATCGATAATTGTTACTTTCATATTCATAATACTCCTTTAACATACCCAATCCATCTTGACAAGGACGTGGAATATCTATATATTTAGTGTTGAATTAATCTCCGGCCCGAGGTTTATATACCTCACTTGCGGGAGATTTTTTCATTCCTCCGGGAAAACCGAAATAAAATCTTTTCGTCCTTTGCCGTTTTCTTTTATCTGAACGTAGAACAGCTCTCCATTCTTGGTTACTCCCCCGAAGCGGTGAACAATATTCTTTTTATTATTGGGATCGGGTTTTGAGATAGGTCTGTAGTGAGAATTTTGAATGAGTTCAAACGCACAGGAAAGTAATTTCAATCTTCGTAGGCGATCGCGTGAAGTTTTTTGGTTAAGGTGCTCCCAAAACAAATTAATAAAAATCTTATCTTTTTTGAAGTAGGGAGATCTCAAATAATTAGTCCTTTTTGACCTCTTTTCGATTTCATGAAAAGCTTTGCGAGCCTTTTTTATAATCTCTTTGTAACTCGTGCCTGTCAATTTGCTAGTTTTGGTTTTGTAGAGGACCATCTTTTAAAAATTTATCGCAAGAATCTGTTTTACGTGTTTATTTCTTCCCCGTTGTGATCTTTCTCATCGTCTCGCGGTAGGCGATGGCCGGGAGGGAAGCTATATTATCCTCTAAATATTGTAGCACTTCCTTAGGGTTTCGCCTTGAAAGCGAGCGCAGAAGCCATGAAATAGCTTTGGTTATAAGTACCTTTTTTTCACTTTTTCGCTTGTCGATAGTTCGGTAGGCCAGTTTTCGAAGTTTAGGATCACTCGATGTCGAACCGGGCTTCACTTGCAGAACCAGGCTGGCGCGGCGAAGCTGGATGTTTTGGTCGTTTGAAAATTTGATTATGGTTTTTTGCCACTCGTCTAAGCGGTCTAAAACCTCGTTTTCCCGAAAAAGCGACTGGCAGATCCCGTCGCACTCGGCCCAGCCGGAGGTAGGGCGGAGCCACCGCTCCAACATTTCAAAATCGATGTTTTCTCTTGTCTTAGCCGAGATAGCCAAAAGTTTGCCGGCGAAATTGACAAACTCGAAAGTATCGGACATTAAAAGTTCGTTCAGCGTTTCGACTATCTGCTTGGAGGGAAGCGACTTGATATCTCTTAATGTCTGCCACAAGACCCTGTCGCGATCCGCTGACTTCACATTCAGAAACTTTCTTCTTGTCCCCAAATATTTCTTTACAAATTCCCGCTCTTTTTCCGTGCATGGCCGAGAGACTTTGGCGAGTTCGTTTTTAATACTGTTAGCGAGTTTGTGCATTAGGATTAAGAATTTTCACACTCTGCCGGTTATTAAGGCAAGTTCGGCAGCCCGGGTCCAAATACCATTGGCGGCTTGTCTAAATATGGCCAGAGGTTTGTATTTTTCCGGTTCGATTCGTAACTCATCGACCCGTGGTAGGGGATGGAGAATGGTGATCCGGTCTTTCTCGGCTCGTTGTTTGTTCGCATACTCGATCAAGTTCATATCGACAAAGTAGGGCTCTCTTTCAGCCGCTCGTTGTTCTTCTTTGGTCATATATTCTTTCTGGACTCTGGTGCAGTAGAGTACGTCGCAGTTCTGGATTATCTTGCGAACATCTGAGGTTTCGATCATCCTGACCTGACTTCGGTACTTCGCCAAAATCTCTTTGGGCATGCGCAAACCCTCTGGCGAGACTAAGTAGACGGTATTATTTGGCCATTTGGAGATCAGCGGCAAAAGAGAATGGACCGTCCGGCCGTTTTTTAGATCACCCATAAAACAAAAAGACAGGTTTTGTATTCGTCTCCGTTCATCTATTATCGTTTTTCCATCGAGAATGGCTTGGGTCGGATGCTGATCGGTACCCTGGCCTCCGGAAATGACCGGAGCAAGCGAGCCGCGAGCCAATTCGTCGACACTTTTCGGAATGGCGCTTCGACAAACTATGACATCGGCCAGGCCGGCGGAATCAGCCGTGCCCCCGACAACCCTACCCGTATCCAAAAAGGATTCGCCCTTGGCCAGACTACTGGTTTGACTGTCTGCGATAGAAATTACCTGTCCCCCAAGCCGGAGCATAGCCGATTCGAACGAAAGCCGAGTCCGGGTGGAGGGCTGGGCGAAGACCGTAGCTAGAACGAGTCCTTTCATAACCTGAAGGAGTGGCAAGCGGTCAGTCTTATAAAGTCGTTCGTATTCGGCCGCCTGATTCCAGATCTGTGTAATCTCTGTTTTAGATAGCTTCTCAATCCGCAGAATGTCTTTTCCGATCAATCGATTTTTCATTTAGCTCGCTTTGGTTTCATGTTTCTTTTGCTCATTTTAACACAAATCGATCTTGGAGAATAATTAAGGCGCTTTGATTTTATGACAGAAGTTTATCGTTCCTGAAAAATTGACGGCGACTGGGACAAATGAAGATTCATTTGATATAATCAAAAAAAGATCGGATTATTTGTGCTAAGGGTTGAGATAACACGGAGGGATTATGAGAAAGTGGCAGCTGGTTATACCAGTTTGCGTCGGTCTGGTTCTGCTCGGCGCCGGAGGGTATTTTGCTTACCAGAAATTTTTTAAGAAACACCCCGCGCCAGCGGTCGGGGAGATCAAACCGGTAAATCCGACTTTTGATATGATTCACGGCAAGACCATACGCGCCACTGCCGCTTCCGGCGGCAGCGTTTCCATTTACGATGCGAACAAAGTCGGGACGCTGGTGGAAATCCCGGCGGGGGCTTTGGAGAAAGATGCCGAGATCAAAATCATCCCCATTAAAAAGACCGGAGGTGATATTTCCGGAGTAGCTATTTTTCCCGAAAACACCCGGTTCAAAAAACCGGTCGGTCTGACCTTTGACTATTCCTTAAGTTCATTCAAAAATGATAAAGCTCCGGAAAACGCCATGGGCACCGATATCAGGACCAGCGGCAGCTCTCATATCTATCGTTACAATACCGTCTCAACCAGCTTTGTGCCGCAACTGGTGAATCGCAGTACTGAAACCAAAAGGATGATTACCGCCGAGGTGATGTCGGGAGGGATTTACAACTATGTTCTAGACGATAAAAAGGAGGTTGACCGAGCGAATTATGCTTTGAGTTTTAAAGACCAGACGGTGCAAACTACGCTCGAAGCCGCCAACTCCTTGTTTGCCAATCACAAAACGGTCACGGGAGATGCAAAAAACCTTTTGAAGAGCGCCATCGTCCGCGTCAAAGCTAACAAAACCCCGGATATCCTGGAACTTAGCGCGGCTTTAGCGGCCGATAAATCTTTATCCAAACAGAGGTCTTTCCTAATCGAACGCGCCCACGCGGATGCTTATGCCGGATATTTGGAGACCATCTGCAAGGATCCGTCAGTCGGTTTGGACCAGGTTCTTTCAGCCTGGAAAACCGCCCAGATGGCAGGTTACAATTCAGCTTCGGAGAATTGCAAAACTCGCGTTCAAAACGATGTGGCCAAAAGAGTCAATGCGCTGCTGGACCAGCCGGACCCGAGCTATGTCGATCTTCTGAAGGCCAGCCAAGACGTCGAACTGGTCGGTCTGGACGATAAATTTGATGCGGCCATTGCCAAAAAACGCCACGACAAAGCGGTTCGTGAAGCCCAAGAGCTTCTGAAAGACCCGAGCGTCGACCCCAGAATTATCGCGATAGCCCTGCAAAATATGCAACTTTTTGTTGATGACAAACCGGACCTGACGCAAGCCTTGCAAGACAGGATGAATCAGGGGCTGAACACCGATGTGCAGAGAGTCTTAAGTGATCCAAACGCCACCAAACAAGATATCGAACGCGCTCTAGCTAAAAACGATTTTACCGGTGGCAACGAAGAAACCAAAAAGAAACTGGAAGACAAACTCAAAAACGCCAAAGACGGTCCGGACGCCAAAGTCGATGAAACCGCCAACCAACAAGTCGAGGAAGAGATGCCGGCCTTTGACTGGGCTACCATTGGTGTGGCTTTTCTTAAAATGATGGGGGTCGAGGATTTTTCGGAGGCGGGGCTCAAGTCTTGGGCCGATCAAAAAGCGGCTGAGTTCGAAGAGTTGAAGGCTTATGTATTGGGGGTTTGTGCGTTCGACCAGGCCATGGGCGCCTCAATAGATTGTGCCGGATATGAAAGCCAGCTAGATTCCGCTATTGACCAATTCAAAGACGGCATTGACGAGCAAGCCGAGAAGGTTGGCGCCATTCAAGCTCTTCCCGAAGATCAAGTGGATAACAGCTACGACGGCAACAACAACGAGAGCCTAACCGTGAGCTGTATTTCCAAAGAGGAGGCGGCCCAGATCGATCCGCAAGGTAAGCTTGGCTACACCGTCTGCCCGGATGAAACCGGCGCCAACGGAAGTCCGGCTGAGCCGGATTCCGGAGCAACTGACAACTCTTCTTCCGCTGAGTCCGCTTCCGGCGGCGCCTCGACAAACGAGGCTCCCTAGCTCGATTTTGTCATCCTTAAGCTAATTTCTGTCATCCTGAGCCTGCGAAGGATCTTATCCCATACTTTAGAGATTCTTCACTGCGTTCAGAATGACAGTCAAAAGGTAAAGATTCTTCGCTTTAAGGCTTAAGAATGACAGAACAAGCTACATTTCGCTGCAAACTAAAAGTAGAATAAAAGCCGCTGCCTATGATGATAACTTATTGCGCATTGATCAGGTTACTTCATAATTTGGTATGAGGATACTTTATTCTCAAAAGGAGAAATAATGAAAAATGGATTTTCGACCGTTGCAATTATCTTACTGGTGGCTGCCGGCCTGCTTGGAGGCGGGGTAATCGGTTACGAATTTCGCGAGCCAATAAGGAGAGCTGCTGTTAATGTGGGCTCTTCGCTGGGCATTGCTGATACTACAACTTCCAACAATACAAGTTCAAGTATAGCCTCAACTTCAGCAGTCCAATTCGAAATTGAGGGGACAACAGCCGAGGTAAATGTATCTTCGGGCACCGTAGTGGTAAATGTTAAAAGCTCGACCGACAATGTCAAAGAGCTGCGTCTTTCACAGGTTCCGGTGTTGGTTACCGGTTCAACCGGTATAACGTTTGGTGATAACAAGAATCTAAAACTCGCCGATATTCCGCTCAACTCAAAGATCCATATTCACGGCTCATTAGTCAGCGGGATTTTTGCCGCCAGTAAAATTGAAATCCAGAAAGAGGACTCTTCGACCGAAGCGGCAACCGACCAATCAACAGAATTTGAAATCCAAGGGACGGTGCAAAGTGTTGCTTCAGACGGGGTTACCCTGGCTGTGACCGCGGCTAACAAGGCGGTTAAAAATCAAATCGGGGCTACGGTTACTTTGAAGGTGACTTCGGTGACTTCAATAGAGAAGAATGACAGTCATATAGCCGTTACCGGTCTGGTTGTTGGGGACAAGCTCAAAGCGGAGGGTAAAATCATCTCCGGTTTTTACACCGTTTCCAGCATCGAGGTTAAAGTTACCGAAAAGGCCGATACGATTTCCGAGTCGACAAACCAGACCGAGGCCGACAAACAGGCTGCTGAAAAAGCGGCTGAAGCAGCCAAAAAGGCCGCCGAAGCTGCCGCCGAGGCACAAAGCAACTAGATTTTGGCGGTGTATTTGCTATGAAAAAAGGCCCTTTTTGGGGCCTTTTTTCATAGTCTTAGTACGCTACCTTCAAGCTCAAAGGTTTGAGATAAAAGGGGCGAGCGAAAGACTACTCGCCTTCCGCCGGAGAGCACTGACCACCTTGGCCGTGCTGATCTGTCGAGGAATCACGCGGGGCAACGACCCACTCTCCGGTGGCGAGCCGGACGCAGGGGAGGTTTCGGGAACGCCGTGGTATCGGAGGAGCGCTCAGATCGGGGACCATTTCTCCGCTTGGGAGCCTCTTGCAGGGGTATATGGGCACATCGAGAGGCAGCGTGTAGGCTGCGCAGACGTCTTCGGGCGGCGGGGCGCCGGTGTTGCCGAAGAGATGACGGCGGGAATCATCAAGTTGCTTCTGGAATTTGGTATTATACATGACAACCCTCCTTCACTATAAGTTTAACAATAATTTGAGACTTGTCAAAAAGGGATATTTTTAGTATTGTCGTAGTGTCGTTCCCGAGTAGCCCCGATGTTTCGATCGGGATCCCGACAAGCAAAGCTTCGTCGGGACTCAATGGGATCAAAAATGTTATTCCCGAGTAGCTCAATGGCAGAGCAAACGGCTGTAGACCTATTGCAGCTCTTACAGGAAACTGTAAGATGAACTTTTTGGGATAACGGTGAAGGCTAAATTTTGTGTCATTCCCGCGAAGGCGGGAATCCACTCAACATGCTAATACCGTGGGAACCCCGAGGAATCGGGGAGCGCCGTAGAGACTAGATACCAAAACACCTAAAATCGAAAGATCATGGTGAAGATATAGTCCACGCCATTATGAAAATAGTGGATAAAGTGTAACCGTTAGGTTGTCGGTTCGAGTCCGACCTCGGGAGCCATAATAAAATGATCACCTTTGAGTGGTCATTTTGTTATTCAGGCTTGAGAGAAGTTGGGAAAATTGATATGATCAGACTAGGATTAATGAAAAACTTATGGATGAGCACAAAATTCGTATCTCGGCCAAGTGTTTTTGTTTCGACAGCCAAGGCAAGGTTTTGCTAGTCAAAAGCAACCAAGGTGATTTCTGGTCTACCCCGGGCGGGGGAGTCGAGGAAAATGAAAGCTTGACCGCGGCGGCAAAAAGAGAGGTCATGGAGGAAACCGGCTACACCGTTAAGGTTGATCGGTTTGTCTTTATTCAAGATTATCAGACTAAGACATATAAAATACGCAATATAGAAGTCTTCTTTGTCGGCAAGATCGATGAGTCAATACCCCAGGCCACCGAGTACGACCACGAGTTTCGGTTTTTCACCGAAGAAGAATTCCTTAAATTGGTTTTTCGGCCGGAGGGAGTAAACCCGTTCAAACTGAGAGAAGTGGAAGGGGTGGAGTATGGCACATACCTTCGGTAAATATCAATGTTGAAAAACTCTAAACCCCAAACTCTAAACTCTAAAGAAATTCAAAAGTTAAAAATTACAAATCCAAAAATTTTTTAAGTTTTTTTGATTTTATTATTTTGAGTTTTTTTAGGATTTAGAATTTAGAGTTTAGGATTTCCCGAAGGGATAATATGGCGATAATTGTTGCTTTCTTCACAATTTGCTTCACGCTTTTAGGCGGTTTGTTTGCCCTAAGGCTCAAAGATAAACTCCACCTAATTTTAGGTTTCTCGGCCGGAGCGGTTTTGGGCGTGGCTTTGTTTGATCTGATCCCGGAGTCAATAAATCTAGCCCAAAGCGGGTTCAATATGGAGACGGTGACTTTGTTTATCGCCGGCGGTTTCGCCTTTTATATGGTCCTGGACAGATTATTTTCTCTGCATCTCCACGGCGAGGATGAGTGTTGTAAGGAAAGCCATCGAGGGACATTGGGCGCCTTGACGCTCTGTTTTCACAGCTTTTTGGACGGCTTGGGTATCGGTTTGGCCTTCAAAGTCTCACCGGCCATCGGCTGGGTAGTAGCAGCGGCGGTCCTTAGTCACGATTTTTCCGACGGCATCAACACCGTAAACATGATTTTGAAAAATAAAGGTGGGGTCAAGCAGGCTTTCCGCTGGCTGGTCTTCGATGCTTTGGCTCCGGCGTTTGGCGTTTTGGCGGCCTTCTCATTTACCCTCAAAGAATCGACGCTCGGTCTCTTGCTGGCAATCTTTGCCGGTTTCTTTCTCTATATCGGCGCCGGCGAGCTGACCCCCGAGAGTCACCACCGGCATCCGACTTTCCTGACCACTCTGATGACGATCTTCGGCATTGTAGTCATCGGCTTGGCCATCCACTTTGCGGGGTAATTTGGAGCCCACGCTTTAGCGTGTTAACAGCCTAAAGGCTGGACTCAAAAGAATCGATAAGGGTTTATCTGGATTAAGATATTTGCTACTATAAAAGTAAGCGGAGGAGAGTATCAAAAAAAGATCAAAATTCTATTTGTATGGTACGCTGGTCATCGTTTTTGCTGCGCTTTTGTCTGGTTATTTTTATTTGCCAAGTATTTTGGGCGACACGGTTTATCCTTTGCAGTACACCGATTCTATTATCAAATGGTCGGCGGCTCACAAGGTCTCGCCAGACTTGACCGCCGGCATCATTTACCAGGAAAGTCATTTTAACCCCCAAGCCGTATCGGGGCCGGGGGCACGGGGCTTGATGCAGATTATGCCCACAACCGGAGCCGGTATCAACAAAGCTTTCAACGTTCCGGGTTACAACGCGGATAAGCTCTACGATCCCGACATCAGTATAATGTTCGGTACTTGGTATATCAGCACCTTGATCCAGCGATATGACGGCAATACCGCGGCCGCCTTGACGGCTTACAATGCCGGCAGCGGGGCGGTTGACCACTGGTTTTCACTCGGGTTGTTTAGCGGCGGCAACAGCTACTCCAAGAGAGTTTTGGAGTATCAAACCATTTACCGCAATTACTACGGCCGCGAACTTTTCGGAGTCAATTTCAAAGAACAAGCCATCGAAAAACCAAAACCGAGCTTTCTCTGGAGCCGGATGATCCAGGACTTGGTGGGACTGAGGTACGGGACGTAGGAGTCCGAGAGTCCTGGAGTCCAGAAGTCTAAATTAAGAACAAATGTCAAACGGATTTAAAGATTTAATTGTCTGGCAAAAATCGATAGATTTATGTATTAGAATATATAGATTAACCGCAAAGTTTCCTTCTTCAGAGCAATATTCGATTATATCTCAGTTAAGAAAAGCAGGATCATCTGTGCCCGCCAATATCGCTGAGGGCTGTGCTAGATTTTCAAAAAAAGAATTTACTCACTTTCTCTGGATCGCATACGGATCTTTAGCTGAGGTTGATACTTTCTTGATAATTTCTCAAAAATTGGGATTTGTTAAAGAAGCTGACTTAGTCGATATTAATGAGCTAAAAGAAGAGATTCGGAAAATGATTAAAACATTGATTAAGATTCAAAATTGACCTTATTTTCTTTCGGACTTTCGGACTTTTAGACTCTAGGACTTTACGCTATGACTTCACAAGAGTTAAGAAATAAATTTTTGAATTTTTTTGAACAGCGGGGGCACAAGATTATGCCTTCTTTTTCTCTAGTGCCCGACGAAACCGACCCGTCGGTGCTTTTTACCACCGCCGGCATGCATCCCTTCAAGCGATATTATGCCAAACCTGATCTGGCTCCAGCCCCTGCTATTGTTACGATCCAAAAATGTATCCGAACCGGCGACATAGAGGAAGTCGGCGATGCCACTCACCTGACATTTTTTGAAATGCTGGGGAATTTCTCTTTCGGCTACCCGAAAAAAGAAGGCTCCTATTTCAAAAAAGAGGCGATTGCGTATGCTTGGGAGTTTTTGACCAAAGAACTGAACATCGAAATATCCAGGCTCTCAGCCACTTATTTCAAAGGGGAAGGTGGGATACCCGAGGACAAAGAATCATACGATATCATACGGAATATTACCAAATTACCGGAAGGCAAAATTGTTGGTACCGGTAAGTCCGAAACCTTTTGGTCGCTCGGGACCGAGAACTCCCCGGGCGGGCCAACCGTGGAGTTCTACATTGATAATATTGAAATCTGGAATCTAGTCTTTAATGAGTATATTTTACGAAATGAAAAATACGAACCGTCAGAGTACAAAGGCGTCGATACCGGCATGGGGTTCGAGCGTCTGCTGGCGGTTTTAAATCAGGCGGAAAATGTTTATCATACAGATATCTTTGAGGAATCTCACCGAAAATTGCACCAGCTTTTCAAAACTGAAAACCCGGTTGCGGAAAGGATTATCCTCGATCATTTGCGGGCGGCGGTTTTTATCATGGCTGACGGAGTCAGGCCTTCAAACAAGGGAGCCGGTTATGTCTTACGCCGCTTGATCCGTCGAGCTATCGTCAAGGCCAAAACCTTGGGGATTGAGGAGAATTTTTGTGCACGAGTGGCTACAACAATAGGTCATTCTGAAGCCGATCCGAATCGGCTGCAGAATCCCACGAATGTTGGGATCCTTCGTTACTCTCAGGATGACGTGTTTAATGAGTTTGAAAAAGAAGAAACCAAGTTTCGAAAAACTTTGGCCCAGGGCCTTCGAATAATCAAGTCTCAAAAAGAATTTAGTGGTAAAGTGTTATTCGATCTGTACCAGACATACGGCATACCGGTAGAAATTACTATTGAGGAAGCCGAACGACTTGGTAATGATATTAGCAATGAGACAATGAAACAGTTTAACAATGAGCTTTTGGCTCATCAAGAGCTTTCGCGGACGGCTTCGGCGGGGATGTTCAAGGGAGGGCTGGCCGATGCCGGCGAGGAAACGACTCGGCTTCATACCGCGGCACATCTGATGTTGGCAGCCTTGCGTCAGGTTTTAGGAGAGGAAGTGACTCAAAAAGGTTCGAACATTACTGCTGAGAGATTAAGATTTGATTTCAATTATCCGGAAAAGCTGACTTCGGAGCAGATCAAATCGGTGGAAGATATTGTAAACGAAAAAATTAAGGAGGATCTGCCCGTCACGATGGAGGAGATGGGCATTGACGACGCCAAAAAGTCCGGCGCCATGGGGGTATTCGATGACAGGTACGGGGACAAGGTGAAGGTTTACACAATCGGTAGGACCCATTCGACTCTTCTTCGCCAAGCCCAGGATCGCTCAGGGCCAATCGAGAAGCCGTTCTCGATTGAGATTTGCGGCGGCCCGCATGTCAAAAGAACCGGCGAACTCGGCCGCTTCAAAATCATCAAAGAAGAGTCCTCCTCCGCCGGTGTCCGGAGGATCAAAGCAATATTGGAATAGGAAAGGAGAACTATGGTTTATGGCGAAGGTAAATCAAACGTAGGGTTAGATAGAAACAATGAACCGAATATTTCTCTCGCCGTAGGTCTCAACAATCTTATCGACGAAGTTGAGGAAGAAGGAGGGGTAGTTGAAAGAATAGTTCCTAGAGAATTGTTAAGTCGAATAGATAGTATTTTAGAAAAAGCGCAGCAAAGCGGTATTTCTATTAAAGGGTCTACACTAGCGGAATTAAACGGGTTGCAAAAAGCAGAAAAAAGAATGTTGTCAGATTGGCTAAGTTCTCATAAATCAAAAGAAGGGTCTATTTAGCCACATAGTTCTAAAACGCGTTGAGGCTCGCCTAAACAGTCCATGCGGGACTGATTCGGACGAGCCTCTTCGGTATTATGCGATCGGGGCACGCGGTGGTTTTCTCTCCTTCATGTCGACCTTGCGCGCCATTGGTCACGCCTCCCTAGCAGACTAGCAGAACGCCTCGCGGAACGCCTCGATGATCTGGCGGTCTGTCTCGTCGAAGCTCGGCATTGCACTCTGGTAGCCGTCGGGGTCCAGAATCGACTCACGAACCCACTCGGCCAACGCTAACATGTGCTTGGTCGTCGACAGCGGGTCCTCGCCCGGATCGGCCATGGCCTCGCGGAGGTGCTGCGCGAGATAGACCAGCTCGACAGGATCGTGGAGGAGTCTCTCGCGATACCCCTTGGCCTTCTCGGCGTAGACCTCCGCCAACTCGAGGCAAGAGGCGTCTCCGAGGCAGAAGATCTCATCTCGGACAAACCCCAGAACTTCGTTCGGGCCCATTGCCCTGACCTTCCCGAGACAGTCGTCCAGCCAGCCGAGCTGAAGAGAACTCAGACCGACCTGCTGAAGTGTGACAACATCGGTAACCATCATGGCGCCTCCCTTGATCGGATGTCGGCAATGGCTTAAAAATAGCAGAATTATTGAGTTTGTCAAACAGAATTTTGTTTTTAAGTCCAGCCTTCAGGCTGTGACACCGTAAACGGTGGGCTCAAGACGATTTGAGACCAAGCTTTAGCTTGTTTCCAAAGCACCCTAAAGGCTGGTCTCAAAAATATTGGAGTCCGAGCTTCAGCCGGTTATTTGAGCACGCTCAAGCGTGGACTACAATTTCGCAATTATTTTGATATTTGTTACAATGTAAACAATGGTTTTCGGATTCAAGGGTCTCCGCAAAGGAGGCAAAAAACATTTCGCCTTGGCGCTGGACATTGGAACCGAATTTGTCAAGGCGCTGATCTACCGCATCGAGGGCAATCGAGGCGTAGTTGTTGGGGTTGGCAAACAGAGGCAAAGATTGTCCGATATGCAGGGCGGTAAGGTAACCGATATCGCCGGGGTCATCGCCAACTGCGAGGAAGCCTTACAACACGCGGCGGAGATGGCTCACGAAGCGCCCCGCCAGTGCGTCATCGGCATCGCCGGCGAGCTGGTCAAAGGCACAACCACTACGGTGCACTATGAGCGCGACCATCCCCTGACGAAAATAACAGTCTCAGAGCTAAAAAACATCATTGCAAAGGTTCAAAACAGAGCTTTCGACAAGACCCGCCAGACTTTGGCTTGGGAGACCGGTTACCGCGAGATCGATGTCCGACTGGTCAACTCTGCGGTGGTTGACGTCCGAATTGACGGCTACCGTGTCACTAACCCGGTCGGTTTTCAAGGCCGCGATATCTCCATCGGCGTTTTCAACGCCTTCGCGCCGATAGTTCACCTCGGTGCTTTGCAAACCATATCGGAGGGGTTAGGATTGGACTTGCTGGCGGTAGCCGCCGAGCCCTACGCCGTGGCCCGTTGCATGGGGCTTGAGGAATCGACCGACTTTTCCGCTATTTTTATCGACATCGGGGGCGGCACCACCGACATTGCCGTAGTGCGAAATGGCGGGGTTGAGGGGACGCGGATGTTTGCCATCGGCGGGCGGGTTTTCACCAAACGGGTGGCGCAGGAGCTTGATTTATCATTTGGTGAAGCCGAGAAGAAGAAACTGGAATATTCCGAAGGGAAATTGTCTGAGGAGGAGGCGGAAAGGGTCAAGAAGGGCATCGATGCCGATTGCCAAGTTTGGCTTTCCGGAGTAGAATTAGCGTTAGGGGAGTTTGGCGGCTCCGATCTTTTGCCGTCCAAAATTTTACTCTGCGGCGGCGGTTCCCTACTTCCGGAGATCCAGGAGTTCTTGGAATCCCGCGAATGGGTCAAACGTTTGCCTTTCGCCCGCCAGCCCAAGGTGGAGTTTATCCATCCTTCCGACGTCGCCAATATCTCCGACGAAACCGGCGAACTGGTGGGCGCACAGGACATTACCCCCATGGCTCTGGCCAATCTCGGCATCGACCTCTCCGGAGAATCAGGCGTGGTTGAGGGGATACTGGATCGGGTGGTTGAGTCGATTAAAGAGTAAATAGTGATAGACGTGGCTAGACATAGTGAGAAATAGTTAGACATGGTAAGACAAAGCAAGACATTGACAAACAATTTCTCTCTATCGTCTCACTATTTCTCTCTACTTCTAACGGCATTCGAAAACGCATGGAAGATAAGTTGATATATCTCGAATCGGATGAGGAAATCACCTCGGTTATCGACAAGATCAGTAAAGCTACCAGTGTCGATGTCGCCCTGGTGATACCTCGAGGGGGAAACCTTGCGCAGAGCATCGTTAATTTGAAATTGCTGAAAAAGCGTGCTTCTGATTTGGGTAAAGATGTCTCTTTGGTTACCGCCGACAAGATCAGCCGTAACCTGGCTTCGCAGGTGGGGATCTCGGTCTATTCACGAGTGGATGAAGTCGGCCGCAGATCCGTGCCGCCGGCACCGCTTATGGCTGAAAGACCAGTCGCTATAGCCGAGGAGGTTATTAAATCCGACGTTCCCGCGCCGGCACCGGCCAAACCGGCCGAGGAGTTGCCGGAGATGCCCGGGATCAAGATACATCGGTACTATGATGAACGAAGTCAATCACCGGTGATCAGTAATCAGTTATCAGGGGAAAGTAATACAAAGTCAGAACCGAATTTGAAAACTGACAACCGAAAACTGACAACCGAAAACAAATCTTTAGAGCCATCGAAGGACGAGGTAGTTGAGGAAAGTGTTCAAAAAGACGTTGAGAAACCAATTCCTGCCGAGGTCATCGAGCTTCCAGAGCATCCGGTAATCGTGGAGTCCGAAAATCCCGGAGTTCGAAAGTCCGAAGAAAATCCAGAAATAAGGGAAGAAAAACTCCCGGAAGAAAGCGGTTTCAAACGCAAGAAAATCAGTGTCAGAGACGCTATTAAAAATAGTCGGGAGTCACAAGATAGTCCAGAGTCCCAAGCCATGCCTGCCGGCAGGCAGGTCCAAAGTCACGAGGAAGAATATTCAAAATCAAGAATTAATAATTCTGACGAATCGAAACCCAAACTTCCGGGTCGGCGATTCAAGCCGATGAAAAAACGCCGGGCGTTGTTTGTGCTGATCGCTCTAGCCCTTGCTGTCATCTTAGCTTTCGGTTATCTGATACTGCCGCAAGCCAAGGCCACCGTCACCTTCAAGGCGGAAAATTTCGATCAGAGTTCCGAGGCCGCCATCAGTACCGCCCAAAAGGGAACAGACGCGGATAACGTCATTATTACCGCTACTCAGAACAGCGTAGACAAAGAGATTTCAGACAAATTTTCTGCTACCGGACAAAGAAATATTGGTGCCAAAGCAACCGGTAAAGTCACTCTTTTTAATGCCGGTTCATCTGCCCCGCAGAAAATAAATTCCGGACAGGTTCTAAGCTACGACAGTAAAAATTTTACTATCAACGCCGCTGTAACCATTCCGGGAGCCTCGGTTTCGGGAGGCAACATTGTCCCTGGGCAAGTCTCGGCCGACGTCACCGCTACCGACTCGGGCGAAGTCTATAATTTGGCTCTGGTTAAATCTCCCAATAAATTCGTGCTGAACAGTTTTCCCTCGACCCAGACTTGGGCCGAATCGGCCGCGGCCTTTGCCGGCGGCTCGACCCAAAATGTCAAAGTAATCCAACAGAGTGACATCAATTCGGCTCAAGAAGCTATTAAAACCAAGCTTTCGGCCCAGGCCAAAGAGGAGGTTTTGAAGAAAGTTCCCACAACCGAAAAATACCTTGACGGGACCATTTCCGAAAACATTAGCGCTCTTTCATCTTCGGCTCTGGCAGGGGCGCAAGCCGACGACTTTACTTTTTCCGGGAAAATCAGCACCGGCATTTTATCCTTTAACGAGAATACTCTCAGGGATTTGTTAATATCAAAATATGAAGCCAAACTGGACCGAAACCGCGTCTTGGTGCAAAAGGATAAGATAGTGCTGGACTATCTTATCAAATCGTTGGACATGGCTTCGGGCAAGGCCGTTTACACTATCAAAATGTCCGGAAAAATCAGCAGTCGGGTTGACACCGAGAGACTGAAGGAACAGCTCAGCGGCAAGCCGCTGGATGAAGCGAAGCGGGTATTGTCTGCCATCGACTTAGTCAAATCGGTAGACCTTCGGATGTCTCCCAATCTTTCCGTTTACAAAACTATGCCGCTGTTTAAGAACAGTATAAAAATTGAAACATTATACGAAACGGAATAAAAATTCAAAAGTGCAATTAATAATTATCTAATTTTAACTTTCAATTTTGACTTTTGAATTATGACTTATTAATTATGTATCTAGGCATCGACTACGGGAAAAAGAAAGTTGGAATAGCGGTCGGGGAGAGCATTGCTTTTTCCCGCGGTTTTTATAATAACAATCAGGAGCTGTTTGGTAAAATTGTCGAGTTGATCAAGGGCGAGGAGATCTCAGTGGTGGTTCTGGGCCTGCCGGTCAAAGATTCCGGCCAAGAGGGAGAGTTAGCCGAGGAGATCCGGCGGTTCGGCCAGAAACTAGCTGCCAACACTTCGGCGGAGATAGTTTATGAAAACGAGTCAGACACCAGCTTTGCTTCTCATCAAGAGTTGAAAAACGCCGGCATCGACATCCGCTCGGCAAAAACAGAAGTCGATGGACTGGCTGCCGAGAAAATCCTGCAACAATATATAGATAGTTCAAAATTCAGATCTCAAATCTCAAAATAAATGAATAATTTTGAATTGATAACTACACTTTGAGATTTGAATTTTGAGGTCTGAGATTATGAACAAAAAAATACTCTTAATTATTTTGGGTTTGGCGGTAATTGGGGCAGTTTCACTGCCTTTTTATGTGGTGCGGGAGCTTAACCATTCGGTTTCTTCCAACCACCGGCTGACGGATTTTGTGGTTTCCGACGGTGAGACAACCTCGGCCATCGGCAGTCGTCTGGTGGAGCAGAAATTGATTAATAGTAAGCTGAGTTTTTTGGTTTACGTTTATTCTAGAAACAAGAAAATCCAGTCCGGGAACTATGAACTTTCGGCCGATATGAGCGAGAAGAACCTTATCGATACCATCAGCGTCGGTCAGACCAAAACCATCCGGGTGACTATTCCCGAGGGCTGGAGATTAGAGCAAATAGCGGCCCGACTGGAAGCCAAAAAAGTGGTAAAGTATGACGACTTCATACAAGCCGCCAAGGGCAGCGAAGGCTACCTTTTCCCCGACACCTACGATTTTAGAACCGACTTGACGGCCGCGGCGGTGGCGCGGATGATGACGGCGAACTTTGACAAGAGAACCATCGGGTCAAATCTAGCCAAGAATGATATTATTTTAGCCTCAATAATTGAAAGAGAAGCGGAGAACGACGCCGACCGGGCGGGGATTGCCGGGGTTTTTGCTAATCGACTTAAGATCAATATGAAACTCCAATCCGATGTGACTGTGATCTACCAAAGGGATAACAATAACTATCGAACCGGCGATCAAAGTTTTCAATTCTGGCAGAAACTGGCTTCAGGCGATATTACTCGAGTTACGGGGAGTTATAGTACTTATCAAAACGCCGGCCTTCCCCCGGGACCAATCTGCAACCCGGGGCTAAAAAGCCTCGAAGCGGCCCAAAATCCGGCCGAACATGGCTACTTGTATTTTCTTTACGGGCCAAAAGGCGACATCCACTACGCCTCTTCCCAAGCCCAGCAAGATCAAAACGCTCAGAAATATCTGGGGTACTGAACATTGATCTAACTAATGTATTCACCCCGAGGGTAGGCTCTGATTCCCTCGGGGTGGGATGATTTCTATAAAGACAGTCTTCGCTGGTTTCGAAGACTGTCTTTATCCGCGACTGTCGACTGATTAAAATATTTTTTCCTCTGACACTTTAGTCACGATCGTGACTAAAGTGTGACTGATAAATGAGTAATGGACAAAGCTGAATAAACTACACTACAAAAGACGGTCATTAGTTCAAATATTATTATTGCCAAGCATTGACTTTTTGGTTCGTATCGACTATTTTCTAAATAGCCAACCTAACTCGGTTACACCCATCAAAGTGGCCGGTCTAGGCTTCTTTGAGGTTTGGCATACTGCTGTTACGGAGGTGTTGTAAAGTTGAGAGAATATGCGCCGGAGAGCTTTGTGGCCCGGTACGACAAACGGGCCAGGGAGAAGAGGTCGGTCCTCTGTGTGGGGATTGACCCCACAGCGAAGCACATCCCGCCGAAGTTCGGGTTCGGGAGTGCATCGAATCTTGCCAACTGGTGGGCGTATCTGAAGCTGGTGATTGAGCTGGCGGCGCAGTACGCTGCCCAGGTCAAACCCCAGTCGGCGTTCTACGAAGCGGTAATGCGCCTCGGTGGCATGGAGCTGTTGTACAAGGTGGTTTGCTACGCCCATGAGCTTGGGCTGCTGGCTACCATCGATGCCAAGCGTCAGGATATCGGCAACACTGACGAGCACTACGCTCTCTGGATCTTCGGTGACTGCGATGGTGACGGTGACAACTGGATGGTCACAGGACTCGATGGCTACAACGGTTTCGAGTTTGACGCCTGCACGCGCAACATCTACCTCGGCCCGACCTTCTGGCCAAACGACAAGGAGCAGAACTGGTGGCCTTACATGCAGAAGGGCAAGATGCCCATCCTCATGTGTCGGACGAGCAACGGGGAGGCACCCTGGCTCCAGGACCTATCACTGAGCCGCAACCAGCCGGATGGTAGGATCGTCGACCCCAATTTCTCGCTGGTCTACCAGTGGGTGGCCGGCGAGATCCAGCGTCTCGATGCGGAAGCGGCAGAGAGGAGTGGCGGGGTTGCCTGCATCGGCGCGGTCGTAGGCGCGACCTACCCTCAGGAGGCGATGATCTGCCGCCAGCTTGCGCCGGACGTATTTTTCCTCATTCCAGGGTATGGCGCGCAGGGTGGCGGAGCGGCTGGTGCAGTCGCTGGCTTCCCCAACGATGGGCGCCTCCTCGGCACGGTCAACTCCAGCCGTGGTATCACCACTGCATGGGCGGACAAGAACGGCGACCCGAAGCCCGGCGATCCATTGATGCACGTCGAGGCGGCGATCGTCGATGCCAACAACGAGTTGAACGAGGCCCTCGAGGCAAAGCTCGGCCTGGACCCGTACGGCGCCCTCGCCGCGTAGGTGCGGCGGCACGACGGAGTCGTTCCAACCCACTCCCAAAACGGGAGGAGGTGAAACAGAATGGGAATCGTCGAAGTGATGTCGCTCCCTAACCTACGCGGATCGCTTAGGCAGATGTTCGAGGATCGCTTGCCTCGGATCCTCGATCGGCCCGAGATGATGCGGATGCTAGAGCTGTGCAGTGCTCTCTGGGCGTACGACCCCGAGTTTGAGCCGAGGATGCCCCACCCGATTCTGCGAAGCGGTGCCCACAGTGACTTCTTCGTGAACTGCATGGATGCCCTGAAAGAAAGCACGGTGCTCAACGCGCTGGCCCATCAGATTGTAATCCGATGCAGCGACATGGTGTGTCAGATGACTGAGGACGACTGGGTTATCGGTGCCGAACGCGCAGGTGCGCCGATCAGTCAGGAGGTCGCTCGGTTGGTGGGATGTCGCCATGCCACAGTCGAGAAGGACAGTGATGGCAACCCGACGGTCTTCAACCGGTTCGACATCACGGCTAGGGAGAAGGTGCTTCTGGTCAACGATCTGCTCAGTCACCCAGACGGTAGCACCTATATGTCTAAGGTGGCTGTGCAGCAGGCGTGTCCAGAGGCAGAGATCCTTCCCGCCGCGATGCATGTCGTTAATCGGTCGAACGCCGAGAGGCTGATCGACGACACACCGGTGCGGGCGCTCTTGCCGTTATCTCCCCGTGAGTATCCGGCAGACAACTGCCCCCTGTGTCAGGAGGGCTCAGAGGCGCTGAAGTTCAAGGCGAACAAAGCGCTGTTCTACGCCTATCTGAGAAGCTAAGCCAAGACCGAGCGGGGAACTCGGTTGCGATAAGTGAGAACTGGAATGTGAGTGAACTGGGAAGGCCGGCCGCCGCAATGCCGGCCTTCAGTGGTTTAAAAGCAAGATCAAATGTAAATAGATTCCCGCCTACGCGGGAATGACACAAGGAGAGGCGGAAATATCTGGATCCTGAAACAAGTTCAGGATGACAATATAATTATTCGCTTCGCTAGATCCTTCCCACTTCGCTAATGCTTCGCGGGACAAGTCACTCGCTGACTCGTTCAGGATGACCAAAAGGGGTACTTTTGTGACGGGGAGAGCGCACCGTCGGGTTGCAATTTTTGGGGAGTTGAGATAAGTTGGTAATGTGGCAAAGCCACAAACCAATGGTCAATGGCCAAGGGTCGGTTTTCAATTAAGATTCAATATTCAATACTCAAGATAATTATAAATTGATAGTTGAAAATTAATTGGTCATTGAAACTTGATCGTTGATAATTATTTTTCTCCGAAAAAAATCATGTGGAATCCTTTTTCAAAACTATACTCCAACATCAGCCATGACATCGGCATCGACTTGGGGACGGCCAATACTTTGGTTTATGTCAAGGGTAAGGGAATCATCATCAAGGAACCCTCGGTGGTGGCGATAAACAACAAAACCAAAGAGGTTTTGGCTATTGGCCGCGAGGCTCAGCGAATGGTCGGCCGCACTCCCTCCCACATTGTGGCC
>JAKAMI010000005.1 GCA_021812945.1 bacterium
TTGTTTGTGACAATCCCGCGTCTGCAAGGAGTTTTCCGCCCAGCACAAGAGTACTGGAGACGACTCCGGACAGTATCAGCGCCCAATAATATTTAGAGATCTTACGCATTGGCCACTAGCTAAACTCGCAAACCTATACCAAACTATTTATCAAATCTTGGGGCAAATGCAAGAAATAAGCCAAAGCTGCCAGCAAAATTATTAGAGGCAAAAGCAGTAGCCAGAGAATGGTCGATTTTTTTGGATTGATTTCAGGTAAAGGATTGTTTGGCATTTTTGTTGCAGGTTAAAGATGTAAGGCGCCTTTGGGACAAGCATTGGCACATGCACCGCATTCGATGCATAAATTTTCATCAACAGTGGGGGCTGAGTTGCCTTTCTGGGATAACGCCCCGACAGCGCAGGCGGACAAGGCAGGACATTTGTGGTCTTGCGGACAAAGATCTTTATTTATTTTTACAGCCATGATTTTCTCCTCTAAAAAACTGATACGACTTCATTTTAGCATATTTTCGAACCTCAGGAAAAGGCTCCGCCCTCCGATGCGACTCGGAGGGCGTAACAGCAAATGGTCGGGGCGGATGGATTTGAACCATCGACCTTAGCCCTTTGGCTACGTGCTCACCTACCTGCACCACGCCCCGTTGACTCCGATTGACCGGCATACTGCCACCTCGTAGGTGGCATCGCCGGTCATAATCGGTGAAAATGAAAAAGCCCTCGGGATGGGGCTTAATCTCTACAATATATAAGGTTCTACACTATCAAATTAAGCAACATCCTAGGAGAGGTTGGCCGGCGGCGGGGTCTGAGTCAATTTGATGCTTAATGTTTTCATAATCTATTTAGAAAGTATCAAAGAATTGGGCTGAAGTCAAATCTTTGGTGCCCAGGGCGAGAATCGAACTCGCACGATGTTTTACCATCAAAGGATTTTAAGTCCTTCGTGTCTACCAATTCCACCACCTGGGCACATTTTTATCAGGACAACAGGCTAAAGCCTGGTCTCAAAAAAAGTAGAACGAGCCTCAGCTTGCGAAGAACAGCCTAAAGGCTGGGCTACATTTACTCTATCTCCACTCCTCCGTCTTTCACCACCAATCTACCCTTGATCGAGAAGCCGGAGGCGCGTTTGTGGCCGCCGCCGCCTAGGCAAGAGGCCAAAATCGAGACATCATGTTTGTCGGAGTCCGTCCTCAGGCTGCCTCTAATATTACCATCCGAAGTCTCGTACATCAACATAGCTATACCCGCCTCAGGGGTGGCGCTCATCATATTTACTACCCCCGCTAAGTCGTCTTCCGCCGCTCCGGCCGCGATAATATTCTTCTGAGTAATGACCGAAGTCATTATCCCTAATTCTTTATTGGTTTTAATATTTTTTAAAGCGATCCCCCAAAGTTTGAGCATCGCAAAGGACCGGCGACCCGAAAGATTTTCCGAAATCAATTTCAATTTAGCCCCAAGACTCAGAAGCTTAGCCGCCACCAAAAGACATTGCCTATCGGTTGTCGGATGCTGGAAACCACCGGTATCGGTATAAAGTCCCACCAGAAGAGCGGTAGCAATATCAGGGTCGATCAACGATTTATTTAGACGAGTCAATAGTTCATAAACGATTTCGGCTGTAGAGGAGACTTGATGGCTAACCAGATTCAAATTTGCCAGTTTCCAAATGTCGTTTTGAGGATGATGATCAATATTGATGATAGTCTTTTTTTGGCGCCGGTATTTCTTGAGACGATCGGAAAACCCGGTACGTTTTAGATCTCCGTTATCTACCAATACTACGGATTGATAGTCCCCAAATAGAAAATCTTGTTGGAAGCTTAAACGACCAGACAGAAAACCAAATGCTTCCGGAACCGGACTGGCGCAGACCAAAAAAACTTTCTTAGCCATTTTTGACAAAAATAAATAAAGAGCCAGGGCGCTGCCAATAGTGTCGCCATCCGGATGATCGTGAGCGATCAGCAAAAAATCGTCGTTCTTCGACAAAAAATCAGCAACCCGGGATAAGGTTTTTTGGTAGGTAGGGTGCATAGTCTTCAAGGTCTGCTAAAACATAGCTGGACATGGCTAGACGTAGAGAGACATTGTCAAACAAATCTTTTGCAATGTCTCTCTACGTCTTTCAACTTCTCTCCATACCTCTCAGTATTTACTCGAGAATTACTATCTCTCTTTCTTCTTCGGCCGGGAGTTGGCTTTTTTGAATCTTTAGCACCTTCTCGCGGCGAGGCTCGCTCGTCCCCTCGCTCTTGAGAAATTCAGTCTCATTCTCAAGAAAAATAGGGATGACAATCTTGGGATCTATCTTCTGGAGAAGCACCAAAGCTTGTTTCAAATCGAGTGAATCTTTGGCTCCAACCGGTAAAAAGAGGATATCTACATCGTCAAGCTGATTTATGGCTTCGGCGCTGAGACTTTTTTTCAAACCATCCAGATAACAAACATTAATATCATCGGAACAAATTGTAAAAATGTTCTGATCGTCGCTGGCAATAACATTGACAAAAACTCCGGCTATTTCATATTCCCCCGGAGCGGCAAGATGAATGTCCGAAATTTTAATACCGTCGTTGAGTTGAACCGTAGCTTCTTTGGCCTTGATTTCAAACTCATTTCCATTTGTCCGTTTTATTTGCATTTGCCCCTCACTCTTTAGCTGATGCAGACTTAAGACTCAAACCCAAGCGGTGGCTTTCCGGCTCGATGGAGATAATCTTGAACTTATACTTCTCTCCTAGATTGACTATTTTCCCCGGATCGACAATGTGTTCACTTGAAAGCTCGGAGATATGGACCAGGCCGTCGATGTCGCGATCCAAGTTAACAAAGGCGCCGAACGGAGTAATCTTGGTGACTTCACCCTCAACGACTTGGCCAACCTTAAGGTGTTTGACCGACTCGGCCCAAGGATCCGGCTGGAGACGTTTAATAGATAAGGAAATCTTGCTGCCGTCGTTGGCGATAACCATAACCTCGACGGTTTGACCGACCTTAAACAGTTTGTTGATATCGGTGACTCGTCCCCAGGATAGCTCGGAAATGTGGACCAAACCCTCAATGCTTTCTCCAACGGAAACAAACAGGCCGAAGTCAACAATGCCGGTGATTTTCCCAGTGATTTTCTGGCCGACTGTCAGACCCTCGAGTTTGTTTTTGGTTTCGGTGGCTTGAGCCGATTTCTCCGAAAATATTAGTTTATTTGTTTCGCGGTCGCAGGTGATGATTTTAACGAACATCACCTCGCCGACCAGATTGTTCAAGCGGTTTAGAATCTCGTCTCTATCGCCGCCTTGGACCCTGGGGTAATGCTCCGGAGAAAGTTGGGAAACCGGCAAGAAACCTTGAATTCCGGCATACTCGGCAATAAGACCGCCCTTGTTAGCTTCGGTAATTTTGATATTGAGACCTTCGTTATCTTTGAGTTTTTTCTCTAGGTCAAACCAGTAACGCTCGCGATCGGCGCGCTTCAACGAGAGAATAACATTTCCCGCTTCATCCTCTAGCGAGATGACATAAGCCAAGATCTTATCTCCGGCTTTGACTTCCGTTACGTCCGACATCTCCTTTTCGGGAACAAAACCGAGCGAGATTCCGGCTACATCAACCCAGATTTTTGTTCCGGTGACAGCCAGAACCGTGACCTCCTTGAGCTCCCCGACCTTGAGTGGGAAAACATCTTCACCCAACTTTTCAATCATCTTGGCAAATTCACCGGTAGCTTCGGGTTCAGTTTTCAGCGATCGAGGATCGGTTTTTTCTGTTTTTTTAACTTTCGGACTTTTAACTTCCTGCCCCGCGGAGCTCTTAGGGCGGAGCGGGGTGGCTTTTTTGCCCTCGACTTTTGGACTTTCGGACTCAAGACTCGTTTTTGACTTTGGACTCATTTTAATACTTCCTTTCATTCCGTTTTGCGGAATAATCTTTCTCGGAGAACAGCACGTTGACTATTCACCAAGAAAATCATTCGACTCGCCTCCTACTAATCTCACGAAAGTACGAATCCTAATTTGTCAGAACATCCACGGATCTTATTCACGGATTATCACGGTTTTGTGACTGAGTTATCTGTGGTTAAATCGAGAATAATCAGATAGTAGCACCGCGTTGGCAGAAAAATCAGTGGACGTGCTTTTGTTTATTTTTTGTGTTTTTGTGAGGAGACGGTAAGTACGACGAAAACCTTTTATAATCTTCTATCCTTTTAAGCTCTCTTGGATAGTCCCGGATCAGGTAAATGAGGGTCAAAATACCCCAGACTGCGGATACCACCGTTAGAATTAAAAAAAGAAAGCGGGCGGACAGGACATAAATTCCTTCAAAACGAAATGATACCAGCAAAAGTCCCAAAAGTCCAGTCACTAGGAAAAGATAACCGAGCTTTTGGCGAACCTTAATATCTAAAAATTTGTTAATGAACATCAAGCCGCCAAAAGCCGACGAAATCAGAAAAAGTGTCAGTATAAGTTTCAGATTGTTCGGACTGATGCCCGGGTTGGAAGTAAACCAGTAACTTGTGGTGAAAAACTGCGCTAAATTCATAACTATAAGTTTTGATTTTTGACTTTTGACTTTTGATTTAAATATGGTGCACCCGGTCCGACTCGAACGGACGACCCTTCGGATGTAAACCGAATGCTCTACCACTAAGCTACGGGTGCAAATTATCTTTTGGTTTTTCTTTGTAAATGAAAATCAAATAACCATCTACCACTGTTCCGAGCAAAGTGATGATAAGTCTAATAACAACCTTCCAGCCCGATTGTCCATGAGAAATGTCGATGAGCGTATCTATAAACAAATACAAAAAGGCCGGAAAACCGAGGTAGTCAAAAAGTTTGTGGAGATTTTTGTCTGCCATAATTGTCTGAATTTTATTGGTGGGCGAAAGAGGACTTGAACCTCCACGGGATTGCTCCCACAGCCACCTCAAGGCTGCGTGTATACCAATTTCACCATTCGCCCAGAATTCAAAAACATTTTCCAGATGTTTGGAATTTGTTTCTTGGTTATTGTTTCTTCTCCCGTTTTGCGGGAGTGGTGCCGATGGCCAGAATCGAACTGGCGACACGAGGATTTTCAGTCCACTGCTCTACCACTGAGCTACATCGGCAGACATATATAGATTTTCCACAAAGATATCTTTGGATTAATTTGTATGCAATGACAGTCTTTGCAAATACTCCTAAAGACTGTCATTATTTTCGACACGAGATTAATCCATATTTCTGGTCTGTGTAGATAAAATCTACCAATTTGGAGCTCAAAAGTCAAATAAAAAATCCGCCGGAGCGGGAATAGGAGAACAGGCTTTAGCCTGAGACAACAAGCTAAAGCTTAGACTCAAGGAACATGGAGCCCACCCTTTAGGGTGCTAAAAAACAGGCTAAAGCGTGGACTCAAAATAACAATTCTTGGTGCCCATGGCCGGATTTGAACCGGCACGGTCTTGCGACCACGGCGCTCTGAACGCCGCGTGTATACCAATTTCACCACATGGGCTTATTATTGACTGGATTCCTGCCGGAGTTTATCTCGAGTAATATCGAGAGGCAGGAATGACAATTTTTAGACTTTATAAACTTTCTACTTTATAACTTTATAACTTACTTCTTCACCCTCTTCGTGCTTATGTACCAGTCTACTATATTTCGTAAATGTTCGCTCGGTGTCAAAGCGCCGGCAACCGTGACATTTTTTATGTTGTCGTCTACATCCAGCACATATTCTTTGTCCTGCAAAATGATTTCCGGCGATTCGTCTGCCAAGATCTTGTTGAACTCCTCATACTTTGCTTGTCTGGCGGCAGAATCGGTGATCTGGCGAGCGTCTTCGAGTAAAATGTCGGCCAGTTTAGAGGAAAATCCGGAGAGATTCAAACCGTCTTGCGCTTGACTAGAATGCCACAAAGGATAAGGATCAAAGTCGTGGCCGAAATCGATCCCGACCACCAGCGACTGGAAATCTCTCTTAGCCATCCTCTCTTTGAAATCGGTTTCCTTAAGGCTGATGACGTTCACTTTATAACCTAGCTGGGCCATTGAGTCTTTGAAATTATCGGCAGTGGCGACCAGCTCTTTTTCGTCGGATACGATTAAGTCAAATTTAACCTCCGCCGGCGCTTTTAACCTCGCAGCTATATTTTTCCGTAAAGTCTTGTCGTTGAACGGGGCTTGCCTCAAGTTGAACATCAGAACAATTTTGGCCGAGGTTGGATACTTCAATCGTACCGATTTGGTCCGGTCATAATTGAGCCCCAAAGCGCTGAACTCTTCTTGGTCATAAAGAGTTTTGGCTTTGAATTCGCTGTCGTAAAAGTGAAACTCGACCTTCTTAATGTTAGGTTTGACGCCATAATAACCCTCGAAACGCTCCAAAACAAAATTATTGACAGTTTGGCCGTGTATACTGGAGCTGTGAAATTGGTACGGTCCGGTTCCCATCGGCTGTTTGTTTAGTTCGGTTAACTGTTTTCCCTGAGGGATAATGCCGACATTCAGATTGGTTAAAAATGGACCGTAAGGAGTTTTGAGGGAAAATTTGACCGAGAGTCTGTCCGGAGTTTCTATCAAAACATCTTTGAAGTTGTTGTAGAGGGGGCTTTTCCGTCCAGGATCCTGGATTAGTCCAAAGGTGTAGGCCACATCCGAGCTATCAAAAGGTTTACCGTCCTGGAATACCACTCCGTCGCGCAGGTGAAAGAGATAGTTTTTCTGATCCGGTGAGATTTCCCAAGTCGCGGCCAGCCTCGGGCTTGCCTGATTTTTATCGTCCAATTTTATCAAACCCTCATATACCAAGCTGCAGACCGTTTTGTCATTTTCATTGGAAGCCAAAACCGGATTGATAAACTCTGGCTGGCCGATAAGTCCTTCGGAATAGGTACCGCCAACAGCCGGAGCTTCTTTGGTGATACTGCGGTAGAAGTATACGGATTTGATCCCGAGAACCAGGATCAAAACGGAAAAAGCCGCGTAAAAAAACACTTTCTCTCTTTTTGATAAAACCCGGTTCAAAAGAAAAAGGCGCTTGAAACAGCCCCATGTTGCATTTATTGCGTTCTTTATTATTTGTATGATGCGTAACTCGCGTCTTGGCCCCTTTAGTTTGAGTTTCATCTATTTTGCCCAAAAGACAACAGCCAAAGATATCAGTGCAAAAATGACGGCAATTACTATGGTAGCATTGTACAAGAATTTTTCAATACCGCGGCGGCTACGGAAGGCGGTGCTAGTCCCTCCGAAAGCACCGGATAGACTCGCTCCCCGTTGTTGCAACAAAACAACCAAAACAAGAACCAGCGAGGAAATGATCTGAATTGTTCGTAATGCTTGGGACATAACAATCAATTTTAAGATTGGAGGCGTCGCCGGGATTCGCACCCGGGTAGACGGTTTTGCAGACCGTTGCCTAACTACTCGGCCACAACGCCCGGATACCGGATAATAGATGGAGCGAGAGACGGGATTCGAACCCGCGACCTCATCCTTGGCAAGGACGCGCTCTACCAACTGAGCTACTCCCGCATTCACAGATTTTTCTGCCTCTTTTATGCTTCTATCAGACCAACCTCGACTGAAACACAGATAGAGCAATCTTGCTATGATCGCCACCACTGATCTCATACCCAAACATACACGGATAAAAAAGAGGAATTAACGATGACAGTCTTTGCAAATGCCTTAAAAGACTGTTATCGCTTTTAAGATCAAGGTACGATCCGCACTGCCTGCCGCGGCTTCTGCGAAGGCCGGTGAATTGAATCTGTGTCGGTCACTACTTCAATAAAATCTGTGTAATAAATATAGCAAGAAGTCGACCTTGTGTAAAGCTAATTTTTGTTGTAAAGTCAGATTATCGAGTGGAACTTTTTGATTTTTGATATCGAACGGAGCAGACTATGGCCAAGAAAAAAAAGAAATTCAAAAAAAAGATCAGCCAAAACTTAAGCGAGCGCATTGCTCAAGCTGAGGCCGAGAAACCGCTTTTGAGTCCTGAGTCCAAAAGTCCCGAAGTCCAAAAGTCTCCGATCAAGCCGAAAGAAGATACAAGCTCGGCTGACAAATACGCCTACGTGAGGCGGGATATCAAGCGAGATTTTATCATCATCGGCGTCTTGCTCTTAATCCTTGCCGCGACCGCCGTTGTCGACGCCAAAACCGGCTATCTCAAGCAAGTCGCAGATTGGATCTATACTACCTTAAACTTAAAAGTCTAGCACATTCAAATGAAGTGGCAACCTTCACTGATCAATTCCACAGATTATTCACAGATCAATGGCGAATCAGTGGTGTAGATCTGTGGGGGTCACTAATTCGATATTGAAACCGCCTCAGTACGTTTTCTCCTTCGGTCTGTACTGTAAAGCCTCTAGGATGTGATCGTTGGTGATGTTCTCGGATTGATCAAGGTCGGCAATAGTCCTGGCTAGTTTCAGGATTTTGTGATACGAGCGGGCTGACAACGAATATTGGTTAACCGCCACTTTCAAGAGTTCTTTGGCCTTTTCGTTCAGATCACAATATTCTTTAATATCTTTTGATCTCATCTCGGCGTTGGTTTTGATACGACCTTTGAATCTATCCAGTTGAATTTTTCTCGCCCCGTTCACGCGGTCGCGAATCACTTCGCTCTTTTCGGCGTTCAGTTTTTCATCCATTTTCTCAAACTTGAGTCTAGGGACCTCGATATGAATGTCAATTCTATCTAATAATGGTCCCGAGATCTTTTTTTGATACCGCATGACTTGAGTCGGCGAGCATAAACATCGGTGATCCGGATCGGTCAGGTAGCCGCAGGGGCAGGGGTTCTGGGCGGCGATCAGGATGAATTGAGCCGGAAAGGTCAGGCTGCCGGTCGCTCGGGAGACTGTGACCACCCCATCCTCCAAGGGCTGGCGCAGAGCTTCTAAAACGCTTCGGCTAAACTCGGGAAATTCATCCAAAAACAAAACGCCTCGATGGGCGAGAGATATTTCTCCCGGGTGGGGCCATTGTCCCCCGCCGATAAGCGCGATATTTGAAGTGGTATGGTGAGGGCTTCGAAACGGCCGGATTTTCATCAGCTTATTACCGGAAAGCATTCCGGCTACGCTGTAGATTTTGGTCATCTCGACCGTCTCGTCGTAGTCGAGTTCAGGGAGTATTGAGGGGAAGCTTTTTGACAGCAGGGTCTTGCCGCTACCGGGAGGACCGGAGAGGAGAACGTTGTGACCACCGGCCGCCGCAATTTCCAGGGCTCGTTTGGCTTGGTCCTGGCCGGAGACAAAAGCAAAGTCGTACTCATAGTCCACTTTTTCGTTGAACACTTCCGGGTCATGAACATGGGGCTCGATTTTTTTCTCTCCGCGAAAGTACAAAACCAGATCTTTCAGGTTATGAACGGCAAAAACCTCTATTCCATCGACCATCGATGCTTCCATAGCATTCTCTTCCGAAACAAAGATAGAGGCGAAACCCAAGTCCCGAGCCATTAGGGTTATTGGTAGAACTCCATTGATCCGCCTGACTTCTCCGTTCAGCGAGAGTTCGCCAACAAATAAAGCTTGGTCAAGGTAGTTTTTACTCTTGGCCGCTTTCAATATTTGATTATCTATCTGCTCTCCAGCCAATAAAATGCCGACCGCGATGGGTAGGTCGTAGCTTGGACCCTCTTTTTTGATGTCGGCCGGTGCTAGGTTTACCGTCAAGCGATGGTCGGGGAATTTCATCTCCGAATTATTGATGGCCGCGCGCACCCGTTCTTTGGCCTCGTCGATAGCTTTGTCCGGCAAACCGACAATACTGAAAGACGGCAGCCCAGCCCCGACATCGACCTCAACCTCCACCGGATATGCCTCCAGCCCCAGCGTCGCCGCCGAAAACACCTTGGCAATCTTTTTCAAAATACCTCCCAGTATATTTGCTTTAAGTATATCGAATAATCAAAATTTGCAAAATGTTTGTTCATGTAAATCATCGAAAAGTAGGAGGTGTCAAGCTAACCCACATCCGATGTGGGTTAGCTTGACACCTCCTACCGACGACGGCTGGGGCGGTGGAGTTGCGACTGGTGAATTGGGACTGAGCGGATCATAGTGAAAGCGGTGGCCTGCTCTTGGTTTTAGAATCAAAAAAACCGCTGTCCACGGAATTGATTAGTACTTTCGTGTGTTATTTGTAGTTTCGCCAAGGAATCCGCCTTTGGCAAATTACCACTTGGGCGTTGGTTCCTCGTCCGCCGATTTGCCAGATTTAACAGTCTCAGAATTGCCAACTTCCTGGCGGTTAGGCTCAGAGATCGCCTCTTCCAGCACAGTTGTCGCCGGTTCTTCAAGTTTAACGGTCAGTCCCGAGTCCGGAGTCCCGAGTCCGGAGTCTGAAGACTTTGGACTAGGGACTATGGGCTTAGGACTCCCCTCTGGAACTATCAAATTTTCTCTCACCTCTTGGTTATGACCGTTCAATCGGTCAACCACATTTTGACCAAGAAATTCTTTAATTTTATTCAAGACCAATATCTGACTCTCGGCGAGAGTAGTTCCAGGCATCTGAAAAGCTGAAGCTGCGACGTGGCCGCCGCCGCCGAACAAGGACGCGACGGCTGAAACGTCGACGCCTTTGGCGATACTGCGAAGCGAGCCGTGAAGCCCGTCGCTTCGTTCAGTCAAAAGCAAAGCAAAATCCATACCCGAAGCGGTTTTTAGAAGCTCATCGATAACTCCAGAGGCTTCGTCTTCTGTAGCCCCAACCGATTCGAAATCGGATTTGGAGAGCGCGGACCAAATAAAGCGGTGATCCGCCTCAAGTTGCATCTTTGACAGAGCCAAACCCCAGAGTTTTAGAGTAGTCAGGGTTCTGGTCTTATAAATGTTTTTGATAATCTCCTGCTGTCGCCCTCCGGCCGCCACCAGCTGAGCCGCGATGGTCAGAGATTTCGGAGTAGTATTAGCATTTTGAAACGAGCCGGTGTCGGTGGTGATACCGGTCAAAAGGGCGGTGGCGGTGTCCTCGTCAAACTTCTGCCCCAGAGCCTCTATTAACGAGACCAATATTTCAGAAGTCGAAGTGGCGGTCAGGTCTACCACATTGACCTTGCCGAAATAATCGTTGCCGGCATGGTGGTCAATGTTGATAACCGGCGTTTCGAAGAAAAGATCGGGGTTCGCCTCAAACGAGATTCCCAAACGATCGGGATCAGTCGAGTCGAGGACGATAATCAGATCAAACTTAAATCCTCCGTCCTTGAAAGCCACCATCTCCGGTTTGAACTGGCCGTGTTTGGGGGTAATGACAATGTTGAGCTTATTATCTTCAACCCGATAGACTATTTTATCCGGTTTAATTTCATGAGCTTCAACGGTAACGATGAAGTCGCGAGTGCCGGTAAATTCGGTACTGATGTCAGAGACGGAGGGCAAAAATCGGAAAACGGCCGGAATCGGGTCGACACAAACCGCCGATACCTCTTTACCCATCTTCTTCAAGGTCATGGTCAACGCCAAAAGGCTACCCAGCGAATCTCCGTCAGGATGCTCGTGTGTTAGTATTAGCGGGGTGGTTGACTTACTGACTAAGTCGATAAATTGTTGCTTGGGTGAAAGTTCCATAGTTCTTTTGCTAGACATAGTAAAAACGTAGAGAGGTATAGTTAGAAATTGTCACTGCAATGTCTTAACCATGTCTTACTACTTCTATCTACTTCTCGCACTTTTTTTGCCATTAAGCGGCTCTTAAAAATAGCGAATTATCTAAGACTTGTCAACACTATATTTTTCTGGTAAATTGAATCTACTATCGAATGTCCAACTTTATAAACTTTACCGCTGTTGTGCAATTCAACTTTGACTGTCATTCTGAACGCAGTGAAGAATCTCTTAAGATCCTTCGCTCACGCTCAGGATGACAATTAGGCAATAGTTTACTACTTTATAACTTTTTACTAATTTACAATGCCAATAACCAAATCAGCTAAAAAAGCTTTGAAAGTCTCCGTGCGTAGACACGGTGAGAATTTGTTGATGAAACAAGAGATCAAAAACCGGGTCAAGGGGCTCCGTTTGGCTATCTCAACCAGTAAATCCGATCTGACTTCCGAATTGTCGTACGCTTTTTCCGCACTCGACAAAGCCGCCAAAAAGAAATTCATTCACAAAAATAAGGCCAGTCGCCTCAAGTCGCGCCTTTCGCTTGCCGCTTCAAAAGTCGGCTCAAAGACTGAATCAAAGATTAAGGAGACCAAGACAGCTGCAAAATTCGTTCCCAAAAAGTCCCCGACCTCCAAAACCAAATCAAAGAAATAGTCCAATAAAAAAATGACCCGGATATCCTCACTGGGTTATTTTTAAATCCTAACGGTTAAAGAAACCGCGACCTCCACAGATCAATTTCACTGATTTACCACTGATCAGTGCAGATCAGTGGTGATAGATCAGTGGCGATCACTGCTTCAATATTTTGCTTTGACTCACGGTTCTCTAAAGTCCGGCCAGATGATGAAGGAGGCTTTGCCAAAGAGAAAGCGCCGCTCGACCGGGCCAAAGTAGCGGGAATCGTTGGAATTCGGCCGATTATCACCCATCAGAAAATATTCGTTATTCTTCAAGGTCCATTCACCGTTCGGGTAACTCTCTACGCCAAGCGGTAAATAAGATTCCTCGAGTTTTGTATTGCCGATGTACACCCGACCGGTATTGATGGCAATTTTCTCTCCGGGTAGAGCCACTATTCTTTTAATGTATTTTTTGTTGGTTGGGTCCCCGGGATACAGCACAATCACTGCATCGCCCCGCGCCGGCTGATTCAACGAATAGGTAATTTTGTTACTGAAAACCACCTGGCCGTCCTTGAAAGTCGGAAACATACTATCCCCTGAAACGATGAAAATGGTGCCGACAAAGAAATGAATTAAAAGCACCGCAACCGCTACAATCAGGATAAACTTCACCAGATCGATGGCCGCCCCACCGTAAAATACAATTCGACGAAATAGATTCATAGTTTTGAAATAAAACCCCTCACAAAAGTACAAAACTGTTAGTTAACAGAAAGTCCTAAGGTTAGAAAGCCGGTTTAGAAGTAAAAGTTAGAGGTAGAGGTTTAGCTTGTAGCCTTTTTCATGATATTTCGTCATCCTTAAGCTTATGTCTGTCATTCCTACCCTAGCCCGACTCTTGTGCTAGATGCCCGGCGCCTTGAGACTGTCCAAGTTTCGCCCGACATAGGAAACTATCGGGAAAAGAAGCAGGCAAAAGTCCTCCAGACCGACCGACTTACTCTCGGTCAGAAACCAGTCGGGAATGATGAAGCTGTGTTTGGAGAATCTCTGCGCCCAAGCCGCTTCGCATTCAAGCACTATTGCGTAAGGCAGATAGCGCACGAACAGATCGTAATTTCTCTCATCGTACTCTACCGGGTTTGGATCGGTCAAATAACGCTTGAAGGCCAGCCAGTTCGAGGCCTCGGTTTGGCCGGCCGGGGTTCTTGATGGAATGTAGTCGGCTAGAGCAAAAATTATAACCGAAGAGACGATCATTCCGATCCAGAAGAAAAGCGAATAAGGCGGATCCAGACTTATCGAAAACACTTTTAGCAGAAGTCCGCCGACTCCGAGTAAAAACAGGCCAATAGCTACCAAACTATATTTCATTTTGACGTTACGGTAATCGCTCCTCAGGTATCCCATTCTCAGAGCCAAAGCCTGGATCAGGTAATAAAAAGCGGAGATTTTCTTACTGTAAAGGTAGTGATTTACTCTCTCGTCTATCTGGTTTTGAGTGCTGGAAATGGAATTTTTGAATATTTTTCCCAAAAGCACCTTTTCAAAACCCAGCAGTGACTGCTCCAGATGGTTTTTGCCGAAAACAAATCCCCGCTCGCGATCGACGATAACAATGTCGCCCCGAACCGCCAGATCCACCAGAGTCGCGGCAATTTCTCTCGGTCCGATCTTTTGCTTGGCTATGAGTCCAACCACCGCCGGCGGAATGCTCATTGGCGGAGCTGAAACGGCACGGTCCGGTATGTCGACTTTCCCCCTAAGTTCTCGAAAAAGGATATACAAAAGAACAAAAAGAGACAAAAGAGGCAAAACAACCGCCAAGAGAAGCCAGAAGCCGAAGCTGGAACCGGCAAGAGTGTTTTTGACTCTTAGAACCAAGGGGTACTCGATGGAACCGACCGGCATTTTAGCGACCACGGTTATCTCCGCTTCGGGTCCAATGCCGTAAGCGGTGTATTCGATAGTACGGCTGTCAATAATCTTGGTATTCGAACTATCAACCCCGTGCACAGCAAGAATCTTCGCATCGGTTTCATAAGCGATTGTCGCGGGCAAACTTAAGCGGATCGTCACGCTGTCCATATAATTTTTTGGCTGATTGACGATAACTCTTCTCAGCTCATCCTTGCCGTCAACTGGTGCGATTTGATCGACTTTTTGGTTATTTAGAATGACGCTTCCATTGCCCAAAATGTTTAAGTTTTGGTTGACACTGCTGCTGTAACCGCCCGTATTTTCCACCGGTTGGTCCGCCAAAACTTGCAGCTGCCCCCGGACATAAAAAGCCGCGGCCAACACCAAAACCAGACCGGCGAAAAAGACGGTTTTCTTCCGGTACAGACTAAACATTTTCAGAATGTTTGTGAGAGTGTAAATTTCCCCTCCTTCCCGCACCAAGTGCGGGAATAACCAATAACCAATTTCCAATAATCAGGAGACAACCAATATCCAATACCCAATAACCAAATTTGCTTCCTTGTTTGAATTTTGAAAATTGGTTATTGAAAATTAACTGGTTATTGTATCTTGATTATTGGTGATTGTTCGTTTCTTGTTTCTTGAGATTTTGATATCAATCTGTGCTCAATCGGTGAATGAAATCAGTGGGTCTATCCCCTTGAATTGTATCATGCGCACAACCCGGCCGCAAGAAGCTCTAGAGCCAGTTTGGGTTCTTGCCGGCCTGTCTTCATCTGAAAATCGATTTCCTCGAGATACAAATAAATATCCCGTAGCTGTGTTAACGAGTAATTTTCGGCTATCGAAAGAACTTTGCCAAAAACGTAAGGATTGATGCCGCTTTTTGAAGCGGTTGCTTCCTTTCTGTCAAGCAAATCGCGGACAATTAATAATTGCCGATACTGCCAAACAACCATGGTTAGAATGTAGTTTTCGTTTTGACCGCTTTGAATCAGCTTTATTAGAGCTCTCAACGACTTTTCGAGTCGTCTTCTAGCCAAACTCTCGATAAAAAGAAAAACGTCCGAATTGACTTCTGAGGTTACCATTTCTTGAATGTCGGACTCGTTGATCTCACTTTCCGATCTATAAGTGGCAAGCTTAATAATCTCCTGTTCCAAACGCAAAGAATCGTTCGGAACGGCGGCGGCCAAAAGAACTGCCGCCGGTTTTGTTATCGTTGAGCCGTGAGTCGCGGTCATCTCGTTAATCCTTTGAACCAGCTTGAACTGGTCCGGTGGCAAAAACTCGCGGCTCTGAGCAATTTTTTGCAATGTTTTGAAAGCTACCGTTCTTTTGTCCAGTTTTGCCGTCTCGATAACAACCACGTCACAAGCCGGATTGTCGAATTTTAGGAGGTCGAGAATCTGCTCGACCTGTTCCGTCCTTTTGTTGGCCAGAAGATTTTCGATGATGATAAGCTTCTTCGGAGACAAAAAGCCGACAGTCATCATCTCCGTGCTCAAAGAACCGGCTGATAATGTCGCGCCATCCAACCTGACAATATTAAGATCACCCAACTCATCATTTCTAAAACCTTCCTCGATCTTGCGAAGTTCTCGCTTCATCCCCCACTCGTCTTGTCCGTAAAAAAAATAGAGCATAGTTTTATGCTAGCTGGTTCCGGCTGAAAAGAAAAGTAGGTGGCACCGGAGCCACCTACCACGACCGTAATCACACACCAACGACCGCTTCAGGTCGTGAGTGTAACGTCGAACCCTCGTGAGCGCAGAAAGTTGGCGTCTGACATCGTCAGTACCGCCTGACCAGTCTGCTTCCCACGCAGGTTGTCACCGAAGATACGTTTGAGCAATGGTTGCTCGCACTTAGGTATCCTGGCAAACCTGACTGTACCCCGAACGGTGTACGTCAACCCGCGGCTAACTGAATCACTCACGGAAAACCCTCCCTCGAAACATGAAGTTGGTAATACTTATATCACGACTGTCCTTAAATGTCCAATCAAAAAAAACACCGTAAACGGTGGTCTCAATTAATTGAGTCCGGACTCTAGTCTGTTGGAAACACGCTTCATCCTTCGCTAAAGCTACGGATGACAGGAAAGCTTGCACTCAAAACTTCTGAGCCCAGCCTTTGGGCTGTTCTGAGCATGCGTGGACCCAATTTCTAAATGAATATTCGTACTTTTGTATTTTTGTGCTGTTTTTTGTACTTTCGCGAGGGGGGCGAGACTACTTGCTCGCCGCCCAGTTGTCTCCGATCCCGACCTCGACTTTTATCGGCACACAAAGTTTGACCACGTTTTCCATCACTTCTTCCATAAGCTTGGCCACTTCTTTGGCCTGTTTTTCCGGACACTCCACCACCAGCTCGTCGTGAACGGTTAGGATTAGGCGGGGTCTGGCATCCATGTCATTCTGAGGCAAAGCCGAAGAATCCTTTTGTTTTTGATTTTTGATATCTAATTTTTGATTTAGTGTTATCATCGCAAGTTTGAGGATCTCGGCAGCTGAGCCTTGAATCGGCGTGTTGACCGCCATCCGTTCGTCGGCCTCCCGAAGAATCCGGTTGTCCGATTTGATGTTGAAAAGTTTCCGCTTGAAACCGAAGATCGTCTCCACCGCTCCGGTTTTTCTGGCCCTGTAAGTCGTCTCCTCAATGTATTCCTTGATCCCCTGATGGTTGTGGAAATACTCGAAAATGAATTTGGCCGCCATCTCCTGAGGAATATTCAAAGCCTGCGATAAGCCGAAGGGACTCATGCCATACAAAACGCCGAAGTTGATGGTCTTGGCAAAGCGTCGTTCCTCCTTGGAGATTTTCCCCTCCGGTTTGTGAAATAAAAGACTGGCGGTGCGAGTGTGAACATCGATGTTCTTGTTGAAAGCATCCATCATCTGCCGGTCGCCGGAAAAGCAGGCGATGATGCGTAATTCTATCTGCGAGTAGTCTGCCGAGACTAGCTTGTTACCCTTACCTGCCACAATGGTTTTCCGAATATCGGCGCCGTAGGTCCCCTTGATCGGGATATTTTGCAGGTTTGGCTCGCTTGATGAAATACGTCCGGTGCGAGCGTCTTGAGCGTAGTGGGTATGTAAACGATCCCGCTCATCAACCAGCTTCGGTAAAGGCTCCAAGTAGGTCGAAACCAGCTTAGTAAACTCGCGATATTTTAGAATCTTGGGAATGGCTGGATGAGCATGTTTGATCTTGTAGAGCTCCCCGGCGGCGGTAGAATAGCCGGATTGGGTTCTGCGAATGTCTTCGGTCGGTAATTTCAGTTGATTGAACAATAGGTCCGCCAGCTGGCTCGGCGAGTCCAGGTTGATCTCAGTCCCCAGATCACTGAGAATATCTTTTTTGAGCTTGTCTATTCTTCGTCCGACCTGCCTGTTTAGCTGTTTGATTCTGTCAACATCAATCAACACCCCGGTCTTTTCCATCTCCCGCAAAACCGGCTCGACACGTCTAAAAATCTGTTCCGACGAAATGTCCGGCACCAGACAACAATCTTTATTTTTCTTCTCACAGGGACACAACATAATAAGTTATGGATAGCTAATAAAGCTAATGGCTAATAACGAATGATCTATTTTGTTCTGTCATTCTGAGCGACTAGCGAAGAACCTTCCGAGACAGATCCTTCGGCTCGATGACTCGCTCAGGATGACGGGAAATACAAGGCTTGCAATTATAACAGTTTCAACTGTTGGTTCTTCTTTTGAGCCTCAGCCTCAGGTTTTTCGGTTTCTTGGTTCTTCGGTCCTTCAGTCCTGCTCGCCCTCCCAAATCTGGCGAGCAACGAACGAAAATTCAGTTTTTCGAACAGCAGCCGTAATTTCTCCTTATCGTACTCTCCCCATTTCAAATCTTCAAGAGTGAACTCCACCGGCACATCTTTGTGGATGGTCGCGAGCTCCCGGGAAAGATAGGCCTGATCTTTGTGTTTTATGAGTAAATCTTTGATCCGCGGTTTAATTGCACCTGTTGTGTCATTCCCGCGAAGGCGGGAATCTGCTAATTGATTGGGGAGATTCCCACCTTCGCGGGAATGACCAGAGTTTTGCGACTTGTTCTCTGGACTTTTGGACTCCTTGACTTTTAGACTTTCATAAATTCGGTCTAAAGACCCGAATTTATGAATAAGCTCCGTTGCCGTTTTGTCACCGATCCCCGGGACTCCGGGGATATTGTCTGAGGCGTCGCCGGCCAAGGCCTTGAGATCAACAAAATCCTCCGGCTCTAAGTCGTATTTGGTCTTGATGACATCACGATTAATAATGCGCGGACCGTTTGCACCCTGCTTTAGATCATAAACAAAAACATCGCCGTTGACCAACTGGAAGGTATCTTTGTCCCCCGTCACTATGTAGATCTTAACACCAACACTGCCATTCCCGTCTCTCTTGCCGTCATTCCCGCGAAAGCGGGAATCTGCTAATTGATTGGGGAGATTCCCACCTTCGCGGGAATGACAAAAAGTAGAGCTCAGTCTTTTCACCACCGTCCCAATAACATCATCTGCTTCGTACCCTTGCATTTCCAAAACTTTGATACCAAAAGTTTCCACCAGTTGCTTTATAACCGGAATTTGATCGTATAGTTCCTGGTCAGCCTTGACTCTAGTAGATTTGTAGTCTTCAAATTTGTGGTGGCGAAAAGTCGGGCCGGCCAGATCAAAAGAGCAGACTATGTATTCCGGTTTTAGGTCCTCGATAACACGAATCAAGGTCAAGGCGAACCCGTAAACCGCATTAGTCGGGTTGCCCTCCGGATCAGTAAAAGTTTTTGGCATAGAGTGATACGCCCGATGCACCACCGCGTTGCCGTCAATCAAGACTAGATTATTCATAATCTGATATTACCACGACTGAGGGATGATAAAAAGAGTGAAATTGATTATAATAAATATAATACATACTACGACCTCCACAGATTTACACCACAGATTGAGACCGATCGATTTTTAATCAGTGGAATTGATCAGTGGCGGTCACCTTTCAATTTTTCTTAGGTAAGTTATGGTTTCCAAAAGAGCACTTGATGTTTTAGAGGAATACAAAAGCCGCGAAACCGGTCTTTTTGAAGATGAAGTTCAAAAAAGACTCCTGAAATACGGCCGGAACAGTTTGAAAAAGAAAGATAAAAGCGGTTGGATCCGGATGATCGGCCGGCAATTTACCGATCTGATGGTGATTATTTTGTTGGTTGCCGGAACTCTGGCCTTTATTTTTAACTCTTTCCGGGACGCCGGAATAATGTTTTTGATCGTGGCCGTCAATGCCATGATCGGCTTTTTCCAAGAGTTCAAGATCGAAAAAACGCTCTCTAGCCTTTCCGAACTGCTGCCACAAAAGGTACGGGTTTTCAGAAACAGCAGAGAAACCGAGATCTTGTCCGAGTCGGTGGTACTGGGAGACGTCATAGTCATAGCCGCCGGAGAAGATATTCCGGCCGATGCTATTATTCTGGAATCTTACGGCCTTAAAACAGACGAGAGTACCTTGACCGGAGAATCCCATCCCGTCCCCAAAGAAGCGCTTCTTTCTAACCATCAAACGGACGAAAATATGGTCTTTATGGGTACCACGGTTGTCGGCGGCTCGGCTAAAGCAGCGGTTATTTCTACCGGTTTTTCAACTCGCTTCGGTAAGATTGCCAGCCTCTCCACCGGCATCAAACGCAGTTTCAGCCCTCTACAAAAAAAGTTAAATCAAATGAGCAAACTGGTGGCCAGAATTGCCATCATCATTCTGGCCGTGGTAGTCATCTACGGCGCTTTCACCGGCAAAGATCTGATGTCCAATTTTCTTTTTGCCCTAGCGCTGGCAGCCGCGGTTGTCCCGGAAGGCCTGCCGGCGACCGTTTCCGTAGCCCTCTCTCTAGCCGCCAGCCGGCTGGCTAAGAAAAATGCCCTGGTCAAAAAACTCACCTCCACCGAATCCCTCGGCGCCGCTACGGTTATCTGTACCGATAAAACCGGTACGATCACTGAAGGCAAGATGGAGATCGAGACATTCTGGTCATTAAAGCAAGGGAAGATCAGGATAGACCAGCTCAAAGTCGCCGAGCTTGATATTATCAAAAATATCTTTGCGCTCTGCAATCACGCGGAAGCGGTCGACGGCAAACTTTCCGGCAACTACAACGAAATCAGCCTGCTGGAATATTTAACCAAGAATCGGGTCAATTTCGAAAAACTACGCAAATATTATTCGATTATCCACGAGATACCTTTCTCCTCCGAGCGTAAAATGATGTCGGTGGTCGTAAAAATCGACGAGGCGTTTTGGCTCCTGACCAAGGGTTTACCGGAAAAAGTTGTCAAAGCTGCCAATCTTTCCGGTCCGCTAAATCGTCGGATTCAGAAAATTTCAGATAATTTTTCAGAACAGTCGCTTCATAATCTGGCTTTTGCCTACAAACGCTTGCCCAAAGGCTTTAAAACACCAAAAAACCTTAAGGGTAAGACCCTAAAGGATTTCGATCTAAAATTGGAAGCCAAACTAGATTTCTTGGGGATTGTCGGTCTGTCCGACCCCATCAAAGAGGGAGTTGTAGAAGCGGTCAAGAATTGTCACCTGGCTGGTATTCGGGTCAATATGATTACCGGTGATTCCCTTAAAACCGCCTTGGCGATAGCCAAGAAAATTAATTTATTCAATGATAAATCTGATCATATTTTTACCGGTTTGGAAGTCAACCGGATGAGCGACTTGGAGCTACGGAATGTCCTGCAAAAAAATGTTGTCTTTGCCGAGATAGACCCGGAACACAAGCTCAAAATAGTTGAAAATCTGCAAGCTCTGGGCGAGATCGTGGCCATGACCGGAGACGGAGTCAATGACGCCCCGGCCTTGAAACGGGCCGATATCGGCGTCTCAATGGGTAAAAAAGGCACCGATGTGGCCAAGGAAGCCGCCGATATGATTCTCTTGGACGATAACTTTACCACCATTGTCAAAGCCATTTACGAAGGCAGGATTATTTTTGAAAACATCCAAAAAATAGTTTATTACGTTTTTGCCAACAACGCCGGCGAGCTCTTTACGGTCGTACTCGGGATATTACTGCAATTACCTTTGCCCATTATTGCCGTTCAAATCCTAGCCATTGATCTTGGGACCAACGTCCTGCCATCGCTTTCTTTAGCCGCCGACAAGGGCGATCAATCTTTGATGCGCGAGCCGGCTCAGCATCGAGGCATCAGTTTGCTGAACCAAAGAAATATTACTAAAATACTGGTCACCGGCTTGGTAGTCGGAGCCGGCGCCAATATTTCCTTCTACCTGCTTCATCGCTTCGGCTATCCTTACACTGTCGCCACCACCGCCTCTTACGCCACCATTGCACTTTGTCAGATAATCAGTATCTGGATGACGCACCTTGATTTCAGAGGTTCGATCTTGAGCCCGAAAATATTTGATAATACGTACCTGATCCTGGCGGAAATTGTTTCTCTCGGTCTGTTATTTTCTGTTGTCTACCTCAAATCTTTTCAATCCATTCTCTCCACCGCTCCCTTAAACCCGGTGGCCTGGTGCCTCCCCGTCCTCTCGGCACTTCTTCTGGCGGTCATTGGCCAAATCTTCTTTATGAAAAAACTTGAGAAATAGCTGTTTTGACGTGTTAAGTTTCCGTTTTCAGCCTATACCACAATGGAATTATACTTCCGTTTCTGGTATTTTATTCTCATGAAAAAATATTCTAGAACACTGAAAGTTGGAATATGAGCCTCAAGATCGGGATTGTCGGGTTGCCCAATGTGGGTAAATCGACATTATTTAATGCCTTGGTTAAAGGGTCAAAAGCCGAGGCGGCCAACTACCCTTTTTGCACCATCGAGCCCAATGTCGGCATAGTTGAGGTGCCGGATGAACGGCTAAAACCGCTGGCCGAGATTTCTAAGTCCGAAAAAATAATTCCGGCGGTAGTTGAGTTTGTCGACATCGCCGGTTTGGTGCGCGGCGCTTCCAAGGGCGAGGGGTTGGGCAACCAATTCCTAGCTCACATCCGCGAATGCTCAGCCATTGCTATGGTGGTGCGATTTTTTGAGGACAAAAATGTCACGCACATTGAGGAAAAGCTGGATCCGATGAGCGATATCGAAACCATAGAGACTGAGCTTCAGCTGGCCGACTTACAAACTCTAGAGAAGAGGATAGCTTCGGCGGAGAAAGATATTAAATCGGGTGATCGGTTATCGGTTATCCGTATTCAGGGGTTGAAGAAACTAAAACAGGCGCTAGACGAGGGCAAAAACGCCCGAGAAGTCGAACTTACCGACGAGGAAAACGAACATCTAAAAGACCTGATGCTTCTGACCCAAAAGCCTATTTTGTATGTGGCTAATTGTTCGGAAGAACAACTAGTCAAATTCAAAGAAATCCTTCGACAGGCCGAGGACCCCTCCGAGGCAAGAAACAATAACCAAACGGATAACGGAATACTGATAACTGATTACAATTTCATCCCCATAAGCGCCAAAGTTGAGGCCGAGTTGAATGATTTGCCGGATGGTGACAAGGCTGAATACCTCGAGTCTCTAGGCATAAAGGAATCCGGCCTTCATCACCTCATCAAAGAAGCGTACAAGGCGCTGGGATTGATGACTTACCTCACCTCCGGCGAGAAAGAGACCCGAGCTTGGACGATAGAACGAGGCTTCACCGCTCCTCAGGCCGCCGGCGTCATCCACACCGACTTCGAACGAGGCTTTATCGCCGCTGATGTAGTTAATTATCAAGATTTTGTGGCCAACAACGGCTGGGCCGGCGCCAGGGCCCATGGCCTCGTCCGAACCGAGGGCAAAAGCTACCTGATGAAAGACGGCGATATTTGCTTGTTTAAATTCAACGTTTGACTCCCCTGTGTCATCCTGAACAAGTCCTCGAGCCGAAGGATCTAACATAGCGAATTGGAATTCGATCTAGAATCGGCCCTAGATTCTTCACTTTCAGCTCAGAATGACCGGCGTCGTTTGACTCTGAAACATTTTTTTGATAAGTTAGGATTATTAGAGACCGTGCTTTAGCATGTTAATAAGCACCCTGAAGGGTGGGCTCAAGGTAATTGAGACCGGACTTTAGTCTGTTATCTGCAAGCTAAAGCTTGTTCTACAATTAAAACTTCCCCCAATGAACATCGGGGGCTTCGCCCACACTCATGGGAATTACGAAGGCCACAAGGAGAAATTTATGCGAGAGTACGAACTGGTATTCCTAGTTGCCGATAATGTCGCCGAAGATAAGCAGGCGGCCGTTTTGGATAAGATTAAAAAACTGATCACCGAGGCCGGCGGCTCCGTCGCTAAAGCCGAAAATCTTGGCCGCCGACGCTTGGCGTACGAGATCAAAAAGAATGAATTTGCCACTTACCATGTGGTAAATTTCAAGGTTGAAGGCAAAGAACTCCAAGAAATTGAGCATGATATTCGTCTGATCCAAGAAGTTTTGCGGCATCTGATAGTTCTAAGAAGCGTCGAGCATGTCTCGATCCTTGAAGAAAAACTTGAAGCTGCGAGCGAAAAAGAAATTGCCGAAGCGATCGGTGGCGAGAGAAGCGTCGAGCAGGTCGAAGGCGAAACCGAAGCCAGCTATGACCTGATGGCCAAGAGAGATAATCAGTCCGAAGTCCTTGAGTCCAAAAGTCCGGAAGGAATATCTCAATCCGAAGTTCTAAGCCCCGATCTCAAGGAAAAAAGTGCGGCTGTTGTTGAATCAGGCGATGGAATTTTAGAGGAAAAGATCGAGAAGTCGGCCAAAAAAGTCAAGAAGCCGCAAGTAAAGAAAACTGTCGAAAAAGTCGAAACTGAAGAAACAGTCGAAGGTGATAAAGTCGTCATTCCTGCCTCTTCACTTGTCATTCCTGCGAAGGCAGGAATCCAGACTGGATCCCGGATTAAGTCCGGGATGACAGAAAAAATCACGACAGACACAAAAGAAAAAGTTACCGAAGAAGTCAAATCAAAAACCGAAAAAGCAGAATCGAAAAAGAAACCGGCTCTAGAGAACCGTCCTGAGCAAGTCAGCGAGTCGAAGGATCACAAGGCCGAGGACGAAGCCGAACGCCTCAAGAAACTCGACGACAAACTGGCCGATATTTTAGGAGACGACTTATAAGAATAAAACAGTCTAAGAGTCTATAAGTCCGAAAGTCCGAAAGGATCTCTAAGACTTTAAGACTTCTGGACTATAGACTAAGGAATTTTATGGCTTACGTACAAAAATTTGTGCCGATCAACCGCGAGTGTGTTTTTTGCCACAACAAGGTGAAGGAAATTGATTATAAAGACGGGCAAATGCTCGGCAAATATCTTTCGCGCTGGGCGAAGATCGAAACTCGCAGACGCACCGGTTGTTGTTCCCGTCATCAAAGGCAGTTGGCGCTCGCTCTCAAACGCGCCCGGTTTTTGGCTATTCTACCGTATACGGTTAAATAAGTTGAGGAAACCACACGGATCACGACACAGATTTACACGGCTGTTTAAACCGTGGTCTATCCGTGTTAAAATCCGTGTGGTATCTACAATATAATTTAGTTGACTCCGCCCTCCTTCGTCCACCCAGAACGGACTACGGAAGGGCAAAATTACTTCGTAATTTTGGAGGCCTTATGTTGAATCTAAACAAAGTGATGATCATCGGCAACTTGACCAGGGATCCGGAGATGCGCTACACTCCGAATGGCGCCGCCGTGACTTCGTTTGGCGTCGCCACTAACCGCCGCTGGACCGGCCAGGATGGTAACGCAACCGATGAAGTCGAGTTTCACGACGTGACCGCCTGGGGTAAGCTGGCCGAGATTGCAACCCAAGTCCTAAGAAAAGGCGCTCCGGCTTTCGTCGAAGGCCGCCTTCGCACCCATTCATGGGAAGGCCAAGACGGGGTCAAGCGTTTCAAAACCGAGATAGTGGCTGAAAATCTGATAGCGCTTTCCGGCAAGCCCGGTGGTTCGAGCGACTATGCTCCTTCGAGCCAGAGCCCAGTCGATGAGCCGGTTCAAGAAAATCCGGTTGATGAGATCTCCAAACCGGCAAAAGAGTCTAAAGTCCAAGGGTCCAAAAGTCCCAAGGAAGACACGCCGGATGAAGAGGAAGAGATAAATATTGAAGACATCCCTTTTTAGTTCAATTGAAAATTGAACTAAACAATGATCAATTATCAAGTATCAATGGTCAAGATTTGATCCGGCTGGTGTTCTCACTCTAACTGATTCTTGAAAATTGATACTTAACTGATAATTGAGACTTGATACTTGAAAATTATGTTAAGCATTACTGACTTAAAAACCGGCACCAAGATCAGCCTCGACGGACAGCCCTACGAGGTGATTTTTTATGCCCAGCACAAACAGGGACGGGGCGGGTCTATTGTGAAAACCAAACTCAAAAACTTGATGACCGGAGCGACTTTGGACAAAACTTTTCAGGGTGCCGACAAGGTGGACGAAGCCAATCTCTCGCGAAAATCTGCGGCTTATTTATACCGGCAAGGTGATGTTTTTCTCTTCATGGATAACTCAAACTACGAGCAATTTTCCATTGATCAATCCAGAATTGGCGATCTAATAAATTATCTGGTCGAAGGCGCCGAGACCGCAATTCTCTACTACAACGATGAACCGATCAATATCGATCTCCCCATAAAAATGGATTTTGAGGTCGTCGAAGCTCCGCCCGGGGTCAAGGGCAACACCGCCTCCGGCGCCACCAAAGCTGCCAAGCTCGAGACCGGCCTAACCGTCCAGGTCCCCCTCTTTATCAAAACCGGCGACAAAGTCCGAGTAGATACGCGCACCGGCGCCTACATCGAGCGTGCCTGATTTCTCTCCTTCGCGAATATACGAATCTTACGAAAATACAAATAGAGCTCATCCTAAAAAATCTCCTCATAGCCAACTTTTTTGCGTCCAGCCCATTTGTATTTTTGTTAAATTTGTAGATTTGCGAGGGGGGCCATTGATACTCTTTCCCAAAACACTTAATATAGTGGTAATGCTTATTTTATTCTCAAAGTTGAATAGCCTCCCCGTTATTGAGCTCGAGGGACAGCAAAAGGTTGCGGTCCTATCCGACGTGGTGGTGGAACCCAAAGATGGCAAGGTGCTGGGTCTAATTGTTAAAGTCGGCGGACTAATTTCGAAAGACCAGCTGATCGCTTCTCGGGACATAACCCAGCTTTTATCGACTGCGGTATTGATAGGCAATGCCGATAAGATCTCTGACATCAACGAGGTCATCCGAGTTCACGAGCTCTACAAAAAGAAATTCGGGCTGATAAACAGAAATGTCAAGACTAAGAGCGGCAAATACTTGGGCCGAGTCAACGATTTTCTGATTAACGATGAGACACTCTGCCTGGCCAAAATCTACGTCCGCCATCTCCTGTCCGATCGGATAATTCCGTACAATGCGATCATCAAAATAGATCATAAAGGTATAGTGGTTAAAGACGACTTCGAAGCACTGGCAGTCATGGAACAATCGGACACCGTCGGCGAAACAGAACTGGCGTAGGTTAGTCAAAAGTTCGTAAAGTTATAAAGTAGAAAGTTATAAAATGATCTGTTCACCAACATTCCTGTCTCTCTGTCATTCCCGTGAAGACGGGAATCTACTCACAAGATAGCAAAAAACCACCCTTCGATTTTACTCAGGGTGATTTTTTGCTAATTCAACCTACTTTATAAACTTTTTACTTTATAACTTTCAACCTTAGAAATCCATACCGCCGGGCATTTGCGGCATCGCCGGTTCATCTTTCTTTGGCCGCTCGGCCACAACCGCTTCAGTGGTCAGAACCATGGCAGCAACAGAAGCGGCATTCTGCAAGGCTGACTTGGTAACCTTAGCCGGATCAATGATGCCGAACTTAACCATATCGCCATATTCATCGGTCGCGGCATTGTAGCCTTCGCCCGGTTTCATTTTTCGAACGGTTTCAAGAACTATCGAGCCTTCCTTGCCGGCATTTTCAGCGATCTGGCGCATCGGCTCTTCAAGGGCTTTTTTGACAATGTCGATACCGACCTGTTCCTCGGCCGAGACGCCGATATTTTTCAGCTTAGCGATCACATCGACCAAGGCAACGCCGCCGCCGGCCACGATGCCTTCGGCCACGGCCGCCTTGGTGGCTTCAACCGCGTCTTCGACACGGTGCTTAACCTCTTTGAGCTCCACTTCGGAAGCGGCGCCGACTTTGATCACGCCTACCCCGCCGGACAGTTTAGCCAAACGCTCCTTGAGTTTATCTTTATCGAAATCCGAAGTTGATTTTTCGAGCTGAGTTCGGATCTGAGCGATTCGAGTTTTGATCCTGCCTTTGTCGCCTTTACCCTCGATAATGGTGGTATTTTCTTTGTCGGCGACAATTTTACGGGCTGAGCCGAGAATTTCAACCGTAGCTTTTTCCAGCGTCATACCGGTATCTTCAGAGATAACTTGTCCACCGGTGATAACGGCGATGTCTTCCAGCATCTCTTTCCGCTTATCTCCAAATCCCGGAGCTTTGACAGCCAGAGCGTTAAAAGAACCGCGGATTTTGTTTAGCACGAGTGTAGCCAAGGCCTCGCCCTCGACTTCATCGGCAATGATGACTAAGTCTTTCTTACCGCCCTGTGCCATAGATTCCAGAAGAGGTAGAATTTCTTGAATCGAGGCGATTTTTTTGTCGGTCAAAAGGATACTGGGGTTCTCGTAGACTGCTTCCATCCTGGCTGTGTCCGTCACCATGTACTGGCTAATGAAGCCGTTGTCAAACTGCATACCTTCGACAACCTCCTTGTCTAGGCCCATGGTGTTTGATTCCTCAACAGTGATGACGCCGTCTTTGCCGACCATATCCATGACTTCGGAGATTAGGCGGCCGACTTCCGGGTCGGCGGCTGAGATGGAAGCAACCTGAGCGATCTCCTCCTTGCCGGCCACCGCTTTAGCATTGGTGCTGATGGCCGCCACAGCCGTTTCGGCGGCTTTTTCGATGCCGTGTCTTATGGCCATCGGGTTGGCGCCGGCGGCCACGTTTCTAAGCCCTTCGTTGATCATTTTCTGGGCCAATATAGTGGCGGTGGTGGTTCCGTCGCCAGCCACGTCGTTGGTTTTCTGGGCGACTTCCTTGATCAGTTGGGCACCCATATCTTCGAACTTATCCTCAAGATCGATCTCTTTGGCAATAGTCACGCCGTCGTTGGTAATAGTCGGACTACCAAATCCTTTGTCTAGGACTACATTTCGGCCTTTGGGCCCCAGAGTTACTTTAACCGTATCGGCGAGAATGTTGACACCTTTCTTTAGTCCGGCCCGGGCATCTTCTGAAAATTTGATTTGTTTGCTCATTTTAACTCCTTCGTAGTTAGATAATCTGATAGAGATTGTGAGACATAGCTAGGCGTTGATAGACATTGCCGGGCAATTGTCTAACCATGCCTTCTATATCTCTCTACGTCTTTCAGTTTTGGAATTATTACAAAATTCCAAGAATCTCATCTTCTTTTAAAATCTTGTACTCCGCCCCGTCGATCTTGATCTCGTCTCCGGCGTATTTGCCGTAGAGAACCTTGTCGCCGACTTTGACTTCAAAAGCGATCTTTTGACCATCTTTGCCGGTCTTACCCGTTCCCAAGGCGATAACTTTCCCCTCAGCCGGTTTCTCTTTGGCGCTGTCCGGCAGAACGATTCCGGACTTAGTCACCTCTTCCGCCGCCAAAGGCTCAATTAACACACGATCCCCAAGTGGTTTCAACATATCGACTCCTCGTTAATTACTCGTCGTCCCTGTAAAATACAATGTAAACAAAACTTTACACTTTGTCAACAGTTCGACGAGTAACCACTCACTGTATTGTCATTTCGACATCCTTAAGCTTGTCGAAGGACGAGAAATCTCCTGATCCGCTATTGTATATCACGCAGGGGATTTCCCTGCCGGCAGGCAGGCAGGTCGCTCGATGACTCGCTCGAAATGACAGTGAGCGGTTACGTTGAATACGATTCGAACAAAATTAAAAAGTCTAAACTGGGTCTACAAATCAAAAGGCACCAAATGAGAGGGATCAGAAACTTTTCCAAAATCCATAGCATTCTGATAGTTTTGGCTGCTTTGCTTGTAGTGGCCACGGTGGCCACGGCTTCCATACTTTATGTCAGATATCTGGGCATGCTGGATGCCAAAAAGCGCGCCGAAGCTATTCTGGAAATGTTCACCGACCAGATCTTTTTCAATGATCCAAGTAATCCGATGGTGACAAAGGTGGGTAATTCGACCGGTTTAGATACGGCCCCGAACGCGAGCTCGGTCTCGGACTCGAAGTCATCTCCGCCGTCCGCTCCGGCCTCAACCTCAGCCGACAAAAAAACAGAGGTCTCAAACTCCGTTTCTTCGTTGGAAAACAATCTGGCTCCGGAAGCGAATCCCGGGGCGAGCACCGTTCTTCTCTGGTCAAATGCACAGCAAGCGGTTCAGGACTATGTGAATCAGTTGAGCGGCATCGACTGGGCTGTCTCGGTCCGCAACGCCTCGACCGGAGATTTACTGCTGTCTGCCGGAGTCCCTGACAAGCCTTTTACAGCCGCTAGCACCACAAAATTGCTAACCGCCTGCGCATTTCTCCAGAAAGTGGAGCAGAAGCAGTATAGTCTGGACGATCAAATCGGCGCTTTCCCGGCCGACTTTCAGTTGCACGAATTGATCAATCAAAGCGACAACGACTCGTGGGCTTTGTTCAACAACCTGTTGGGTGGCGAGAACCTCGAAAATTACAGTCATTCTATCGGCGTCAACAGTTTCATCTACGATGGTAATTTTGTCAAACCCAGTGAAATGTCGCTCATGCTGAGCAAACTTTATCAGGGACAGTTGCTAAGTCCCGAACATACCAAACTCCTGTTGTCATATATGCAAAATACCGAGGAGGAACGCTTTTTGCCGCCAAGTATTCCGGCGGGAGTCACGCTCTATCATAAAATCGGGCTGCTTGAAGGTCTGGTACACGACGTCGGCCTGGTCGATGATAAAGTTACGCCGCTGAGCGAAGCCTTTTATTCCGATGGTCACGGCAATCAAAACTACGACGATCGCGCGCTCAATTTTCACTCGATCGAAAATATTATTTTCACGGAGGCTCCGAAGTGAAGAAGTATCTTATCTTAGTCTGCGGTTTTCTAGCTCTAGTACCGATGATTTTTATCAATGTCGGTGTAAGTTCGGCTGTCGCACCAACGTCTTTTTGTCAGAGCGCCGACCAACGAATTCAGGCGGTGATGGCCAAATCCGACAACGATCAGCGCAACAAATCCGGTACCTTGTCCGTAGTTGACGACAAAAAACTCAGCGACCGGCGAAATGCCTGGCTAAAAGACGCCGATGCCCGTATTTCCAAACTGGAGCGTGATTCCAAAGGGCGAGCGCCACAAGCGATAGCGACATTTCGGACTAAATTTCATCAGGCCGTCGATAACAAACGCGCCGCCGAAAAATCGCTCAGAAAAGACTATGCAGACCAGCTCGGCAAGTTTACTGCCGCCAATCAAGGCGCTTGGCTGAACAGCGTTAAGGTCCGCGATCAATCCTTGCTTGCCGTCGCTCAAGACGCTAAGCGCGCTTGCGCCAATAAAAGCGATAAAGACGCAAACATAAAAAATACTTACAATAGCAAGGTGCGTGCCGCCAATTTGTTATTCAAAAAAAATACCATCGGGAATCCTTCTGTCGGCGCGGATGCGATGCGCACCGCGACTGCAAACTATGAATCAAAACAACGACAGATCCAGACCGAATACATTGCCGAGGTGAAACGGGCCATGAGCGACCTTAGGCGAGCGTTTTCTATGTGATAGTCGCCGTATTTTTAATTTTATATTTATCTGCAGTAAGATGCCAAGAGGCCGGAGCGATCGAAAATTTGATAATTCTGGTCTTTTTTATGTAGTTTTGATAATATCTGATTATGGAAAAGTATGACCCGGCTCGGATCGAGCAAAAATGGCAGCAGATTTGGGACGAGAACGCCGACAAATGGCGAGCTAAGGATTTCTCCGACAAACCCAAATTTTACACTCTTTTTGAATTCCCCTACCCCTCAGGGGATGGTCTTCATATGGGACACTTGCGCGGTCAGACGGCTGTCGATGTCTTTGCCCGCAAGAAGAGACTGGAAGGTTATAACGTTATGACTCCGATCGGTTGGGACTCTTTCGGTTTACCGACCGAGAACTACGCCATCAAGTACAAAATCCAGCCCTCAGTGGCAACTAAGGAAAATATTGCCAAGATTACCAAGCAGGAGAAGATGCTGGGATATTTTCTCGACTGGGACAGAGAAATCGATACCTCTGATCCCAAATATTATCGCTGGACTCAGTGGATCTTTTTGCAACTTTTCAAGCACGGACTAGCCTACAAAGCCGACATACCGATAAACTGGTGTCCCAAAGACAAGATCGGTTTGGCCAACGAAGAAGTGATCGATGGCAGGTGCGAGCGATGCGGCGCTTTGGTTATCAAAAAGAAAGTCAGCCAATGGATGCTCCGCATCACTAAGTACGCAGATAAATTATTGGATGGATTGAAAGATCTTGATTTCCCCGAACGGGTCAAGACCCAGCAAATAAACTGGATCGGTCGCTCAAAAGGCGCAAAAATCCGCTTTGACATAATTCCAACAGCCACCTCTGTCATTCCTGCGAAAGCAGGAATCCAGACCTCCGATTCAGACTGGATCCCGGGTCAAGCCCGGGATGACAATAACGGTAGACGGATTACTGATAACAAATTTCTTGAGGTCTTTACTACGCGGCCCGACACGCTATTTGGGGCGACTTTCATGGTGGTATCGCCGGAACATAATGTTATCTCAAATCTCAGACCTCAAATCTCAAACTTACATGAAGTCGATTCTTACATTGATCAAGCCAAGTGTAAATCTGACCTTGAAAGAACGGAGTTGAACAAAGATAAAACAGGCATTGAAATAAAGGGTATTAAGGCCGTAAACCCGATCAACGGGGAAGAAATTCCGATTTTTATTGCCGATTACGTACTGTCCACATACGGTACCGGCGCGATAATGGGTGTACCGGCCCACGACGAACGCGACTGGGAATTTGCCAAGAAGTACGACCTCGAAATCAAGCAAGTCGTGGCTCCGTTTTATACCACTACGGCCGGAGAAGACGCAATAAGACCGGACAAAGAGACGGTTGAGCGAAAGATGATCTGCGCTATAGTCAAGCACTGGAAAGAAGATAAGATCTACTGCCTCAACTGGGAAAAGTTCGGCTGGCACTCATTTGTCCTCGGAGGAATTGATGACGGCGAAACAGCTGAGGAAGCGGCCAAGCGTGAAGTAATCGAAGAAACCGGTTACCAAAACATTGAATCAATCGAAAAGATCAGTATTGTGACTCACAATAATTTTTTTGCCCGTCATAGAGACGAAAACCGGTATTCAATATCTGAATGTTTTATTGTCACACTCGCCGATGGCTCGCACCATGAGCCCGAAATTGAACATACCAAAAATCATACAGGAGTTTGGAAGGATAGAAGAGAAATCAAATCATATCTGAATCAGCCAAGTAATAAATACTACTGGGATCAGTACGAAAACGGCGAGACTGCTTTCGATGGTCATGGCATCATCATCAACTCGGGGGAGTTCAACGGACAAAAATCCGAGGATGCAATAAAAAATATTACCGATAAACTAACCGAAGATGGGTCCGGTGAATCGTCGGTATCATACAAACTCAGGGACTGGGTTTTCTCTCGTCAGCATTATTGGGGAGAACCGATGCCAATAGTTTTTTGCCAAAATTGCAAAAAACTTATCGAAAATTCTAAACTCGAAATCCCAAACTCTAATAAAATCCAAAATCAAAAGTTCAAAATTCAAAGTCATAATTTTACCCTGGGCGAGATTCAAAACCCTGGCTGGATTGCTCTAAATGATGATAATTTACCCCTCGTGCTTCCTAAAGTCAAACACTATGAGCCGACAGATGATGGAAAATCACCTCTCTCAAAGATGACGGATTGGGTCGATACCACCTGCCCCAAATGTGGCGGTCCCGCAATGCGCGAGACTGATACAATGCCAAACTGGGCCGGATCTAGCTGGTATTTTCTCGCTTACGCTTTAAATCAAAATTCAGATCTTAAATCTCAAAATATTGGTAATACATTTAAAGAAAAACAAAAAGAACTGGCCTACTGGATGCCGGTTGATGTATACGAGGGCGGGATGGAGCATACCACGCTTCACCTTTTATACTCGCGTTTCTGGAATGAGTTTTTGTATGATATCGGCGTTGCGCCGGTCAAAGAGCCTTACGAAAAGAGGGTTCCGCACGGTATTATCTTGGCCTCAGACGGAAGGAAGATGTCTAAATCCATAGGTAATGTAGTTAGGCCGGATGAAATTGTAAGCAAATACGGCGCAGATACAGCCCGAACTTATGTCATGTTTATGGGGCCGCACGACCAGACCCTGGCCTGGGACGATAAGGGCATATCCGGCGTCTGGCGTTTTTTCAAAAAGGTCTGGGAAAATATGCAAAAAGCTGAGGGCAGCGCAGATCCTAAAATCGAGAGTATACTCCAGCATCTGATCGTCGACGTTTCAAGCGACATTGAACAGTTTCAGCTCAATACTCCGGTCGCCAAGCTGATGGAGTTTAACAATATACTATTGAAACAAAAAACCGTCTCGAATGAGACTAAATCAGTTTTTCTGCGGCTCCTATACCCTTTTGCCCCGCATCTTTGCGAGGAGCTTTGGGAAATTAATAAATTTGACGATAATATTTACCTCTCAAACTGGCCAAAACCGGACAAGTCCAAGATTAAAGACGAGAAGGTAAATATTGTCATTCAGATAAACTCAAAGAATCGAGATATTATCGAGGTTGAATCGGGTTTAGCCGACGACAAATTAACCGAGCAAGCCAAGTCTCGGCCGAAGATAAAGGCAATCCTTGACGGCAAATCGATATCAAAAACAATTATTGTCAAAAACCGCCTGATCAATTTCGTCACTTGACCCTGTCATTTCTACTGTCCACCCGGCGGGTGGACAGTAGAAATCTTGATCGAAAGTCGTATTTGTGTTATTAATAGATAGTATGATCGCACTTTATTTAAAGGAAATATTTCTTAGTCCTGTCGGCGCGATTGCAAACGATGAGATCGAGTCGTCGTTTGTCTCGAAGAGTACCAAGGAACCGGGGACAAAAGTGGAGGTTCTTTTATCCGCCAAAATGAACCGGACAGAAAATGGCATTCTGATCGATCTTGGCGGCAGGCTTTCACTTTCGACACATTGCGATAGATGTTTGAAGAAAATTACCACCGGATATAATTTCAAATCCGATCTTGAAATCAAAAACCAAGACGTCGTCCATCTGAAAAATTATCAATACCCTCTTGAGGAATTGTTGAATGAGCAAATACTGCTTAATCAGCCGATCAAGGAGCTTTGCCGAGATGATTGTAAAGGACTGTGTGCCAACTGCGGAAACGACAACAATATTAAAAAGTGTGATTGTAAACCATTTATAGAGATTAATAGCCCATTTGTAGCCTTGAAGGGAAAAAAACATGGCCCAGCCGAAAAAAAGAACAAGCAATAGCCGAACCGGTAGCAGACGAAGCCAGATCAAGCTGGAAAAACCGGCTTTGATATTTTGTGATAAATGCCACCAAGCCAAAGTAAAGTACCAAGTCTGCCCCAACTGCGGCACCTACCAAGGAAAGCAGATCATCAGTAAATAATGGCGTAGTGGCCTCCACTGATCAATGCCGTAGATCAGAACCGATCGATTCTAGCGATGACAGCATTACTGCATTTGCAGTGTAAATCAGAGAGTAAAATCTGTGGTGAACGTATCAGCTGAATTATGAATAGACACCTTTCACGTCTGGTTGCGATGCAAACTTTGTACGAAATTGATTTTCGTTCCGGTTCTGACGTTGCCGAAATCAAGAATCGGAATATCCACGAGTTTGACGGTAATGTCGACGAGGAGTTCTACAATTTTGTGGTGGACGGCGTGTTAAAAAATCAGACTGAACTGGACAAAATTATCAGCGCGTCCGCTCCGGAATGGCCAATCGATCAGATCACCCCGATTGACCGGATAATCCTTGAGATCGCTATTTACGAGCTGAAATACGAGAAAGATGTCCCGCCCAAAGTGGCTATAGACGAATCTATCGAACTGGCCAAACAGTTCGGCGCTGACAACAGTTCTAAGTTTATAAACGGAGTTTTGGGCACGGTTTACAAAACATTGTACCCGGAACAGAAGTAGAGAACATTATTTATTAATAAAGCTTATTCTTCGAACCTTAGTGAGAAATAGAGAAACAGTTCTCTCTAACGTTCGAACGATAGCTCCGAAAATGGAGACTATTATGGATCAAAAACTGGAAGGACTCGCCACTAAGCTTGGTCTAAAATTCAAAAATCCCGAGCTTCTAGAGAGGGTATTCATCCACCGCTCTTATTTAAATGAAAATAAAAACCGCCAACTTGAGCACAACGAACGATTGGAATTTCTTGGAGACGCCGTGTTGGAACTGGCTGTCACGGAATATTTGTATCTACATTATAAACATCCGGAAGGGGTTTTGACCAACTGGAGAAGCGCCATAGTTCGCGGCAAGTCGCTCTCGGACGAAGCCAAAAAACTGGAACTAGACATCCTTTTGATGACCAGTCGAGGCGAAGCCAAAAATACCGGCAAGGCCAAAGATTTACTGCTGGCCAACTGCTTCGAAGCTCTGATTGGCGCCATCTATATAGATCAGGGTTACAAAACCGCTTTTGACTTCGTTGAAAAGTACGTTATCTATAAACTTGACGATGTGATAAGCGGTGGCCAACATATAGACCCAAAAGGCCGTTTTCAGGAATTGGCTCAGGAGAAGTGGTCGATTACGCCATCATATACCGTAATAAGCGAAGCCGGCCCGGATCACAACAAACAATTCAAGGTCGGTCTTTACCTAAACGATAAACTGATCTCGGAGGGAGAAGGTTCCTCAAAACAGACTGCCCAGGTCGAAGCCGCCAAAGCGGCCCTGGATATCTGGGAAACGATTGTCCTTTGATCCTAAGTTACTTAAATGACTTATTGGAATCGGTAGTTCTCAAATCCGTAGTCTAAAAGTTTTCTGGCCTCTAGGGCGGAAGCAGTGACATCATCGTAGTTTGTGTTTAGAATCACGGCGATCAAAGTGGTGCTGTTTCTTTTGGCGGCTCCGACCAAACAATGTCCGGCTTCAGGAATGTAACCTGTTTTAACTCCAATCGCTCCGGGATAATCGTAATCGTTGACTAAGCGATTGGAGTTTTTAAGATCATGATGTCGAGTCCCCTCAACATTGTCAACCGTAGTCTCAGCGGTACCGACTATGGAGGCGAAAACAGAATTCTTTAGTGCGTATCTGGCAATTATCGACAAATCATAGGCCGATGAATAGCCATCCGGACTCAAACCGGCCGGATCAAGGTAATGCGAATCTGCCATATTGAGCGAGGCGGCCTTTTTATTCATCAAATCGACGAAACCTTCGACGCCCCCGCTATAGTGCTCGGCTAGAGCGTAGGCGGCGTCGTTGCCCGATACTATCAACATACAATTCAAAAGATTACGAACCGTCATTTTCTCGCCGGCGATCAGGCGCGAATCCGAACCGATCTGAGCGGCGGCTTTCTGGGAAACCGTGACGACATCGTCAAGATTGTAATTTTCCAACGCCACGGATGCAGTCATAATCTTTGTTGTTGAAGCAATCGGGACTCTTGAGTGTTCATGGCTTTTAGCTAATATTTCATTTGATTTTAGATCCATCAGAATATAGTTTTTTGCCAGCACTCCGGCCCTTAAGGCTTTATTTATGACGATCGGTTCCGAAGTTATCTCCGGATAAACGTTTTGCATCAGCGGTGTCGAGGTCGGATTGAAAATAATTGCCTCTTTTAAGGAATTATCAACCACCTGGTTGTTGATGTTTAATCCCAAAACATTTGAGATTAAGGAAAGTATAATTATCAATTTAGTCATGAATATTTTCCAGTAAACATGTCATCCTTAAGCTTGCGAAGGATTTATTCTATAGGTGAGATTCTTCACTGCGTTCAGAATGACTACATTACCATGTTTTTATCAATGCTTTTTATCTCCCCGGGCTTTAGATCACCCAGTTTGAGCCTGCCTATTTGAATGCGTTTGAGACTAATCACCCCCAGATTAAGTTCTACGCTCATTTTACGTAATTGACGGTTATACCCTTGGTGAAGGGTGATTTTGAACACATTTGACCTTTCCCTCACCACCTTGTCGGCACGCATTAACTTTCCATCGATATTTAATCCCGATAAAAATCTCTCGGGTACTTTTTTTAGGTTTTCGGGACTGCCGGAAAGAGTAAGTTGATACACTTTTTCGATCTCTACGGAAGGGTGAGAAAGCCTCTCGATAAAATTTCCGTCGTTGGTTAAAATCATCAGGCCTTCCGAACCCATATCCAAACGACCGGCGTATGACAACGACTTATCAACCTCTCCGGTTGAATATATAGTTTCTCTGTCGTGTTCGTCGGACTTGGTTGCGATAACACCAACCGGTTTATAATAAGCAAGATATCGGAGCGCCCCGGGCTTTACTTTTTCACCGTCAACCTCGATATTGTCCTCATCGCCGACCGTATCACCGAGATTTGCCAAGAGTCCGTTGATCCTTATTCGTCGACTTCTGATTGCCTCATCGGCCGAGCGGCGCGAAAACAAACCGGTTGAGGCAAGATATTTGTTGAGTCTCGTCTTAGTCATTTGTCTCAGTGTCAGCAGTTTTTAACGCCTTGCCTTTGGCTTCCTTGGAAAGTTCGATATGAACGTCTTTCAGCTGTTTCTCCGAAATCGGAGAAGGCGCTCCCATCAGAGGATCTCTAGCGTCGCCCGTCTTCGGGAAAGCCATCGCCTCCCGAATTACTTCCTCCCCTGCCAAAATCGTTACAAGTCGATCCAATCCGCTGGCTATCCCGCCATGCGGCGGCGCGCCAAATTCAAATGCCTCAAGCATGTGTCCGAAACGTCTATTTTTCTCCTCTTCTGAAACGCCCAGGAGCTTGAATATTTTTTCTTGAATATCTCTTTTGTGGATCCTAACGGATCCGCCAGCAACCTCGAAGCCGTTCAAAACCAGATCGTAAGCGTAGGCGCGAACCTTTTCGGGCTCTTTGTCCAGCATCTCCAAATCCTCCGCTCTAGGCATGGTAAATGGATGATGCGACGACACTAATTTCTTTTCGGAGGCGGAATATTTGAACAACGGCGCGCCCACAATCCAGACAAAGGCCAATTCGTTTTTGTCGCCTTTATCTTTACGAAGATCGGGTTTGTCGCTTTGATACTTTTCCATAGAGTCTTTGTAGGAAATTCGAGGAAACGGCGCCATGGCTATGCGCTTTTCGGGACATACGGCTTTAGTCAGGTCCGTCATCAACGACTCGGTGAGCTTCAAGATATCTTCCTCTTCGACAAAACTCATTTCCAGATCGAGCTGAGTGAACTCCGGCTGCCTATCCCCTCTCTGATCCTCGTCGCGAAAACAACGAGCAATTTGAAAATATTTTTCGATTCCCGCCACCATCAAAAGTTGCTTGAATTGCTGCGGACTCTGGGGCAATACGTAAAATTCTCCCGAAAAAAGTCTTGAGGGGACGACAAATTCGCGGGCGCCCTCAGGGGTCGACTTGGTCAGATACGGCGTCTCGATCTCCCGAAAATCTTGACTCCACAAATATTCTCGGATAAACCGGATAATGTGGTGGCGCAACGTGATGTTTTTTACCATCCTGTCCGATCTAAGATCAAGATAGCGGTACTTTAGCCGCAGCTCCTCTTCGACTTTAGAGGTATCCTTATCAACTTCAAACGGCGGAGTTTTGGACTCGTTTAATACTTCTAAGTCCGCGGCCTCCATTTCAACGGTACCGGTCACAAGATTTTTGTTAATCAATTTTTCGGGACGTGCCTTGACTTTTCCGACAATACTCAAAACCCACTCGGGACGCACTTCCGAGACCTTTTCGTAGGCTCGGGATCCCGGGACAAAAACTATCTGCAGTTTTCCGGTGCGATCTCTCAGATCGATAAAAACGATCTTGCCGTGATCGCGCCGCGTCTCAACCCAGCCCATAATTGTCACTTCCTCACCGATTTTGTTTATTGTATCCGCAACCATAGTTCGGTTCATCTTAACCTCTCAATATTTATGTCTTATTGCCATCCTAAACAATGACAAACATCAGCTTCGCAGTTTTGCGCCAAAATATTTTGATAATTTATTTATTATTTTTTTAATTTCATCGTCGGCTTCTTGATCTGTAAGGGTCTTTGTTAAATCCTGCAGATCAAGATGGAAAGCCAGGCTCTTTTTGCCCGCACCGAGTTTTTCGGATCGAAATTCATCGAAAAGTTCAACACGATTGACCTTGTTGGATGAGTCAAATATGGATTTATTGATATCTTCAGAATTGATTTTCTCATCAACTATGATTGCAATATCTCGGTTGGCGGACGGGTATTTTGAGACCTGTCTATAGACTATCTCTTTTTTGGGCCAGACGATATCCGTAACCGTCAAACCGAGGCTGGAAATATCGGATTCTACAAAATACACAAAGTTTTTACGGAATTTGTAGCGAAATTTGCTTTGGTCGACCAAGACCGGGTCCGGAACCGGCAAATGTTTTTTGATCGTTTCGATAATCGCTAAAATCTCTTTCTGGTTTTGACCGGCAAGCATAAGACCAAGCTTAGTTGTTTCAGATTTCTTATTAAAGACCCGGCCTATTTCAAAAGTGTAAATAGTGGGAAAACTCGAATTTCTAGCGGTAAGTTTGGCAAGTCCGCCAAATAAGGATTGTCTTAAATATTTGTTTTCAGGCTGTACCGGGTTTTTGACCTCCAAAGCAGACTCAATGTCGATGTCGAGAGCGGCAACATCATGACTGGAAACAAAAGGATAACTTATCGATTCGGTCAGGCCGCAAAAGACAAGTTTGTCTTTTAGGGATTCTTGGTAAAAGTAATCGCTACGCCTCGGCTTCTCTGACTTTGGCAAAGGCAAATGTTTGAGATTCTCTGATCCGTACAACCTGCCCACTTCCTCAGCCAGATCCTGCCACAGCCCAATGTCGTGGCGAAAAGCCGGAACAGTTGCGAATCCGTCGTGAACCTCGAAACAAAGCCGCCGCAAGTATTGGTTGATCTCCTCTTCGGTTAGTTTGAGACCGAGGAGATTGTTTATTTTATCGTACTCGATATTGACTTCGTTAGCCGGAATATTTGTCTCGTTTTTAACAATGCCCGATAAAATGTTACCGCCCGCAACCTCCTTTATCAAGTTCGCCGCTTTATTTATGGCGTATTCAACCAGGCTCGAATCGATTCCGCGTTCAAATCTATAACTGGCATCGGAGGAAATGCCAAGCTGCTTGGAACTGCGGCGGATGTTTACGGCGTTAAATACCGCCGCCTCCAGGACAATATCTTGTGTCTCCGCGCCTATAGCCGAATCTTGCCCGCCCATGATTCCGGCCAGAGCTATCGGCCGCTTGGAATCTGCAATGACCAGATCATTTTCAGTCAACCGGTACTTTTTTGCATCCAACGCTATGAACGGCTCGTTCTTTTCAGCTTTTCTAACAACGATATTGCGACCCTCAACCTTGTCATAATCAAACGCATGTAAAGGCTGGCCGATGTCATACATAATATAGTTGGTAACGTCGACTATGTTATTTACCGGTTTTAGGCCGATGCTAGTCAGCCGATTTTTTAGCCAGTCCGGCGAATCTCCGACTTTTAGGTGTTTGATGACTCTGGCATAATATTTTGAACAAGACTTGTCCTCAATATTTACTGAGACGGCGCCGGAAGTTTTATGACTGCTCATAGAGAGCGAGATTGGTTCTTTCTGGATGCTTTTCTTATACTTTGCCGCCAGTTCTCTGGCTATTCCCAAATGCGACAAGAGATCGCCGCGGTTCGGAGTAACTTCGGTTTGAAAAACAACATCCAAAACGGAAACGGAGCTAAGTTTCGATCCAAGTGGCAGGCGGTCATCCAGCAGCATAATGCCGGTGTGATCCTGCCCTAACCCCAGCTCTTTCTCCGAACAAAGCATACCGAAAGATTTTACGCCTCTAATCTCGACTTCCTTTATCTCAAGACCGTTGATCCTAGCTCCGATCCGAGCTAAAGGCACTTTTTGTCCGGCTTCGATGTTTGGAGCGCCGCAGACTATTTGAAGTTTTTCGCTACCGTCGTCAATCGTTGCTATTCTTAGTTTGTCCGCGTTGGGATGAGGCTCGATATTTACTATCTTTGCCGCGACGATTTTGTCGTCCAGCCGGCCGGTAATCTCCTCAACCTCCGTCCCCAAGGCGGTCAAATCCGAAGCTAGCTCCTCAGGCGAGGGCAGATCTTTCAGATAATCTTGTAGCCAGCTGTAACTAAACTTCATAAGTACCTAAGGGTTATAAGGAATTCAACAGTACTGCCCATGATTTCTTAATATCCTCGGTTTGAAGAATTTCCAGACTCATGAAACCGGAGTATTGAATTCTTTTTAAGGTTGAGATTAGTTTCTTCAAGTTCAGCTGTCCATTCTTGTGGAAACCGTAATGCGCCTTTCCATCTTTAAGGGCATTATGGAGATGGATATTGACTATCCGATCCTTATTTAATTCAATAAAACTGAGATAGTCGTCACCGTTTTGGATGCAGTGTCCTATATCCAAGGTAAATTTAACCGCGGGAAACAAAGATTTGATCCTCTCAAGATCGCTTAAGAAAACGGGGTATGATATTTGGGTGGCTTTTTGCGCGGAAATGTTCTCAACCGAGACTACTAAACGACTACCTGCGTAACCATATAACTCGTTTAAGCAATTGATAAGCTGTTTTTCGGTGTCGGTCCGGGTTTGGAATAACGGAAAGGAGCCGCCGTGGATTGTTATGATCTTTGCTCCAAGTTTATCGACTTTTTAATTGTTGCGAGTGATGCTGTATTTATTGAATTATGCGATGACACTAAAGATAAATTTATAAAAGGCGCATGGACAATAACCTCGTAGCCCGAGAGAAAACTTTTCAATAATTGTAGCTCTTTGTCACTTATATCGGTTTCTTCAGCCCAAATCTCTATAAAATCAAGCTGATCAAAACCGGATAATGAGTCAAAGTCCGCTACCCATTGTTTGGTATCTTTCGAAACAAGATGCATGAAAAGCCCTAGTTTGAATCTTTTTTTCATTATTTAACCAATCTTGTCGATCAGACGCGTCTCAGGGTTTTTCATATTCGTATCGATATTAAAACTGTTTTAGAAACCTTAGGTCTCCGGCATAAAAGTTGCGGATGTCTTCTATCCCGTATTTCAAAAGGACGAAGCGATCGATGCCCAGTCCGAAGGCGAAACCGGAAACTTTTTCGGCATCCAGACCCATATTTTTGATCACTTTAGGGTGAACCATCCCCGAACCCAACATCTCCATCCACTTGCCCTTAAACTTGATGTCAACATCAAAACCGGGCTCGACAAAGGGATAATGATGCGGACGAAAGCGAACTTCGATATTTTCACCTAGAATTTCTTTGAAGTAGGTTTCAAGAGTCCAGAAAAGATGCCCCACTCTGACGTCTTTGTCCAAATAAAGCGCGTCCATCTGATAAAATGTGGCTTCGTGCGTTGCATCGGTCGCCTCATTTCTATAACATCTCCCCGGTATGATAACCCTGATTGGAAGTTTTTTTTCCTTTCCGGCGTGAATCTGGCCGCTGGAGGTATGAGTCCTCAAGACTCGACCATCGGTCAAATAAAAGGTATCCTGGATGTCTCGCGATGGGTGGTCGGCAGAGACATTAAGAGAGTCGAAGTTGTACCACTCCGTCTCCACTTCGGGACTTTTATAGACTTCAAAACCCAAACTGTCGAAGATTTTTACAGTCTGGCGCAAGAAAACAGTGATGGGGTGAAGATTGCCTTTAGTAATCATGAATGCGTTTAAGCTTCTTGACTTGTTTAGTCTCAAAAAATAACTCCAGTAAAACTATGGCCACCATGATTGAGGATCCTATCCATAGGTCCAGTATCCCAAGTCCCTTCAATAGAAATAAGACAGTTAAGGCTATTGAAACGAAAAACGCTTGCCTTAGTGAGGGAAAGTAAAAACTTAAAGAGTATCTGCTTTTAAGAACGTTGCACTTGACGGAGTAAAGTACTAGGGTAAATAACGCCGTTAAGGTCACCAGAAGGGAGAGATAAAATCCGATAAAAACGGCTGTAGCCGAATTTGCCGGATCGTTATTGGCTATGATCACCAAAAGTGAGGCCAGACCGACTAAAAGCAGACTCGTATTAAAAAACAGTAAGGAAATGATTCTCACGACTTAATCATATCAAAACATCATCAACTTATCCAGACCGAAAGCGAATTGTTATTAGATTTCAAAAATAAACTCTAAGTATGGGGCATTTTTTAGCTTGAGAGAATGCGCTGTTAGAAACCGGTACCGGTCCTTCTTTTTGGAGATTGTATCGAATATTTTGCGGTCGCCGATAACCTTGAGCCAGACTTTAGCTCTTTGCAAGTCTTCCGATATGACCACATCAAAAACCGTGACTATAGCATCCGGATAGTCTTGCAGAAAATATTTACTAAGTATTTTGGCAATCTCCTTTGAGATCGCCTCCTGCCTCTTACTCATAGATCCTCATGGCTTCAAAAGCTGACATACGTTTAGATTTGCGTATCGGGGAGATAGCGGCGATCAGACACATTATTAAGCTGACTGCAAATACCGTCATTATCAGATTGAAATCGGGTTGTACCAGATAGACTTGGCTGGGAGAAATTCCCGAAATAAGCATAACAATTTTAAGAAATGAATATGTTAAATAGTTCACAACCAAAAACAACACTTGGGAGCCCGCTCCGCCAAGGATTGATATGTAAATAGCCTGAATAATGAATATTCTGGACAGATCGGTCGGATTGATACCGAGAGCTTTCAAAATCCCTAGCTCGTGGAAGTTTTCATACAGAGACAGGTTGAGAAGCGACAGTATACTGTAGATGGCCAAGACGATGACAACTAAGGCTATAATAATGAAGATGATTTGAATAACCAGAAATGTGTTGGCAACCTTTGTTTGATTCTCGCTCTGCTGGCTGGCTGAAAGATTTATGCCTTCGATTTGGGCATTGACCTGATCCCGACTAAAAGCCGGGTTGGTTAGGACGTTAAAATAATCGTAGTTCGCTTTGCCCAGACTATCCAGCGGGAGATAAACGGTAGGAATCTCGCCCTCGGACATGATTCCGCTATTTTGATAGACGAAAGATTTTCCCGATTGGCTATCGGTGAGTCTGATATTTTTCTTCAAAAGGGTGAATTCATCGGTGTTTAGTAGTCTGGTCAAATCCTCTGAAACCATTATTTCTTTGGTCCCGGGTGCATATTCTTGACCGCTTAAAATTTTTACCCCCGAGGCCGCCAGATCGTCGCCCCCGATGCACTTGATGGCTACATTGACTTTCGTTCCATCAAGTTCCACTATGCCGGTAGAATACTGCACGGGCATGACTCGATTGATAGAGGACAATTGCTTCAAATCGGTGATAGAGTTGTTATTTAGAGCGCCTGTCGAGCCGCTTCTTAGCGACACCTTAACGATATTGTTTGCGCTTCCGGAAACCTGGGACTTATTGAGATTGATGATGTTAATGGTCATAATAACCGACAGAAGCATTGCAGTCAGGCCTACGGCCAAAAATGAGACGGCCAAAAATGATTTATTGCGGGATTTATTAAAGAGGCGCCAAGCATAGCTCAGCTGTAAAGATAATCTTGCCCAAATGCTTGGCTTGGTCAATTTGTAGCTGCCGATGTCGGTTTTATTACTGCAAAGCGAGGAGTGATTGGTTTCGCTTTTTTTGACTGAGCCATCCTCCAGAAAAATTACTCGATCGGCAAAGCTCAGATAGTTTGGATTATGCGTTACCAGTACCACACTGCGATTTTGTTTGTGGCAGATTGATGATAAAAGATCAATGACAGCATAACCGCGGCTTTGGTCAAGATTTCCGGTCGGCTCATCCGCCAGTATCAGTCCCGGATCAGCCACAATAGCTCTGGCTATGGCCACCCTTTGGCGTTCTCCTCCCGATAATTCGTTGACGAGTCTCTTGCTGTAATCTTTCAGTCCCAGACTATTAATACATTCAGTGATCCGCTTTTCGGAATCTTTCCTTAGGATGTATGACAGTCTCAGCGGCAAAGCGATATTGTCCTCAACAGTCATACTATCTATGAGATTGTAGTTTTGAAATATGTAACCGATCCGTTGCCGGCGAAGCTTTGCCCGTTCCCGCCTGTTGTAGCCGGAAATATTCTCGCCGTTAAAATAAATGTTGCCGCTGTTAATTTTTTCCAAACCTGAAATACAGTTTAAGAGGGTAGTCTTGCCGGCGCCGGACGGGCCGAACACCACCAGGAATTCGCAGCTATTGACGTCTATTTTAAGGTCTGAGAGGGCTTTGATTTTGATTTTTCCAAGATCGTAAATCTTGTCGATGTTGTCGACTTGCAGGAGAGTACCGCTATTATTTTTCGGCTTTTCCTCCGCCAATTACCCCTCCCGTTCGCCAAAGGCGAACTTTCCCTACAAATACAGAGTCGTATCGTAATTGATTGCCTAACCGTAGTCTACGAGCAAATGAGTTTTTTATAGATCCCTATTTGTACTTTTGTAAGATTTGTACTTTCGTGAGGGGTTAAAATTCTCAAAATTTTATCTCTTTGACCATTGCGGGGCCTTGCGAGCTCGTTTTAGTCCGTATTTCTTTCTTTCTTTCTCCCTCGGGTCGCGGGTTAGAAGACCCGACTTCTTAAGGGACAATCTAGAATCCAGATCTTTTTTAACCAAAGCCCTTGAAATTCCGAGCCGTATGGCTGAGAGTTGGCTCGCTTTACCGCCGCCGGTGACTTTGGCGATTACATCAAGCTTCCCCAAATTGTTGGTTACCTGAAGAGGTTTTTTTAGGGACTCGGTAATTTCGGATTTCTTTTCGTTTATAAGCAGCTCTCCTCCGCCAAAAGATAGTTTCACTAGAGCAATGGCGGTTTTTCGCCTGCCGGTTGCATAAAAATATTTATCGGATTTAGGTTTCGCTTCTGCCATAGGATTAGTTGAACTTAATGTTGGTATGAGGGTGTTTTTCGTCTTTATATAAATACAGATTCTTCAGATAGAGATTCTGGAGTTTGTTTTTAGGAAGCATACCCTTGACGGCGTTGAAGATGATCCTGTCGGCGTGAGTAGCCCGAAGATCCGACAAAGTCGCAGTTTTGATGCCCCCGTGAAAACCACTATGGTGATAATATCGTTTCGCCTCTTCTTTTTTACCGGTTACCTTAACC
>JAKAMI010000029.1 GCA_021812945.1 bacterium
CAACAACTATCGACCGCATCAGGCCTTGAACTACCTAACACCTATAGAGTATTTTAAAAGTAACTTTGCTGTAGAACTGTCCACGATGTATTGAACCAGTCCAGGGTATTGCTATTTATTCCCGAATCTGTCATAATTTGGGTTGAAAGTAAGTTTTCTAGGTAGATCTCTTCCTAATGCGAATTAGTGAAAGAAATCGAACGATGAAAAGTGTCGACTTACAGAATTTATTAAATTCGCAAAAGGAATTATGGAAAAGAAATTGTATGTCGGTGGACTCAATTATGAGACCACCAAAGAAACTGTTGAAGAGCTCTTTGCTCAAGCCGGAACTGTCGAAGACGCGGCCATCATTATGGACCGCGAACGAAACGACAACCACTCTAAAGGTTTTGGTTTCGTGACTATGGCAACCGAAGAGGAAGCCAAAAAAGCCATCGAGATGTTCAACGGTTACGAGCTCGAAGGCCGGAAGCTGATCGTCAACGAGGCTCGTCCTCGTGAAGAGCGACCAGCCGGCGGCGGCTACAACGGCGGCGGCCAAGGCCGCGGTCGTTACTAAACGCTATAAAAAAACAGTCCCGAGAAATCGGGATTGTTTTTTTATTGAAAAAATTTTGAGAGGAGTAGTTAGACTTAGATAGACATTGTCTGACAAATTCTTTCCACTTCTATCAACTTCTTACTACGTTTAGCGGTTTCTGACTATTTCAGTCTCAGCACTCCTCCCTCTTTTTCATGGATATCAAGGGGTTTGTGATCGTGAATCGGCAGAGTAAAGAAGAAAGTCGTACCCTTTCCCTCGACAGAGTCTACCCAAATCTTCCCGCCATGAAGCTCGATCAGGTTTTTGACTATGTACAGTCCCAGACCGGTGCCTTTCCGCTGGTCGCGATTCATATTTCCCTGTTCGAATTTGCCGAAGATTCTACCGATGCTCTCTCGGGGGATGCCAATGCCGTTGTCGGAGATCGAGACCAAGATTTTGTCATGAGCCGTCTGGGTGGCAATCTCGATTCTACCGCCCGGGTCGGTGTATTTGACTGCGTTTGACAAAAGATTGGTCACCACCTCATTGATTCGATCCAAATCCCACCAGCTGTTTGGTAGTTTTTCGTCCAAATTTAAGATCAATTTGTGTTTGGCCTCCTTGATGTTCGGACTCAGTTCCATAGCCGACTGTTTAATAATGTCGTTGATGTTGGTCTCGACATTGACCAAGTGGATCCGTCCCTGCTCTATCCGCGAGACATTTAAAAGATCCTTGACCAAGTGAGCCAGCCGCTTGGCCGAGGTGTAGACGACATCGAGGTACTGATGCTGTTTTCTGGATAATTTCCCGCCAATCTTTTCGTCAATTATCATCGACAAATAGCCCTTGATTGCCGCCAGCGGTGAGTTGAGTTCGTGCGACGCCATCGACAAAAAATTGTCTTTCTCCGAATCCAGTTCCTTGAGATCGTCGTTGGCCTTTTTCAGCTCATTCGCCAGCTTTGCTAATTCTTCTTTCTGTTTTATATCGTTTAAGATGCTCTTGATTAAAATCCAACCACCATAACTAACCAGTACCCAAACTAGGGCTCTGGCCAAACTTTCCAGAGTTGATGCGGATATAAACACCTGCAATAAAAGCGCTAGTGAGATTAAGATGACGGAAATTTCTGCCGCGACAAGTTTAATGTTGAACATTTGGTATCTGACTATCGAGTAGCCGGTGAAATAGACGTAGAAAATTGTGAAAACGCCAGCCAGAAACATGAAGCTGCTGTTTTTGAATACATTTACCATTATGACATTAAAGAAAATGATTGATCCGAAAGTCAGCCCTAAACCGATAATCAGATACTTTAGTTCGTTTTTTAAATCTCCCTTACTTTTTAGATAATTACGTATCAAAATAATGATACCCAACACCAAAAATATGATCATTATTGCCATATACAAACCAATCCCTAAGCCAGGGATTGGTGATATCGAACCGCTCTCTTTGTGCGTCACACCAGAAAACAATAATGGGGTAAAGGCTAAGACGCAGTTAATAGCTCCGGCGCTGATTATGATTTTCTGCCAGATAGGATGTATCGGCAATTTATCGCCTGGGAAAGCGCGAACAAAAAGATAGAAAATGCTCCCGATTGGCGCTCCAAAGAACATAACCAATCGAATCCAAAAGAGAGTCGTCAGATCTGACAAATTTGGAAGTAACGAAAAGTAGTTCGCAAAAGCGGCTCCAGCCAAGGAAATGGTTAAAGCAAAAAAGAGAGAGCTTGTGGCTGACTTCCTTTTGCCGGTAAAAATTATGATACCGAGAAGAACATTGGCAATAACTGCCAAAGCAGTGATGATCTGCTTAATAGCAACAGAATCCAACGACCCCTCCTATTTTCTAACAAATTTCAACTTGTTTTCAGTCTTAAACTGATCGGAACCATGTTTTACCAAAATAATTACTGGGTCGGCCTTTGCCCCGACTGACTCACATAACTTGTTATACTCGCTATTATTTCTTCTTAATGCTGCGACTAGAGACTTTTTGACTGAAGCAGTATTATTATCCGTTACTTTTCGACCTTTTTGCAATTCGACCGATATTTGAAGAATTTGTTTGGCCCGTTTATTAATGGTTTCGAGGAAAAATCGACCGCTAACCAATTCCTGTATTCCTCTTCCAGAAAGACCGGATCGTATGTTTTCGGGGTAAATATTAAGACCATAAATCGATGCCGTTGTATCACTTCTTCCAAATAGATACAGAATCGGTAACTGCCAATTTATTGTACAGCCAGCTTTTTTAAGATCATTTTCAGGGTCCAAACCGGCTTTTTTTAATGCCTGCAAGAAAACACTTAAACTGTTAACACTTCCGGCGTCGCGCGTGTTATATCGAATCAGGGGCAATCCATTTACCGTAGTGAGCACCAATTCACCTTTCACCGACTCAAAATATTTGCCGAGGGGGTTATATTGAACAATAGACGGGGATCTGGTGTCATTGAACAATTCAATGTTTAATTTCGGATTTTTTTTACACTCTTGTCTTACATAAATACAAAGGGAGGTTTCTACACCCGCAGCACCCCCCTCAGAAGAGCCAAAAACCGAACAGACGTCTTTATATTTATTTTCAGCGAATATCTTTTCCGAAATATAGTCTCGCCACTCTTCAGCAAACGGTTCTCCGCCAAAGTAGAACTTGAGTTTTAGCTTTTTCCAATCCAAACCATATTCGGCGGCGCTGTTAACAATATCAGTGGCGAATGAAGGATAAAGTGTGATAATTACTTGATCGAAATAACGGCCAAGATCTTTCAGAACAGTCATATTAGTCTTTAGATCCAAACCAGTATTAATACTGACGAAGGGATAGCCTTTTTGGGCGAACATCTTGGCCGACATGCTCATACCGTCGCCACCCGTCCAAACGCCCATTCCCAGCGCGGTTAGATGAAGCGTAGTTTTTTTGTCAATCTCAAAATTATCCAGATAGATCGCTTCATTGGCTGAAACAATTCCAAAATCTTGTTCGATAGATCTTGGCCAGTAAAATGGGTTTCCGGAAGAGCCAGAACTGGAAGTAATGGAAGTTATTTTAGAAAAATCCCCATCAACTATTAACTCTTGAAGTGGATACTTTGATAAATAATTTTCTTTTGTTGTTAGTGGCACAGACTCAAAATCCTTCAAAGAGATTATTTTTTCAGGATTTATTTTGTTTTCTTTCAAAAATTTTTTGTAGGCGGGAACTTTTTCGGCAGCGAAATGAAAGTTCTTGAGAACTGCGGCGGGTGTCGCTTGGCTGATCATCTCTTCGGTCAAACCAGACATCTTCTGTCGAACTTCAGAAGAACTCCGTGACATATATTCGTTAAATAACTGGCCTTCCTTTTCCATAGTTTCTCCCTAAATTACAGACCGATCATATTTTTAAAATTTTCAACTGCTTTATTTCTCAGAATTTTGTACTCTTCAGTTTGGATTTTGGGATTAAAATACGCTTCCAGATCAACAAATATTCTTTTGGCCGGGAAAATCTCCCCGGCGCTTAGTCGTCTTATTACATACGACATTACAACACCACTGAAATAGGCACTGGTTCCGAGCTGTGGGTGTGATGGAATTTCTTTGCCAACAGCAGACATTGCCATGATAGTATTTAGGCTCAGGTTGTCCGGGTCAATTATTTTCATGCCTACTTTCATAAAATCCAACTGCGATTTTATTTTCACCTCTTCTTCGACTCTGCCATGAAATATTGGCAGCTTATTATCCAAATCAAACCGCTCAATATCGACTAAAGCGCCATCGCCGATATCTGTCACCATCAGAACCGGCACCCCAAGCTTTTTGGCTTGCTTTCTTATGGCTATTTTTATCTCAATGTCGTCACAGGCATCAACCACAACATTTAATTTAAAATCATCGTTAAAAAAACCGTCTAAATTGTTTAGCAATAGGCCTTGATTGTATTTTTTTAAATTTATATACGGATTCGTTTCGAAGATTCTTTCAGCAACGACATCAATTTTCGGCCGGCCGATGGCAGGTATACCGACGTGGATTCGGTTTAAATTGCTGGGATCAATTGTGTCGGGATCGGCGATTTTGAGATTTCTGGCACCACCTGATCTGACAAGCATCAAAGCCGCACTTTGGCCGACACTCATGCCGACGATCCCGACCTTAAATTTGTAGAACTCTTTTTGTTCAAAATCACTGACTAAGGTTTTGTTTCTTGCAGTAATAATCTCGAAGTAAACTTCTTCCGGAGGGCAAAGATAAGCTGTTTTTAGCCACGGGTAATAAATCCAAAATCCGGAATTTTCGGGCTTTTCTTTTAGAAAATCGGATTTGAACGACTCAATTTCCCCTTTTGTCCCTTTTTTATATAGGTGAGGGTGGCGGATCTCAAAAAGATCTTTTAGAAAAAGATCATAATGGTTAACTTTTTGGCCACCATCTTCTCCTAATAACCGGTTGAGCGTCTCAATCTCTCTTGGACGGCTATTCTTAAAACACTTAACCATAAGAGTGTTGAATTATAATTTGAACGCTTACCGGTCAATGACATTGGAGTTGTCTCGGTCGGCGTCTAGGGTTAATTGCGTTAAATCGTTTGAGCCGATGGAGATTCCGTCTAGGCCGGTCTTGATAAATTTCTCTAAGCCAACGCGAGCAGCCAACAGTCCGATATTCCGAGAGTGATGCTCTTTCTTAAAATATTCTTTTTCCGGTCTTCTCATCTCTCCAGCATTATTTATTAGTTTATTTTCGTTGGACTACCACCAATATACCAAATTAAGCCGTTTATAAAAAGTGTTTGTACTGGCAGACTACATAACATTGACAAACGGCAATTATTTGGATAAGCTTTCAAGCTTGTTGTTATTTCTGCCCGTTGAAGGAGAGATCAGACGTGGCAAACGAGAAACAACAGAAACACGCACAACAGCGCGCTATGCACAAGCAGACCCATGGCGGAGCAAAGGACAACTCCAATCGCTCCGCGAAGCGCCAAACCACCTCGACCCACGACACCAACAAGAAGAGCGGAACTGGCTGGCGCCGCTAGCTCGGCGCTGGCAACACGTACAGACGGGGACGCAGCTATGCTGTGTCCCCGTTCTCGGTATAAAATCAATGCAATCCCATTTAATTGTGGTAATATTAAACAAATGAATCAATCTATTGTAGCCCTAATCAGACCAAAACTAAACTTGAGCCAAAAGGAGAGCCAGGCGGCTCACCTTATTGAACATATCCTTGTTGCTCCAAAAAGACTAAAAACGATGGGGGTATCAAATGAATTTTATGCTCAAAATATCATTTATCATGGCGGAAATGTAAATGACTTTTATATGGTAGAATACTTTGTGGTGCGGTCTGAGTCCGCCGACGCCATGGCGCAAATGCTCCAAAAACATCAAAATGAACTTCATCTTGACCGCGATGATTTCGAAAAAATAAAATCGGCCTTAATTGAAGAACTCACGGAAAATCGGGGTGAATTTATAAGCATCGCGGAACAACTTTCAATAGCCATTTTCCAAAAGGGATCTCCGTCCATCCGAAACCCATGGAATGATCTCGAGTCTGTGATTAAACTTACATATGATAAAACCCTTGAAATATTCAAAAAATATAACACGGATGTCGCTTTGCTGAAATTATCTTTTAGCGACTACGTTGTAGCTAAACTGCCGCAAATCGGAAAGAATGTTCTGAAAAAACCAGACGGCATCTTAGAATTGACCCATCCATGGCAAGCGCCGGGTTCTATCGAGTTCACTTACATCATTCCTCTTCCGCAAAAAGTTGATCTTTTGGTAAGCACTATTTATCAAAAAAGCTTGTCCGACTATTATTTCGGATTTTTGTTTCAAGAACTTCGCCATAAGTTAGGTTTGGTTTACGATATCTCGACAATCAGAGACTATGATAATAACACTCTTGAGATTTACTTCTCCTCAAGCGAGGAAAATGCTAATAAAATAACAAACCATATAGAAAAATCACTTGAAAGATACGCTCCGTATCTTAAAGAACATATTGACCACATCAAAAAACGCCTCAAACTTTATCTTGAGCTGGAGTGGAGTGATGTTTCGAGCCAGTGCTTGGAGATTATAGAGACCGTAGTTTCGGGTGGTTTCACCGAAACTGATGCATCCATGCTAAAAAGAATTGATAATGTTCCTCTCCAAGATTTGATAAACTTCAATAAATTAATCTTAAAATCTCTAGAGAGCAAGGCTATTTCGGTTCTACATAAATACGGGAAAGTCTTAGATACTAAAATAAAACCTTTTGATAAATCCTAGCATATCTAATTTTTCCAATATTTTAGAAAATGGCGAACACTTACCGGTCGATGATGTTGGAAAGGAGGAGGCGTTTCTCGACCGAAGCGATGATTTTACGGGTTTGGAGAATCATATCCGGCGTAACCGAAACGGAAGTGACGCCGTTTTTGACCATAAACTCGGTGATCTCGGGATAAACCGAAGGCGCTTGGCCGCAGATCGAACAGGTGACGGAGTGCTTGCGGCAAGTTTTGATGACGTATTGGATAGACAGTAGCACGGCTTCGTCCCGCTCGTCAAAGATCTCGGCCAAAACCTGATTGTCACGGTCGGCGCCTAGGGTCAGCTGAGTCAAGTCGTTTGAGCCGATAGAGATTCCGTCTAAGCCGACTTCGATAAATTTCTCTAAAAGTATGACATTGCTGGGGATCTCGCACATCATCCAAAATTTGAAATCTTGGGAACGCTTTAGGCCGTACTCCTCGGTCAATTTTTTGACTTGGCGTAATTCCTCGACCGTGCGGCAAAAGGGGATCATCAGGTGCAGATTTTTCAGTTCGTTTTTTTCGCGTACTTTTTTGATCGCTTCGATCTCCAGCTTATACAAGTCCGGTTCTTTAATGTAGCGGCTGGCACCCCGATAGCCGATCATCGGATTGTTTTCCAGCGGTTCGTATTTGTCGCCGCCCTTAAGTCCTCGATATTCGTTAGTCTTGAAGTCGGTCGCGCGGTAGACCACCGGTCTCGGAGCAAACGCTTGGCAAATGGTGGTCATACCCTCGGCCAGCTTGTCGACATACTCCTTGCCCCGACCGGCTTCGACCATGGCTCGAGGGTGTTCGCCGATCTCGGCAATCATGAACTCGGCTCGTAGAAGCCCGACTCCATCCACCGGTTGTTTGGCCACCTCAAGCGCTAGACTCGGTTCACCAAGATTAACATAGACCTTGGTACCAGTGATCGGGACTTCAGTTACACTCCCGTTCTCGCCGGTTACGGCAACTTTGGGCTGGTGGGCCATTTCTATCTGAGTATCGGTCTGTATGATACCGTCATACACTAGCCCCGCCGCCCCGTCGACGGTGACTTTTTGACCGGTTTTTAGTTTTGAAGTTGCAGTACCGGTTCCGACGACACAAGGGATACCCAATTCGCGCGAGACAATAGCCGCGTGGCAGGTTCGCCCGCCGGTATCGGTGATGATGCCAACGGCTTTACGCATAGCCGGCACGTAGTCCGGTGTGGTCATCTCAGTGACCAAAACATCGCCTTTGTTGACCAGATCAATCTCGGTCGGTTTGTGAATAATCTTGACCGGACCGGAAGCCACCCCCAACGAAGCCGCCGCCCCCTTGAGCAAAACCTTTTTGGGCTTTGAATTCACCTCGGGGGTGGGCCTTGACTCCCGCGAAGTGGGAAGATTTAATTTAGAATTACTTCCTCTATTTTGAGATTTGAGATCTGAGCTTTGAGATTTTAATGTTGTAATGGGACGCGACTGCACCATATAAACCTTGCCCCGCTCCAAAGCCCACTCGGTGTCCTGCGGTTTGCCATAGTGGTCTTCAATGTGGACTCCAACCTGAGCCAATTCTTTGATCAGGTCATCGCTGATCTTCTGGGCTTTTTGCAAACGGCGTCCAACTGCCACGTGCTTGTCTCCCCCGCCGGATTTGTGAACGATCTTCCAGGTTTGTCTGTTAATTTCCTTGTCGATAATGTCGAAGTTGCGTTTGTCGACTATATAGCGGTCCGGGGTGACTGAACCGGACACTATGGCCTCGCCCAATCCGTATCCGGCCTCAATGACCAATTTATCGGTATCTCCTTCGACCGGATCGACGGTGAACATAATCCCGCTCATTTCCGACTCGATCATATTTTGCACCGGCACGGCCAAACCAACCTTCATATGGTCAAACTTGTTGATAATGCGGTAGTAAATGGCGCGGCTTTCAAAGAGCGAAGCGTAGCATTTCTGGACGCTTTTAACCACCTCGGCAGCCCCTTCGGTATTGAGAAAAGTGGCTTGCTGACCGGCAAACGACGCCTCCGGCAGATCCTCTGCCGTAGCCGAGGATCGCACCGCCACCGCAAATCCGCCCAACTTTTTGTAGGCAGCGGAAATCTCACCGGCCAAGTCTTCCGGCATTTTGGATTCTAATATGGATTTTTTGATCTCGCGGGAAACGACATTTAACTTCTTGTTGTCTTCGGGGTTTAATCGATATAAAAGTCTGCTGATTTTTTTAGCCAGATGGGTTTTTTTCAGAAAATAAAAATAGGCCTGGGCTGTGACTATGTAGCCCTGGGGAACGGGAAGTCCCGCCTGAGTGAGTTCGCCTAAGTTTGCCCCCTTGCCGCCGACCTCGGAGATATCTTCCTTGCCGACTTCCGAGAACCACAAAATATTCTTACTCTTCGCCATATTCGCCCCTCCTAACTACACGGATTTTATACACGGATTCACACGGAAAAACCATCTGTGCTAAATCTGTGAATAAGATCTGTGGTGGTCAAGGGCAGTGGGCCTAGTTTTTGTCCTAGATGACAGTCTTTGCTGCCCTGAAAGACCGTTATCACTATCTGAATTATCTGTGTTGAATCTGTGGTGGTCAATAGGTGGGTCTTGGTATTTCCCGATGACAGTCTTTACTGCCTTGAAAGACTGTCATCACTTTTTGAACTATTTGTGCTGATTTGTGTAATAGATTTGGGCATGAATAACTCTGGTATCACCTACCTGTATTTTACCAACAAGGCGAAAATAAAACAACAGCGTGGACTGGTTCAATACATCGTGGACAGTTCTACAGCAAAGTTACTTTTAAAATACTCTATAGGTGTTAGGTAGTTCAAGGCCTGATGCGGTCGATAGTTGTTGAACTTCCACATCCAACACTCTGCCTTCTCATTTAAAGCTTCTGCGGTTTCTGCTAAGTTACCCCAGGCCCAGAACTCGTATTCATCGGCCTTAATGGTGTTCTCAACCATCGGGCTATCTTTCGGTGTTCTCGGTCTGGAGAAGAAGTGGCTGATCTCTCTTTCTTCTAAGAAGGCGTGGCACTGTGCTAGAAACTCACCGCCGTTATCGGAGTTGATATGTCTTATTCGAAACGGGTAGAAAGATAGCATTTCTTCTACGAACTGCTGACCGCAGTTAGCGGTCTTTCTGGTATATATCTTGATGAACTTTATCTTGGTACATGTATCAATGGCCGTGAACTGGTAGAAGACTTTTCCGAAACGGTTTAGAATCTTAACGTCGATTTCTACCAGTGAACCCGGGCAAGCACCTCTTAGGCCTTTGGGAGCTCGTTTACGCTTGATTTTCCAAGCTTTTTTAGCTCCAGCTTGGGAATTGGTCAATGGTTTAGGCCAGAAGAGTTTTTTGTCATGGAAGACTCGGTTAACGGTTGAAGGAGAAATCACAAAGTCATAATCACGTTTTAGTATTACTGATACCTTGTACTTAGACCAGGCTTTGTTGTCTTCCCTGACCTCTTTGATTGCATCTTGAACTTCCAGCAGCACTTCTCGTTTTCTGACGGTTTTTGGCCGACGACTTTGTTCTTCCAAACCTTTAAGACCAAGCCTCTCGAAACGATCAAGCCACTTGTAGAAAAGTGATCGACCAATATCGAAGTGACGACAAGTTTCAACTACGCTTTTACCGCTGCGGTGATAGTCGATCCACTTCAAGCGGCGACTTGCTTCTTTGGATAAACTAGTGATCGTTGATATTCTGGCAGCTCCCGGGATGACTACTCCGTAGGTGGTAGCACCACCAATTCTATCTTTCATGGACACCTCTTTCCTAGGAGGTCATCTTAGCATTTTAGACGACCAAGTGTCCACGATGTATCTGGACCTACACA
>JAKAMI010000006.1 GCA_021812945.1 bacterium
TCTTCGGTCTGTTACTCCTAGGTCTAAAGAAGAAACGTCTCCGAGGTCTGGTCTACGACTCGGCTACCTTAGAGCCGATCCCCGGAGCCAGAGTCCTGCTGCTTCGAGTCGAAGACACCCCTGAGTCCAATTTGTCCTCTAATTTGTCCAATAAGTCTAATGAATCCAATGAGTCTAATCTAACCAATTCTCCGGCTACCGGCAACCAGCTTCTAGCTTCTGGCTCCCGACAACCGGTTACTGACTCCGGATTCCCGACTACTGACAACCAACAACCGGCTCCCGATTCCCGACTAATCTCCACCTCGATCACCGATTCAAGCGGGCATTTCCAGCTGGCTCTAAGCCCGGGCAGCTACCGTCTCTTGGCGCTTAAGGAAGCCTTTGTCTTCCCCTCGGAGTTTGTCAAGCAACGGGAGTTTCAACCGATCGAGAACAACTACTTCGGCCAGACCTTCAGGGTAGAGGATTACTCCTCAGCCCGTGATCTAGACTTCAATCTGCCTCTAGACAACCAAGACCCCGAACTGACTCGGAAACTGGCTCGGGTGGTCAAGAGAGTCAATCTCCTAGAGAGAGCCCTAGTCCTCTTAAACTTCCCCCTGCTCTTGGTTGGCAGTCTGATCTCGGCTCTGGCTGTCTATGCCCAGCCCTCGATCTTTAATCTGATCATTCTGGCTCTCTACCTGCCTCTGTGGTTGTCCTGCATCTCGGTTAGTCTCAAGTTCAACGCTTGGGGCAAGGCGGTAGACCAGAGTAGCGGCAACCCTCTGGAGCTGGTCTTGGTGCGAGCCTACATCTCCGATGATCATCGGAGCGAGTCGAAAGTTGGAAGTGAAAAGTTGAAAGTTGATCCCACTAATCAAAACCAGACAATCGACACTTTTAACTTTAAAAACTTTAAACTCGGACGTCTGGCTCGGACTGTAGTCACCGACCGGAAAGGCCGGTTCTATCTCCGGCTCTCTGAGGGCAACTACAACCTCGTAGCCTCCAAGACCGACTATGCTTCCTACAAACCTCGAAAGCTTCGGATCTTTAGAGGTCTTGACTTCGTCAATCTGGTTCTTCGACTCCTGCCGAAGAGAGTGAGCTTAAGAGAGAGGACGAGCTTTGGGACAGACGTGCTGGGAGGAGAGGACATTGGCGATAATCATAAATGACCGTTTGGGAGTGTGACTGATAATTATCAGTCACACTTGACACGCAGCCCCAGTTTGGTATATTAGAATTAATTATGGATGTGGTGACCCTTAAGGGTTGCCGCTTTTTAGTAAAAGCACAGCTTTTACTCCCTACTAATTTGCAAATTAAACGAAAATACAAATGTTGCACTAACTATTCGTACATTAGTAAATTAGTACATTAGTAGTCTAAACCCAGATCATTAATTTCTACATGGAGAAAAGATGTTGAACAAGGATTTTATGTCTGCCATAGAGCAGATTTGCGACGAAAAAGGCTTATCCAAAGAAATCGTTTTAGAAACCGTGGAAGCCGCCCTAGCCGCAGCCTACCGCAAAGATTACGGCTCCCCTCGGCAGATCATCCGCGGCAAACTAAACGAAGTGACCGGTGAAATCAATATGTTCAGGGTTTACCAGGTTGTTGAAACCGAGGAGGAGATTGAGGAGAAAGAATCTCAGCTCCTGCTGAACGACGCTAAAAAACTCGACAAAAAAGCCGAAATCGGGTCGGAAGTAATCATTCCTCTACCGCAACACAAGGATTTCGGCCGGATCGCCGCTCAAACCGCTAAACAGGTCATTATCCAACGGATCCGTGAAGCTGAACGCGATATGCTGTTTCAAGAATATAAAGACAAGGAAAGAACCGTTATCAACGGCTCGGTCCAACAGCTTGACGGAAATAATGTCATCGTAAACATCGGCAAAGCCAATGCCATTCTTTATCCCTCCGATCAAGTACGAAGCGAGCACTACTACGCCGGACAAAGATTAAAAGTCTTCCTGAAGGAAGTTGTGGAAACGGCCAGAGGACCGCAGATATTGGTTTCTCGCTCAGACAGCGAACTGATTCGAGGCCTGTTTGAGCTTGAAGTCCCGGAAATTACCACCGGCTCAGTTGTGATTAAAAACATTGTTCGCGAAGCCGGATACCGCACCAAAATCGCCGTCGCCGCTACCCAAGAGGGGATTGATCCGATCGGTTCCTGCGTCGGACAGCGTGGTACTCGAGTCCAGGCTATTTTGGCCGAAATCGGCGATGAAAAAATCGACATTGTGCTTTGGGACGAAGACGTAGAAAACTACATTATCAACGCCCTTTCTCCGGCTAAGTGTGAAAAAATCGTTATTTCATCCAAAGAAAACAAAGCAACGGTTTATGTTCCGGAAGATTCGCTTTCTTTGGCTATCGGCAAAGGCGGCCAAAATGTTCGTTTGGCTTCCAAGCTTACCGGCTGGGGGATCGATATCGAGAAAATCGATGATTTGAAATCCAAAGATTCAACCGATAATCAAAAAGGTGAGGTAGAACCAAGCCGGGATGAAGCTGAAGAAACCGATACTCCGAAGAAAAAAACCCCGAAAACCAAAAAGTCTTCCGCCAAAAAAGCAACCAAAACTACCAAGAAAGCCAAAAAGTCAGAAACGGACGTTGTTGCCGGATAAGGCGATAATATTTAAGAGAGGGTTATTGTGAATGAAAATTTTTTCAATAGATTCAGCTCCAGTCTTAAGCAGGTTCTACTCTTGGCGGAGAGAATTGCCAACGATCTCGGCGATCAGTTAGATACGCAGCATGTGATTTACGCAATTGTTTCAACTAGAGACAATCTGGCTTCTGATATCCTAAAAAGCTACGAAATCACCGCCAAAAAGATTGACGTCCTCAGCCGTATTCTGAGTAAAACCAACAAACAAAACCGCACCACTATTTCAAATGATCTAAAAACCGCCCTTATATCAGCCATAAAAATTTCTGCTAGTCTCGGCCAGGGTCAAATAGAGCTGGAACATGTGCTACTTTCTCTGGTCTCAGAGAAGAAATTTAACTCATACCAGATTATCGAGCGCGCCGGAGCCGACCCCGAGAAAATCAAAGACCAGCTAAATGAAATGTTTAGTGAACTTAAACTAGCCGTTGATCAAAGCCAGGATCTTTTCAACCAGATGAACACGTCGGGTCAAACAGACGAGATGGGCTTCGACTTCCCGGGGTCCGACGGCGGGCCGTTTTCCATGCCCGGGACAACTACCGCCACTGGTGTTAAAGAAAAATCTGCTCTAGAGATCTACGGCACCAACTTAAATCACCTAGCCAAGGGCAAAAAACTCGACCCAGTCATCGGACGCGAGGCTGAAATCACCCGAGTCGTTCAGATTCTTTCCCGCCGCAACAAAAACAACCCGATCCTGCTGGGGGAACCCGGAGTCGGGAAGACCGCTATAGTTGAAGGATTAGCCGATCAAATAGTCAAGGGCAAAGTTCCCCAAAATCTCCTAAACGAAGAGGTTATATCACTGGATCTGGGCGCCATAGTGGCCGGAACCATGTTTCGCGGCCAGTTTGAAGCTCGTTTCAAGAAAATTATTGATGAGATTATTAAACTTGGCAATATTATTATTTTTCTCGACGAGTTGCATACCGTCATCGGGACCGGAAGCGCCGAAGGTTCACTCGACGCCGCCAATTTACTGAAACCGATCCTAACTCGCGGTCAGCTTAGGTTGATCGGAGCGACAACGTTTGACGAGTATAAGAAAAACATCGAAAAAGATAAAGCTTTCGAGCGCAGATTTCAGATCGTAAAGATTTCAGAACCTACGGTCGAGGAAACCGTTAAAATACTTAAGGGGTTACAACCGAAATACGAAGATTACCACCACATCAGCTATCTGCCGGAAGCCATCGAATCGGCCGCCAAGCTATCCGACCGCTACATTACCGACCGATTTTTGCCGGATAAGGCTATCGACCTGATCGATGAAGCAGCCGCTTCAACCAACGTGATCTCGAAAAATAGCAGCCAGATTATCTCTCTAACCAATCGGCTCAAAGATATCTCCCGCCTCAAGGATGAGGCCGTCGGTAATGAAAATTACAAACTAGCCACCGAACTCAAAGAGGAGGAGATCGGACTAAACGATCAGCTTCAAGCCTACCAAGCCAAGGAGAGGGAGACTCAGAAGAAAGTCATCACGCCTGAAGATATCGCCTCCATTGTCGCTGCCTCCACCGGTATTCCGGTAACCGATCTTAAGATTGCCGAAACCATTCATTTGGTAAATCTCGAGAAGAGATTAAAGAGAAATATTATCGGACAGGATGCGGCGGTTCACGAGATTTCACAAGCCATAAAACGTTCTCGGGTCGGCATAGCCGATCCCAACCGCCCCATCGGCTCATTTATCTTCTTAGGGCCCACCGGCGTGGGTAAAACCGAGCTCGCCCGGGTTTTGGCCGGCACGGTTTTCGGGTCGGACAAGGCCTTGGTCAAGATTGATATGAGCGAGTTTATGGAAAAGCACAACGTTGCACGTCTGGTCGGAGCGCCTGCCGGTTACATCGGTTATGAAGAGGGTGGAAAACTCACCGAAACCATCCGGCACCAGCCTTACAGCCTGATTCTTTTTGATGAAATAGAGAAAGCTCACCCCGATATTTTTAATATGCTGCTCCAGATTCTTGAGGACGGTTATCTGACCGATGCCAAGGGCAGAAGAGTCAATTTCAAAAATACGATGATTATCATGACCTCAAATCTTGGATCGTCTCTGTTCAGCGACAAGCCGATCGGTTTTATAAAAGATACTTCATCGGAGGGTTCAAGTGTTTCTGACAAAGTAGAAGAAAACCTTCATAAGGCTTTGCCTCCCGAATTTATTAACCGCCTAGACAAAATAATCGTCTTTAATCAGCTTTCCCGAGACGATATCCATAAAATTGTTTCTCTGCGACTGAAAGATCTTGAAAAACGTCTTAAGACTGTTCACTTGAAGTTTCAAGCCACCAAGCAGGCTAAAGAGCTTTTGGCCAAGCTTGGATTCGATAAAAAATATGGCGCCAGACCCTTAAAACGCGTTATCGCCAATCAGATAGAATCGAATATTTCTGATTTGATATTGAAGTATCCGGATCTAAAAAATAAAACCATTAAGGTTGACCGCCACGCCGACGAATTCGCCATCTCGATAGTTTAAATCCCACGTCATCCTGAATGAAACTGAAGAATCCTAAAATCTTCTAGCAAATTTATGATATTATAATCAGTAGCTGAAACATTTTTCTGTCATTCCCGCGCAGGCGGGAATCTACCTAATTATTAACGGATTCCCGCCGGAGCCTGTCTCGAGTGCAACCGAGAGGCGGGAATGACAAACGGGAGTGGTTAAAATGAAAATACAATCCGTCCGCGGTATGCGCGATATTTTACCCGAAGATCAAAAGTACTGGCAATTCGCCCAGAATCTTTTTGATGAGACTTCGAGTAGCCTCGGTTTTTCAAGATTAATAATTCCCTCAGTCGAAGAATTATCGCTTTTTGAGCGGGGAATCGGCGAAGCAACAGACATAGTCGAAAAGGAAATGTTCGTGATAGCCGCCAAGAGCGACGACAACGCAACTCTGGCTCTACGTCCCGAGCTTACTGCCGGATGCGTCCGCGCTTATATCGAAAACGGGATGAAATCCAAACCCCAGCCGGTTCGTCTCTCGCTCTTTGGTTCCGCTTTTAGGAGAGAACGACCCCAGAAAAACCGCTATCGCGAGTTCTACCAGCTTGATTTTGAAGCCATTGGGGACGAAAAAGCGCTCTGGGATGTATACATTATATATAGCTCGCTAAAATACCTCGAAAGGCTAGGACTCAAAAATATTAGAACAACGGTCAACTCGATCGGCTGTCGTGAATGCCGGCCGTCTTATCGCGAAAAATTGATCAAATATTTTAAAGATAATGTTGATAAACTTTGCGAGGATTGTAAGCGCCGCCTCAGAACCAATCCTCTTCGTATTTTAGACTGCAAGGAACCGGCTTGCCAAGGACTGTCAAAGGACGCTCCGAAGATGCTGGACAATCTTTGCCCGGCCTGCGATGAACACTTCGACTATGTCAAGTCCTCGCTCAATAATTTGAACGTTGATTTTGAGATCAATCCCCAGCTCGTCCGCGGTTTGGATTATTACAACCGGACGGTTTTCGAGTTTAACCAAAAAGCCGACACCGGCCGCCAGAGCTCTCTCGGTGGCGGCGGGCGATACGATTACCTGTTCGAAATGATAGGCGAGAGCCCAACGCCGGCTGTCGGCGTGGCGCTTGGTCTGGATAGGATCGTAAATGCGCTAAAAGAAAATAGTATTGAAATTCCTAAGGTTGAAACGAAGCAAATACTGATTGTTGGAACCCCTGATACTGTCAAACAATGCCTAGGGGCCTCGAACAAGATATTTGAAACTACCGCTCTAACCCCGCTCTACTTCCCGCAAGAGACTGCTATCGGCAAGCAGCTGGAACTGGCCAACAAACTCCAAGTCGATTACGCCGTAATTATCGGTCCCGATGAATTAAAATCGGGAAAATATCAGCTTAAAGACTTGAAAACAGGCGAGCAGAAGCAAATAAAGCCCGATAAGCTGGTCGAACTTTTGTCCTGATATTTCATAAAGACAGTCTTTCAAGGCAGTAAAGACTGTCTTTACAGAACCTGCCCCAAAAGACAGTCTTTGCCGCCCTAAAAAAGATTGTCTTCGCAGTCTCGAATATATGAGAAAACTAACTAATAAAGAGCTCCGCCTTGAAGCTGAAGCCCGTATAGACCAGCACTGCCACCTACGAGGTGGCAGTGCTGGTCAGAAGCCGGAAATCTATCTGGTTCTCGATAATTTGCGCTCTGTTTACAATATCGGAGCTATTTTTCGTACTGCCGACGCTGTCGGAGTCAAAAAGATCTACCTTTGCGGCATCTGCGCATTTCCTCCTAGGCCGGACCTTCATAAAACGGCTTTAGGAACTGAAGAATATGTTGAGTGGGAGTACGTCGACTCGACACTTCAGGCGCTTAAGAAACTTAAGCGCCTGAAGTGTAAAATCGTTGCTCTCGAGCAGACGGACCAAAGCGATGATTATCGATCGTTACAAGGGGTGACACCTCGCAGTATGAAACGAGGGGTTACCCCTTGTAAACTCGCCCTAGTAGTCGGCAACGAAGTCGACGGCGTCAGCCAGGAAGTCCTGGACCTCTGCGACCAGGCCATCGACATCCCCATGGCCGGTTGGGCTAACTCCCTCAACGTCACCACAGCGCTGGGTGTGGTTTTGTACTCTTTTATTAACTAATACACCTTGAAAGTGATAATCACCATCGAAAAACTTATTTTTGAAGGTTATGGTCTTGGCCATGTAGATGGCAAGGCCATTTTTGTCAGAAAATCGGTTCCGGGGGATGAGTTGGAAGTCGAGACGGTAAATATTAAAAAAAATTACGATGAAGCAATCATCAGGAAGATAATCAAGCCCTCCACCAAGCGCATTACCCCCAGATGTCCGTATTTTGATATTTGTGGCGGGTGTGATCACCAAAATATCTCTTACACCGATCAGCTCAAATTCAAAGATCAGATCATCGACGAAATGATCGAACAAAATCAAATTGAAACAGGGGAGCGTCTTCCGATAATTCCCGGCTCTGACTCTGAATATTTCTACCGCAACTCTATTCGCTTTGAATTCGTTACACGACTGGTTGACCCGCATACTGCCACCTACGAGGTGGCAGCGCCAGTCTCAATCCAAATTGCGCGGCATAATTATTTGGATCCGGCGAAGCCGGTAATTACCGACTTTTGTCTCTTGCAGTCTGAGTTTTCCAACGAACTATGCCAATCAATTCTTGATTTGTATAATAATTACGGCGTTCCCGATAACCGAAAACTGTTGGTTGATAACCATCTCTGGCAAATCAAAATTCGCGAGGGCAAACAGACCGGCGAATTTATGCTGGAAATGATTACCAAGAGCAGTACATTGCCTATGGAAAGAGGGTTGAAAGATCTGGTCAAAGCATTTCCCGAGATCAAATCGTTTTACCACACCATCGCCCCGGACAAAAATATCTACAAGCTAAAAAGACGGCTTCTTGCGGGCAAGCCGGTTATTTACGAAAAGATTGGCAAATATACTTTTCAGATCTCGCCGGAATCATTTTTCCAAACAAACTCTCTCGGCGTTCAAACACTTTACGATCAGATCAAAAACTTTGCCGACATCCAAATGGGGGATAGGGTTGTCGATCTTTTCTGCGGGACCGGAAGTATTGCCATATATCTCTCGACACTAGCTAAGTCAGTCATTGGAGTCGAAATAGTCCCCGAAGCCATCCGCGATGCCAAAGATAATGCTAAGATAAACAAGATCAGTAATGTCGAATTTCATTGTTTCGATGTGTCTAAACTCAACAATGAAACAATGTGGCAATATAGCAATGCAATTTTAGTTCTGGATCCGCCTCGTGCTGGTCTAAAACCTGAATTGATAAAAAAAATTTGTAAGTGTGATCCCAAACGAATCGTTTACGTTTCCTGCAATCCAGCCACCTTTTTTCGAGATATTAAAGTATTTAATAAATACGGTCTAGGACTAACAAAGCTCCAACCAATCGACATGTTTCCTCAAACCCACCACATTGAACTCGTTGGACTCCTAGCGACAACACGCTAAATCGTGCGCTCAATCTTTTGAGACCACCATTTACGGTGTTGCAGCAGCCTAAAGGCTGGTCTCAAGCCCGTTGAGCCCAAGCTTCAGCTTGTTTGCGGCTCTTGACAATGTTCGGGGTATGTATGGTATAATAAAATAAGTCCTTAGTCCAAAAGTCCCGGAGTCCGAAAGTAAATAAATGATCACAAATGGATTTGTCCTGATTCTGAAAATTTGCGCCGATTTGTGTAGTAGATTTGTGTATTAATATCATTGGAATTAAAATGGTAGAGCCATTAACCAAAAAGCAAAAAGAAATATACGAGTATGTGTGTAGTTATATCGATTTAAACGGCTACGCTCCCAGTTTTCGTGAAATTGCCGAACACTTTCATTACAGCTCGGTGGCGACCGTCGCCGAATACATCGGCATACTTGAAGATAAAAATTATCTTTGTAAGGCCGCCTTAAAACCTCGATCTTTGCAGATCAGTACCCAATCTGACGGCGAAAGCTATGAGATCCCGCTTTTGGGGACCATTGCTGCCGGCGCGCCCATAGAGGCTATCCGCACTCACGAGAAGATCGATATTCCCAGAGATATGCTGGGGCGAAAAACTTTTGCCCTGAAAGTCCGCGGCAATTCCATGATCGAGGATGGAATTTTTGACGGCGATTACGTCATCATCGAGCCGACCAGCTCGGCCCGGAACGGGGACATTGTTGTCGCTTTGCTCGACAACGAAAATGTTACCTTGAAGCGGTTTTACAACGAGAAAAGCCAGATTCGTCTTCAACCCTCCAACTCGGCCCTGAAACCGATGCGTTTTGCCAAAAAGCGCGTAACTATCCAAGGTAAGGTCAAAGGAGTCATCCGGAAATTCTGACTCCTCAAGATGACGTCTAACAAATTGTTGGCAATCAATGATGTTGTTGTGGTATAATCTAGCTATTGGAGGGGTATGGGAATAGCAGAGGATATCAGACCGAAAAAGCACAAAGAAGACCTACCGAAAGAATCCGAGCCGGACAAGATCGAGCGGGATGATTTTGATGAGATAGTAGAGCCTGATAATATCAAAAACACCGAACATTCCACTGCCGCGACAAACGATCCAAATAGCACGTCTGAGAGTGATTTCTTTGTCGATCCAAAAAAGAAAAAACATTCCAAGCTTGCCACAAAACACAAAAAGCCGAATTACCTCTTAATAATTCTAATCCTGCTTGTTTTGGCATTCTTGGGGATTGTGGCTTATCAAAATCTCGACTACATCAAGACCAACATCCTGAAACTTAGCAAAAGCACAGTTTCAGACATCAAAATCAAAGAGGTTGGATTATCCGGTTACTCTACAAGTTCCGACCGATCGACCGCCGTTAGCCAGCCGGCAGCCGAGACTCCGGCTCCGACCGTAGCTACTCCCGACAAAAGCTCATTCACCATCCGGGTAAGCAACGGCAACGGTTTGGCGGGTTCCGCCTTGAAAGCGGCTACTATCCTAAAAAACGCCGGCTTCAATGTAGTATCGCAAGGCAACGCTTCCAGTTATGCGTACAGCACCACCATAATCTACTACAAATCCGGCCAGGAGCAGAGTGCCGAGCTGGTAAAAGCCGCACTTTCGACCTATTCAGCCTCAACTCGGCTCTCCGAGACTCTTACCTCCTATGACATTCTGGTGGTTGTAGGAGGGAAATAGTAACTTCCGTAAATCCCATTCGCGAACTGTCGCCAGAGGTCATTATAAGTGCTTGTGTCGGCTTGGGTGCTTGGTTCGGGTCTCGAACTTGACTATCGACAAATGCAAATATTTCAGTATGTAGACAATCTTTTCTTGGCCATTCCGCCCGCGTATCGAAGTGCGACGGCCTTGTTTGTGTTGCTATTGCTGGTTTTCTCTCTTTGGCGAATAATCAAAGGCTATGGTATTTTTATACTGATCATTATCATTCTAATCCCGGGCATCTGGCCGGCTCTTAAAACGGTCGGGGGCGATTTGCTACTTCTTCTAACTTATATTCTCTACCGAATCTGATGAAATATTTACAGCTATCCGCATCCGACTATGTGCTCAAGCTGGAACCGGACGATGAAATTGTTTCCTCGCTCAAAAGCTTCGCACAGATTCACGGATATAACTTTTACCGGTTTGAAGGCATTGGAGCTTTAAAGAACCCGAAGCTGGGATTTTTTGATGTAAATATTAACAAATACAGCGACAAACTCTTCCGGTCGGATTTTGAAATTTGTTCATTTTCTGGTAATATTTCAAGGGTAGATGACAATTTTGCAGCTCATTGCCACATCGTTCTAAGCGGCAATGATTACAAAACCATCGGCGGTCATTTTCTCGAGGGGATAGTTACCGTTACCGTCGAGATTAACCTCACCGGCTTCGACAAAGCAGTTATTCGAACGAAAGATGAAAAATCCGGACTGAATTTATTTGATTTTGGAGACTAAATGGCTAAAAACAACCCGTTTCTTACCGCACAAAAACAGATTGATCTTGCCTCGAAATATCTTGAGATCGACCACGACCTCGTCGAGATTCTCAAAGAGCCCCAAAGAGTCGTCGAAGTGGCGCTCCCCATCAGGATGGACAACGGAAAAATCAAAATCTTCAGGGGTTTTCGGTCTCAGCACAACAATTACCGCGGACCCTACAAAGGCGGTATCCGCTTTCACCCGGACGTCAACATCGATGAGATTAAAGCTCTCTCGGTCTGGATGACTTTCAAATGCGCGGCTGTCGGTATTCCTTTCGGTGGCGCCAAGGGCGGAATCATCGTCGATCCGCACAAACTCTCGAAAGCCGAGAAAGAAAAATTGACCCGAGCTTATGTCGATAAGATTTTCGAATTTATCGGGCCTTACAAAGACATACCCGCTCCAGATGTCTACACGGACGGACAAATTATGTCTTGGATACTGGATGAATACAATCATATTAGCCGCGAGCACAATCCCGCCGTTGTTACCGGCAAACCCGTTGCCGTCGAAGGCTCTCTAGGGCGCGATACAGCTACCTCGATGGGTGGAGTCATCGTGCTTGACAAACTTTTGAAAAGAATCGGGATCGAGAGGGATAAAGCCTCGGTTGCAATCCAGGGTTTCGGCAATGCCGGCGCCAATGTCGCCGACATCCTTTACCACCAGGGTTTCAAGATTGTGGCGGTTGCCGATTCCAAAGGCGCCATCGTTTCACGCAATCAAATTGACCCGCACGCCCTCGTCGAACACAAGAAAAAAACCGGGTCCGTCATTGGATTCGAGTCGACTAGAACCGTATCAACCGATGAATTTTTGAAACTTGACGTTACCGTCATTATTCCAGCCGCCCTAGAAAACGTCTTTACAGCCGAAAATGCCGATTCGGTCAAAGCTAAGGTAATTCTGGAGCTGGCCAACGGCCCCAGCACCATTGAGGCCGACGAGATTTTCCACAAAAAGAAAATTCTGGTTATTCCGGATATTTTAGCTAATGCCGGTGGGGTAACGGTTAGTTACTTCGAATGGGCGCAAAACCTAAGTCGAGATTACTGGACCCTCGAAAAAGTCGAGTCGCGCTTACAAGAAGTCATGTCTTCCTCCTTTGAAACCATTTATGAAAAATCCTTACAACACAGTATAACTATGCGGGTAGCGGCTTTCGTAGTCGCTATGGAACGAATTCTCAGTAGTATCAATCTAAGAGGAAACGGGAATTAGTATGAACTCTGATTACGACATCATAATAGTGGGTGGGGGACCGGCCGGGTTGGCTGCGGCAATTTATTCTTCGCGCCGTTCCTTAAAAACCCTGGTTGTTGCCAAATCTATCGGCGGCCAAGCCGCCTACGCTCCGGAGATCGAAAATTATCCGGGGATCGAGAAAATCTCCGGCGGAGAAATCTCCGCTAAGTTTTACGCCCAAGCGACTAAGTTTGGGACTCAGTTCAAAAGCGAAGAAATCATCTCATTGTCCAAATCAAAAGATAAGGTATTTCATCTCAAAACGAATCGCAACGAATACAGATCAAAGGCGGTAATTTTAGCTTTCGGCAAGACTCCCAGGGACCTGGATGTTCCGGGCGAGCAAGAGCTCAAAGGACATGGTGTCTCTTACTGTGCGACTTGTGATGCTTTGTTTTTCAAGGATAAAACCGTTGCAGTTGTCGGCGGGGGGAATTCCGCCATCGAATCGGCCATCTTGCTTGCCAAAACCAGTAAATCGGTCTATCTGATCCACCGCCGGTCTGAATTTACCGCCGAAAAAGTTCTGCTAGATGAGATCAATACAAATAAAAAGATTACTTTAATTACCGATTCTGTGGTATCAAAAATTAATGGGAACCAAGTAGTTACTTCCATTGATATAAAAAATATCAGGGATGGAAAAGTCCAAAACCTAGTGCTCAACGGTATTTTTATTGAAGTCGGTTTCGTGGTGAACGCAGAATTTGTTAAAAAGCTGGTCAAACTTGATTCGAAAAGTCAAATCGAAATCGATCCTTTAAACAAAACTAAAACCGAAGGCCTCTACGCCGCAGGCGATGTCACAGATGTTAGATATAAACAGATAATCATTGCCGCGGGAGAAGGAGCCAAAGCCGCTCTCTCGGCCTATGATTACCTAATGACTTCAAGCGGTAAAACCGGAGTTTATTCCGCCAAATATTAAGTTAACTTATCGGGAGACTAATGCAAAATTATTTTGACTACTTTAAAAAAGCTTGGTTGATTTATCGGAGTAACATTAAAACGTTCTTTTCTTTCTCGGCGTTTATCGCCGTTTTATCGCTGGTTTCCGGCCTCGTCTCAAACTCGGTTCCTATTAATTCCAGGTTTAGCTTCCTTCCTCTTCTTCTGCCTGTTGCGATTTTTCTGGCATCATTGGTTTTTATAATCGCACTCTACCAATCCGTTAATAGGGCAATCTCAAACCAGCCGGCGCTTGATTTTAAGGATCGACTCTCTAAAAGCTTGAAACGATTCTGGCCGTTTCTTACTACCGCCATACTCGTTGGTATCATTGTTGTGGCCGGCACGATACTACTGATTGTTCCCGGTATTCTGTTTGCAATCTGGTATTTTGCTTCTCTTTACATTTCGGCAAACGAGGACGTAAGTACTATGGCGTCTCTTGATAGGTCTAAAAGGTTGGTATCCGGCCGCTGGTGGCAAGTTTTCGGCTACATTATCATCCTCGGACTGATGGTGGGGATTCCTCTCGCCATACTCTCCATTCCCGTCACTTATGGTTTGACCATTCCATTTGGCCAGTTAAATGCCGGCGTTATCGTATCCGCTCTAATCAGCCTGATTTTTACTCCTTTTGAGTATCTAATCGTCGGGATGATTTACTACGATCTGAAAAATACCGCCGGGGAATAAAACTTTTGTTGATTAAATTAAGAGAAACCGATAATATAAGCATTATAAGTAAGTTAGTAGGCAACCTTTCACTGTCTCGAAGAAGTCATCGAGTGAGAAATCCCCTGCAAGATACAACGGTTAGGGCAAGGTGGTGGTTGCAGTATTGAGTCAGTTATTTAGGTATTTATTGGAGGGATAAATGGAGTATTCGGATTCCGCGCACAAAGAAAGAGAAAACGACAATAGTACCGATATTGCGGTCAGAAAGGAACCGGAGGGCGGTACAACCTCAAACAATAAGAAGCCTCGATTTATTGATAAACTTAAAAAGTTTTGGTCTAACCCTAAGAACCGCATTGTTGTCGAAGCGGTTCTTGGGGTTATCGTCATTTTGGTCGTAGGCCTCATTCTCCGGCGCTGGTATTCCGAGAACAACAACTCCGGTGCGAATAACACAATTAAGTCTGCAACGACAAAATCCGACACCGCTGTGGTTGAGACGGCTCCGAGTATTCTGGACGGAACGCTGGTCCCCAAAGCCCTTTCGACTAGACACCCTCTGGGAGTAATGGTCGAAAATCACGTTGACGCCAGACCGCAGTCCGGACTTTCTGCCGCCGGCTTGGTCTACGAAGCTATCGCCGAGGGCGGCATCACTAGATATCTGGCTTTTTTTAGCGGCTACGATATCGCCAAGATTGGACCTATTCGAAGCGCCAGAACTTATTATGTCGACATAGCTAAGGGCTTTAACGCTTACTTCGCTCACGTCGGCGGTAATTATAACGCTCTCTCTCTAATCAAAAGTATCAACGTTCTAGATCTGGACCAATTTGCCAATCCCGCGGCCTACTGGCGCGACACATCTAGAAGGGTTGCGACCGAACACACGGTTTACTCATCAACCGAAAAACTTTACTCTTTGGCAGCCAAAAAGCAATTTACTTCGGACAACACCTTTACGCCTCTAAAATTCAAGGTGGATGCGGCGGAGGCTGCACGGCCGGCGAGTCAAAAAGTTAAAATAGAGTTCAGCTCTGACGGCTACACGGATACTTTCAATTACGACCCGAAAACCAATACTTACCCTAGATCAATAGGCAGTTTACCTGATCAGGACATCGAAACCGGCAAACGTATCGCCCCCAAAAATTTGATCCTTCAAGAAGTCACCCGCAGCGCAATTGTTACGGTAATAAACGAAAAAGGCTACGCCTACGATTTATCGTCTGGGGGTAAAGTTACCATTTTTCAAGATGGCAAACAAGTGATCGGAACATGGAAACATCCGAACGACTCCGACCGGACGTTTTATTACGATTCAACCGGCAAGGAGATTGAGCTGAACCCGGGCCAGACATGGGTCTGTCTGACGCATCCGGATATTAGGACCACTATTGAATAATTTTAAGTAACCTAAGTGACTTGAGTCGTCTTAGTTCAAGGAGGATAATATGAGCCGGATAAAAAAAGTTGAAGCGCTTGAGATTCTTGACTCCAGAGGCAACCCTACCGTGGCCACTCAGGTGGAGCTGGAGGACGGCTCCTTAGGTATTGGTTACACTCCTTCCGGCGCTTCGGCCGGAGAGTTTGAAGCACTGGAAATCCACGACGGTGACACTAAGCGTTACGACGGTAAGGGAGTGTTGAGGGCGGTCGAAAATGTCAATTCCATCCTCGCCAAAGAGGTTGTCGGTCTCGAGGCCGACGATCTTAGGGTCGTCGACCGGAAAATGATTGAACTTGACGGTACCGCCAACAAATCCAAGTTGGGCGAAAATGCCATCCTCTCCGTGTCTTTGGCTGTGGCTAAAGCCGCCGCCAAAAGCGAGCGTCTACCACTCTACCATTATCTGGCCAAGATTGCGGGGACGCTTGATGAATCCGGACAGTTCACTTTACCGATTCCGATGATGAATATTTTGAACGGAGGCAAACACGCGGTCGGTTCCACCGATTTCCAGGAATTTATGATAGTCCCGATGAAATTTGAGAGCTTCAAGGAATCGGTTCGGGCCGGTGTCGAAGTTTTTCACGCCCTGCACAAAATCTTGGAGGAGAGATCATACCAGCCGTTGGTTGGCGATGAAGGCGGTTTCGCTCCAAGCCTTTTTTCCAATGAACAGGCCATCGAACTTTTAACTATGGCTATCAAGGAATCCGGACACCGTGTCGGCGAAGATATTTTTATCGCTCTGGATCCGGCAGCCTCGGTCTTTTACTATGAAGATATTTATCAACTTCACCGCGAGAATCGAACTTTTACCAGTCTGGAGCTGATAGATTTTTACGAAGTCTGGACTCAAAAATATCCAATTATTTCGATCGAGGATCCATTGGCCGAAAATGACTGGGACGGTTTCCGCGAGATTACCAGTCGCCTGAGAGACAAAGTCTCGATCATTGGCGATGATCTTTATGCCACAAACAAAGATCGTCTAAAAAAGGGGATAGATCAAAAATCTTCCACCGGAATCCTTATAAAACCCAACCAGATCGGCACTCTTTCGGAAACTCTTGAAACCATAATGATGGCGAGAGAGGCCAAAATGCAATATATTATTTCTCATCGTTCGGGCGAGACAGAGGATTCGTTCATCGCCGACTTGGCAGTAGCCACCGGAAGCGGGAAAGTCAAGACCGGAGCGCCATGCCGAGGCGAACGCACTACCAAGTACAATCGTCTGCTGTGGATCGAGCACGAGCTCGGCAGCAAAGCTAAGATGGGAACATGGCAATAGGTAAAAAGTGGACAGTCGAAAATTATAAAAAGTTATAAGTTAATACTACTGCTGTTACGCAATTCGACTTTGACTGTCATCCTGAACGCTTTGACTGTCATCCTGAGCTTGCGAAGAATCTCTACCTACAGAATAGATCCTTCGCAAGCTCAGGATGACAAACATTGGCTCAGGATAACAATTAGGTAATAGTGGTAAATACTATATGATGCGAAATACGAAAAAGACGCCTTGAGGCGTCTTTTTCGTATATACCTGCGTAATCTCTAAATAAGCTTAGCTGATGCTGCATCTTTTACTGTGCGATGCTCTCTGCTACACTCAAAACCTCATTTACATAAGAAGTTGAGTGGTTATAAGAATAAAGAGCTTTTCTGATATCGGTTGTTCCGCCAGAAACCGCTAAATAATGGGCGGCGCCATGAATAGCGTCAACCACATTATGAATATCGGCCACACCGTCTCCGTCACCATCGACACCCCAAGAACTCCAAGTTGAAGGTAAAAACTGCATAGGGCCGGTAGCGCCCGAAGGGTTGTACTTGTCGCCGAAAGTGTCACAACCGGTCTCAACGTAGTGAATAGCTTGAAGAATTCTCCAGTCGGCAATCCCATATCTTGAAGCAGCGGTTTTGTAAACCGAATTTAAATCAAGATTTACGGGCGGCGAATAGGTTCTGGATTCTCGAGCCGCAACGTTACGAGCAACGACAGCTTTGGTTTTTGCCTCAGCCTCTTTTTTCTCTCGCTCAATGCGCGCAGCTTCGTCGGCTTTTGATTCACCCGGGGTAATAGTGATCGCGTTCTTAGTCTCAGAAAAGATTCTAGATTGGGTTAGATCAAGCTTTAAGCCGATTACAGGAGTGGAACTGATCTGAGCCTCGGTACTCGAAGACACCATTATTAACGCCAGAAAAATGGCGGTTACAACGGCCTTGATTAAATATTTAGTTTTTAGTCTCGATTTCTTAGTAATTCGATTCTTTCGAATCATTGTGCTCGCAGGATCGTTTGCTGCCAAATCTGCCTAAACTCCACTTTGACCCTGCAAAATAAAAATATTCGTCTCGGTTTACACCTCCACGAATACGGGGAACATTGTATCACAGTTCCTTCCCCTTGTCAAGACCCCTGTCGGCGGGGATTCTTAAACAGAAATCCCACCTGTCCAAATGAGCTGGTGGGCGGATTTCTGCTTTTTGCTTGTGGCGCGCCCGTATCAGTGTCCCGGTTTGCGAACCCAGATCGTAGCGATTGTTGAGCTGATCAGTGCCGAGGTCGCCCAACACCTTCCAATCTCCAGATTCGGGCACCTGACCGAATGAAACACACCGTCTGAGGGAAATCCCGCGCGATGCTTGAGAGCCATGAGCGTGACGATACCCTGCTCAGGGTCATCTACCCGTACTACGTAGCGGTTACGACTCACCGTCTCGAGGATGATGATCTGACCAGTCGATACTTCGGACAGAGAAAGTGTCTCTCGTCCAACGTAGTCATCGCCACTTGGCCCTTTCTCGAGAAGATCTCGAAGCTCCGATAAGCCCTCATCCTTAGGTATTGACGTATCGAGGTTGGCTGGTGTCCGGTTTATCCCTGCTTGAGCATACAACTCTTCAAAATACTCTCGGTTGGAGCCCATCTCCGGGTCGGCACGTATTGCTGGGTGTTGGAAGTTCCATTGTCTATCGAATCCCGTTTCGATGAGGCTAAGCGCCACTTGGAATTTCTCCTGCTCGTAGGCGTAGAAGAGAAAGCTAACGATAGCAAGCACTCCCGAGTAGCCACACTCTTCTAGCGCATTCACCAGCTGACATGGCAGGACTCCGGCCCTTTCTATGAGGCTCTGGATCAGCTTTGACTTGTCAACTTCTTCCTGCTGTTGTTCAGCCTGGGCCGTGTTCTGGACAGCTTCGGTCATACTCTCGACTTCATCGAGGTAGGCCATCAGTTCGTTTGGCTGACGGAAGTCTCCCGCACCGGGGATTCTGGAGATGGAAATGATACGGTGGGCTATGAGAGTGTGGAGTCGATCCCCGGTTTTGACGCAGTCAAAACTGAAATCTCGACCACTACCCTCGATTCCCCCAAACCCCACCATATGGTAAACGGGTCTAGGTAACCAGGTCATGGCAAGGCCACCCAAACAAAGCGTTCCTTCTGGGACGGACCCAAAAAGCCCACCGGATACGTCGAAGAAGTTGTAGTCGGCACTTTCGACGGAGAAAACGGCTCTCTGCCGGTCGTGCCCGACAATGCCGTGTACACCCATGAAGCGTACACGAAGTCGCGACTCCTGTCCGCTACGCGCGTCTTCGGCCGAGATCAGGAGACATTCGCCCGGGGCCAGACTCACATACATTAACATCCCGCGAACAATAGCTTGGATCCCAGGTGACAGATTCGGCATTTGTCTATCTTCCATTCTGTACGCCTCCTCGCAGCATCGGAAATCTTCAAACAACGTAACTATATCAAATAAGATTCCTTTGTCTATAGTTGAATCGATATCAAATGTGGTATATTTGCTTTATGAGAACAGATACCATACTAAATAACTATCTTGATCGAATGATTACCGACTATTTCGCCAACATTAAGGACCATCGCGATCTTGTCTATATCGCTTTCGGCCGGCGAGCTAGGACTCGTTTAGGCTCGATCAAGCAAACCGGAGGACTAGAGAAACGGTCGATTATTACTATCAACGGGTTGTTTCGCGACGAGGCGATTCCCAAAGAAATTATCAATGCCACCATCGCCCACGAACTTTGCCACTTCGTCCATGGTTTTTCCTCGCCTTTGCCCCAGTTAGTTTCATACCCCCACCAAGGGGGAATAGTTGATAAGGAAATGAAAAGTAGAGGACTAGGTAATTTACTAGACTTTCAAAAGAAATGGTTGAAAACCGAGTGGCCGGGAATCGTTAAGGCTAACTTTAAACCGACAGCTCGCCGTCGTCGAGCCCGCTTCATCCGCTGGTTTTAAGGTACTGTCCACCCGCCGGGTGGACAGTACTAAGGAGAAATTTATGGACTGTATTTTTTGCAAGATTGCGAAAGGGGAGACGGGGGAGCTTCTTTACGAGGATGAGCTTTTTGTGGCATTTGAGGATATCCACCCCAAAGCTAAGGTTCATGTTTTGGTGATTCCGAAAAAACACGTTGAGAGTCTGGATGCTTTATCCAAAGATGATAAATCTTGGCTCTGCGACTATTTATTAACTATTAAGAAGATTGCAAATCAACTTAAACTAAAGAATGGTTATAAGGTCATCATCAACAACGGCCCGGATGGGGGACAGGTAGTCCACCACCTCCATGCCCACATTCTTGGCGGCAAAAAGATTGATTCCTTAGTCTAATCTATTTCCCCATTCTTCAGACGGGGATTGCCCACCCACCTTGATTTATTCCTCAAGAAATTGTATAGTAAAAGCATAATTAAATTCCCGAAAAAGGTGGTGAGATCCCATTGATAGAAGTCAAGAAAAAAGAGCGCGAAAGGTTTGATTCGCTTCTGCGCCGCTTTAACCGCGAGGTTCAGCAAAGCGGTATTTTAACTATCGTTAAAAAGAGCCGGTTTTTTGAGAAAGAGCCCAACCGCCGCATGCGCCGCGAGGTTTCCATCCGCAAAAATGTTATCAGGCGCATTCGTCGAGGATATTAATAATTCCCGATATGAACTTAGTCGAACTGTTAAATAACGATCTTAATACCGCCCTAAAAAACAAAGATGAGTTGACCTTATCAACTCTCCGTCTTTTAATGTCGGCAATCAAGAACAAGCAGATAGAGCTTAAGCGCAAGCTTTCCGATGAGGAAACCTTGAAAATAATCGCCAACCAAGCCAAACAACGACGCGATTCCATTGAGGCATATTCCAAAGCGAATCGTCCCGACTTAAAAAATCGCGAGCAGGCTGAACTCGATATACTCAATAAATATCTGCCAAAGCAGCTTTCCGAACAAGAAATTGAAATCGTAGTCAAAGAAGTTATCAAGGAACTCAATGCCACCAAAGCTGATTTTGGAAAAGTTATGGGTTTGGCGGTCAAGAAACTCGGCGGCGGCGCTTCCGGTCAAGCTATCTCTGAAACTGTCAAAAAACTCCTTTTTTAGCAACTAAATTATCCGCCATGCTTAAAAAAAGACCGATTATCTACTTTTTTTATGTTGTCCTAGGGGTAACTTTTTTTCTGTGGCTGATTTTTGGCCTGACCGCGATTATCAATCACAGTCTTGGTTTGGGGGACCGATCATTAGTTTTTGTAAACATTTTGCCTTCTCTCGTCGGCGCCTGTGTCATTATTTTCGCCCTTTCTGCCGCCACGCCCTTGATCAGCGACTTTCTGGTCACACTACGCAGACTTCTACGATACGATAATCTCTCGAACCCGATTCTTTTGAAATTATCCCTTAACGCCCCCGGCACATACCATCACTCAATCAACGTTTCCAACCTGGCTCACAAAGCTGCCAAGGCCATCGGCGCCAATTCGCTTTTAGCTAGGGTCGGAGCGTATTATCACGATATCGGTAAGCTGGAAAATCCGGAATTTTTCATTGAAAATCAAACTCAGGGCGACGCTTTCGGTAACGACATCTCTCCCCAAAAATCCGCTTCTATCATAATCTCTCATGTTGAAAAGGGCTTAAAGCTGGCCAAGGCCAATAATGTCACCGACGATATTTGCGATCTAATCGCCCAACACCATGGCACAACTTTGGTAAATTATTTTTTCAAGTCAGCCAGTCAAGTCGATCGAAAAACTCTCCGCGAAGATTATCGATACCCGGGTCCCAAGCCCCACAGCAAAGAAGCCGGGATTTTGATGATCGCTGACTGTGCCGAGGCCGCTATTCGCTCCTTGCCCTCGGTTCACGAGTCTGACATTGAAAAAACCGTTACTCAGATCATTTTGGATAAAATTGACGAAAACCAACTCGATAGTTCCGGACTTACGGAACGGGAACTAAAGACTATCAAAACTTCCATGATTGAGACTTTGAACGTAATATATCACCGTCGAATTGTCCGCTAATGTACAAAATCAGCATTTTCAATCAGACGGATCACAAACTCCCCGAAAATAAACGGATAGTGAGGTTTTGCAAGCAGACGCTTCGTATTCTAAATGTCCCGGAATCTAAATTTTGCGAATTGGAGATTGTCTTTGTCTCGCCCCAAAAAATTGCTTCTTATAACCGCTTGTACCTCAAACACAAAGGTTCCACCGACATTATATCTTTTCCCAACGCCAATCCGGACAAGTCGGGGCCCGAGTCTCTCGGCAGCCTGATGATTTGCCCAAAGTATCTAGATAAATATTCTCTGGACACCTTTCAAGTCATCGCCCACGGACTGCTTCACCTAAACGGTTACGATCATATTTTACAACCAAAAATCTGGGAAAATAAATTAAACAAGCTAAATTATGAACTATCAAAAATTCAATTTTAAAAAGTTCATCAAAAGTTTTCACTACGCCTCCCAAGGAATAATTAACCTGTTCAAGACTGAACAGAACGCCAGATTTCACATCATCGTCGCGGTCATCTTGGGAATCTCCGCCTACTTTCTGAAATTTACCAGGCTCGAAGCCATTATTCTATTCTTCGCCATTATCTCGGTACTTTCTATCGAGATTATCAATACTGCAATCGAAAGATTGATTGATGTAGTCCATCCTGAGAATCACGGAACCATAGAATTCGTCAAGGACGCTATGGCTGGCGCCGTACTGATTGCTTCCATCATCGCCGTTGTGGTGGGCTTTCTACTCTTTTACCCCCATATCCTCGATCTGCTATAGTTGACTTGCACATTTCGATAATATTTGAGTATACTGGTAATATGGTTGAGATTTTGAAACTTGATATTTTTGCTTGGAGGGATTAGTGGCTCGAAAAAACGTAATTGTCGGTTTGGATGTCGGTAGTACCAAGATAGCGGCGATCGCCGGACAAATGTCTGATAATCTTGTGGATATTGTCGGTGTCGGCAAATCCAATAGTACGGGACTTCGAAAGGGGAGCGTGACCGATATCGAAGAAACGGTTTCGTCGGTTTCGGTTGCCCTCGAAGAAACTGAGCGTATGAGCGGTTCTCCGCTCCAGGACGCTTACGTCTCAATCAGCGGCACCTCCGTCGTCGCCCAAAACAGCAAGGGTGTTATCGCCGTTTCCCGAGCCGACGGTGAGATCAGCGATTCGGATGTTGCTCGGGTTATCGAAGCCGCACGCGCCATTCCAAACTCGCCAAACTACGAAATCATTCATGTTATCCCTAGAACCTTCACCATAGACGGACAGAGCGGCATCAAGGATCCTGTGGGTATGAGCGGGATACGCTTGGAGGTGGACGCCTTGGTCGTGACCGCCTCGACTCCGTCTGTCAAAAACCTAACCAAATCGGTCAATCAGTCTGGCATACAGATAAACGAATTGATCTTTTCTCCGCTTGCCACCGCTAAGTTTTTGTTGTCCAAGAGGCAAAAGGAGATCGGAGTGGCGTTGGTCGACATCGGTTCCGCCACCACCAGTTACGCCGTGTACGAGGAGGGGGAGATTTTAAGTTGTGGTGTCATCCCAATAGGTTCCTCCCATATTACCAACGACATCGCCATCGGTCTTCGGATCAATATCGACACCGCCGAGACCATCAAAGTTAAATACGGTTCCGCTTTCCCTGAAAAGATTAACGAAAAAGAGGAAATTGATCTTAGTAAGATCGATAAAAACGAAGACACCGTTGTAAATTCAAAATACGTTGCCGAGATCATCGAAGCCCGTCTGCACGAGATATTTCAGATGCTCAAGGAGGCTCTGGCCGAGATCGGCCGCGATGGTATGCTGCCGGCCGGAATTATTCTTACCGGGGGCGGTTCTAAGCTCGATGGCTTGGTCGATTTTGTCAAAGATAACCTTCATCTTCCGGCTCAGGTCGGCGTCCCATTACCTGAGCTCACAGGCATTGTTGACAAACTCGCCGATCCCATATATGCTACAAGCATCGGACTAATGACATGGGGAATGGAGTCAGGTAGCCATTTTTCAAGGAGTCCCCTGAATTCAAACCCGGCTATCAATGGCTTATTTGAAAAAGCCAAGCGTCTTTTTAAACAGTTAATGCCCTAATCGGGCGACACATATGTTGTATTACGTCGTAATAAATATTACTCTATTTTCGTAGGAGTACGCATGGATAAGCGAACCGAACTTGATAATTTTGCTTCAATCAAAGTCGTCGGTGTAGGGGGTAGCGGAAACAATGCAGTGACCAGAATGATCAATTCCAAGCTTCGCGGGATTGATTTTGTGGCTATAAATACCGATGCTCAAGCTCTAGCTCACAACGAGGCTCCGATTAAAATTCAGATAGGTAAAGAAACTACTCGAGGTCTTGGGGCGGGAGCCGATCCGGAGATCGGCCGGCGGGCCATCGAAGAAAACAAAGAAGAGGTCTACGAGGCTCTCAAGGGAACCGATATGGTTTTTATCACCTGCGGAATGGGCGGCGGCACCGGTACCGGCGCTTCTCCTTTTGTGGCGGATATTTCCAAGGAATTGGGGGCTTTAACTGTCGGAGTGGTGACCAAACCCTTTGCTTTCGAGGGTCAAAGACGCCGTAAAATTGCCGAAAACGGTATATCTGAGTTAAAAGACCGCGTGGACACGCTTATCACCATCCCCAACGATCGGCTCCTTCAGGTTATCGACAAAAAAACCTCGCTTTTCGACGCTTTCGGTATAGTTGACGACGTTCTAAGGCAGGGTGTCCAGGGTATTTCCGACCTGATAGTTCTCCACGGCATTATCAATGTTGATTTTGCAGACGTCAAGGCCATAATGTCAAACGCCGGCAGCGCCCTTATGGGGATAGGTCGCGGCAACGGCGACAATCGAGCAATCGAAGCTGCCAGAGCCGCCATTGAATCGCCCCTGCTCGAACTGTCTATTGACGGCGCCAAGGGCATCTTGTTTAATATTACCGGCGGGCCAGATCTGGGTATGTATGAGATAGACGAAGCTGCTAAAGCTATCACTGAGGCTGCCGATGGCGATGCCAATATTATCTTTGGAGCCATTATCGACGAGGCGATGCAGGGCGAGGTCAAGATCACAGTTATCGCCACCGGTTTCGAAGGAGAGGCGCCTCGCACGCCAAAAAAGAGCGCCGTACCGACCGATGCTTCCGTTTTCTCCTCCCAGATCATCAATTCTCGTGAAATGCCCGAACCTATCAGCCGCAACCGTTTCCTGGCTCCCGAAGAGCCTGCCGACACCGAGGAGAAAGCCGAAGACGAGCTTGAAGTTCCGGCCTTCATCCGCCGCAAGCTAAAATAATCGAAACTTTTTACACATAAAACAATTGTTATTTACGGGAGTGAGTAATCTCCTGTTATAATAATTGTTTTTTGTTTTTGCGATTTTTATTATTGACAGTAGATATATGGTGCTTGCTATAATGGTTAAGCACAACATCTGGTAGAGAGAAAATTGTCATTCCGGGGGAGTCCGCGACCGAAGAATCCTACGATCTAGAGCGCAAGCAACAGGATTCTTCGTCGATGACTCCTCAGAATGACCGAGCGAATTATTATGCAATGTCCAAATTGCCATTCGAAAGAATCTAAAGTCACCGATTCCAGAGATGATGACCGGTCTGTTCGCCGTCGCCGCGAGTGTCTTGCCTGCAGTCATCGTTTTACCACTTACGAAAAGATAGAAATTCCGCGATTTTCTATCGTGAAACGCGACAGGTCGCGCGAGGGATACGATCGGAGTAAAATTACCACCGGAATTTTCCTGGCATTTGAAAAAAGACCGTTTACTAAGAGCCGGTTGGAGGAGTTCGCAGATGACATCGAACAGGAGCTAATCTCTCTGGGGCAAAAGGAGATCAAGTCGTCGCAAATTGGAGATATTGTCTCCCGGCACATCAAAGCCGCGGACGAAGTTGCTTATCTGCGCTTTATCTCTGTATACAAATCATTTAAAAACGCCAAGTCGTTTATTCGCGAAGCAGACAAGTTAATTAGACAGTAATTTGTAATTGAATGGAGGGCTCAAGTGGCTGAAAATCAGACGCAAATTCCCGGGGGGCAGACTAATCTGTTCATTAAAGAGGAGCCGACGACTCCGCCCAAGGTTATAACCATAGAGACTGGCAAAAAACATAAGGCAAAAAAATCAGCCGATTTGATCGACTGGCAGAGGCTTTACGACAAATTACCCGAGCCAAGCCTATCACCGAACGGGCGCATGGTTTTGGAAAAGCGGTATCTCTTTAAGGATGACGAAGGGAAAATCATAGAATCTCCGAAGGATATGTTTTTCCGCGTGGCCAGATTCATTGCCCGCGCCGAATATATTTTCGATAAGGACGCCGAGGTCGAACTTCTGGCCAAGGAGTTTTATTTGGCTATGGCTAGATTCGATTTTATGCCCAACAGTCCGACACTGATGAATTCGGATCGCAAACTCGGTCAGCTCTCCGCTTGCTTTGTCCTGCCAATAGGCGATTCAATGGAAGAGATATTTGATGCGGTAAAATTCACCGCCCTTATTCACAAGTCGGGCGGCGGCACCGGTTTTTCATTTTCCAGAATCAGGCCGCAAGGAGACAGGATCAGTTCTACCTCCGGAACCTCTTCCGGGCCAATAACCTTTATGAAAGCATTCAATGAGGCCACTGAAACTGTCAAACAAGGCGGGACTCGCCGCGGCGCCAATATGGCGATACTCCGGGCCGATCATCCGGACATTGAAAGCTTCATCGCGGCCAAAGAAAAAAACGATCAACTGAACAACTTCAATATTTCCGTAGCCGTGACCGATAAATTTATGGACGCTCTGCGCCAAGGAACCGATTACGATCTGGTTAATCCTCACAATAACAAGGCGGTCGGACAACTAAGCGCTCCGGAAATATACAAAAAGATCGTTTATCAAGCCTGGAAAAACGGTGAACCGGGGATTATCTTTATCGACCGGATCAATAAATACAACCCGACTCCGGCTGCAGGGGAGATAGAGTCAACAAACCCTTGCGGCGAGCAACCGCTTCTGCCCTACGAGGCATGCAATCTCGGCTCAATCAATCTTGGCAACTATGTGCTAGGCGAAGGGCAAAACGCTAAAATCGATTTCGACCGTCTGAAGTCGACCGTACATCTGGCGACACGGTTTCTCGATAATGTCATAGAAGTCAATAAGTATCCGCTCCCCCAGATAGATAAAATGTCGCGAGCCAATAGAAAGATCGGGCTCGGGGTGATGGGTTTCGCCGACCTGCTCATAAAACTCGGCGTACCATACAACTCCGAAAAGGGTCTGAAGTTGGCTAGAAAGATAATGAGTCTTATCGATACGGAATCGAAAGCCATGTCGAGCGAGCTGGCTAGACGGCGAGGGGTTTTCCCAAATTACGACCAAAGCATTTTCCCGGCCAAAGGCTTAAGGCTTCGAAACGCCACTACTACCACCATCGCCCCCACCGGTACCATCTCCATAATCTCCAACGCTTCCAGCGGCGTTGAGCCCTTGTTCGCCGTTTGTTATTTCAGACAAAATGTATTGGACAACGACACCCTAACCGAAGTGAACCCGCTGTTTGAAAAAATCGCCAAAGAGCGAGGATTTTATTCTGAAGAATTAATAAAGGAGATCGCTGAAACCGGCAGTCTCGATGGCGTTGAGGGGATCCCGTCGGATGTCAAAGAACTTTTTGCCACCGCCCAGACCATCTCTCCGGAAGACCATATAAAAATGCAAGCTGCATTTCAAGAATTTACCGACAACGCCGTTTCTAAAACTGTCAATTTTCCCAACAGCGCTACCGAGGAAGACATCAAAGAGGCTTATGACCTGGCCCACAAACTCGGCTGCAAGGGCGTGACAGTTTACCGAGACGGTTCCCGCGATACTCAGGTTCTTAATACCGGAGCAACCGAAAATAATCAGGATAGTAAAAACGAGCCGGTTAAAGAGGTTATTTACGAAACTTTAGTCAAACCGAGGCCTCGTCCGGAAGTCGTGGTGGGTACAACCGAGAAAATAGCCTCAGGTCTTGGAGATATGTACATTACGATAGATGAAGACGAGGTTGGTATCAACGAAGTTTTCATTCGCATCGGCAAATCCGGCGGGGAAGCGGCGGCTATGAACGATGCCTTAGCCAGGATCATCTCGGTCGCTTTGCGTTCCGGGGTAGATCCCAAGGTCATTGTTAAACACCTAAAGGGGATACGCGGCTCGAATCCGATCTGGCACAACGGCGAACTTATCCTGTCCTGTCCCGATGCCGTGGCTAAAGCGATGGAGAGGTATATTAAACGCAAGTCGACGCTTCCTTTAAATTTCAAGGTCGAGAATCAAGCTCCGGATAACTTGGAGAAAGAGGGTAAGGGCAGCGGGTACTATTCGGAATCGGATCATGCTCTAAACAATGCTTGTCTTGAATGCGGCGGAAAAATCGACTATGAATCAGGTTGTTATGTCTGCCGCGATTGCGGTTATTCCAAGTGCGGCTGATTTTCTAGAAAAGGCGACTTACACTGATTATCCACTCCTGCCTGCCGGCAGGCAGGGATCCCGCAACTGATCCGTGGGGTAGATCTGTGGCGGTCACTGCTACATTATTTAATATCTAGTATGACCATCATCTTCACCGGAGACGGAAAAGGCAAGACCAGTGCCGCCCTTGGGGTGGCCCTTCGTTCAAGCGGTTGGGGCAACAAAGTCGCCGTAGTTCAGTTTATCAAAGGTAATAAAGAGATAGGGGAATGGAAAGCGATCCAAAAGATCGGGGGGATCGACATCTTCCAGTATCTCAATGACAAGAAATTGTATATAGCCAATCCCGAAAAACGCCACCGAGATACTATGCCGGCTGTTATGGATGATATCGGGCGACTGGCTGAATCAGGCGATTATAGTTTAGTAGTCCTAGACGAGGTAAACAACGCCATTAATCATAAACTGGTCAAGGTCAAAAAGATTGTCTCGATATTAAAGACATATCCCAAGACCGACTTTATCCTAACCGGCCGAAATGCCGATCCCGAACTGGTGAAGATGGCCGATATGGTCACTGAAATGAGAAACATCAAGCACCCTTTTGACCGCGGTGTCCCTGCCAAAAAAGGAATTGATTATTAGCTGGTGTCGGCGTTGTAATCTAAAGGTACCGTAATATTAAATATCCAGTCCTAGCAACTAGAAGATTATATGCTTAGGGTCGTACTTTACAAAATTTCGCAAAGGGGTAATATAGGTTGTAGGGGTTTTGGACCTACGATTGGTACGGCGAGTTGTTTTTTTGGTTGTGAAATTTGTTTATATTTTCGTCATCCCGGACCCAGTATGCAACCACTCACTGTATTGTCATTTCGACATCCTTAAGCTTGTCGAAGGACGAGAAATCTCCTGATCCACTATTGTATATCTCGGGGGGGATTTCTCGCTCGATGACTCGCTCGAAATGACAGCGAGTGGTTACCCCCGTATCGTAGGTTTTAATCCGACGGATACATACCGAGTCTTAGTTACTATAAAAGAGATCTTTGTATGAACAAAAAAGAAACGGTTCTGGCATTTCTTATCATCGCCTTGGGCGTTTTGTCGCGCTTTCTTCCGCATGTGCCAAACTTTGTGCCGGTTACTGCTATTGCTATCTTCGGGGGACGGTATTTTAGCAAATACTACGCCTGGGTTATTCCGTTTGCCATAATGTCTATTTCAGATATTTTTCTCGGTTTTTCCGATGTGACTCTATACGTTTATGCAGGATTAGCTTTGGCAATCTTTGGCGGGACGATTCTAAAAAAACATTACGGGATTGGAAACTTGGTTGCCGTTACGTTTGCCTCATCTGTCGGTTTCTTTTTAGTCAGCAATTTCGGAGTCTGGATGGCCGGCTGGTATGGGCGCACCCTCCCGGGGCTAATTAAATGTTACGAGATGGCCATCCCTTTCTTCCGTAATTCACTTGCCGGAGACTTGTTTTATGTCACTGTAATGTTTGGTGCCTACGAGATTGTCCGTAATCGACTCTTCTCAAAATGGTTTACCACTCAACAGCACATTTAGCCCTACATTCCATATTCCATATTCTATATTCTAACCTAGGAGGCCTATGAACGAGATTACACCGCTGGAGCTGACATCTGAGAACTTTAACAAGACTATTTCCGGCGAAAAACCGGTTATGGTTGATTTTTGGGCCCCATGGTGCGGCCCTTGCCAAATAATGCTGCCGATCATCGACGAGCTGGCTAAAGATTACAAGAACGGGGGTAAAGTCGTGATAGCTAAGCTCAACATTGACGAGCACCCGGAAATAGCCGGGAAATATAACGTAATGAGCGTCCCCACCATCCTGCAGTTCAAGGCCGGCAAGGTTGTCGGGCAGATGGTCGGAGTCACCCCGAAAGAAGAGCTGGAGAAGTCGCTTGACAAGCTAGTATAGTTGTGCTATAATTTGAGTTGTTGTTTTGGGAGATGTTAAAAATTCGTCTCTCATACAAAGCTCCTTAACTGGTCCCTCATACGTATTCATACATTTTGAGGGACCTTTTGGGAGCTTTGGGCCTAGGAGGCCAAGCTACCGTCGCATCGACGCACTATTATCCAAACTCGAGGTGCGAGATGAAACGCAGGATTTTGTGGGACGCTGTTGCAATGGTCATTGGACTGCTTGCGATGGCGACTCAGGCCGTTCTTGGCTATCGAGCAGGTCATGAGAACCCGCTCAGCAATTCCGCACCACCGGACCCCCTCTATGTCATCCTCTTTATCGGGGGAATGGTGGCCGGCGCGGTAGGCTTCGCTTTCTTGATACTCGACGTGAGGGAGTACAGAAAGCAGAAACATGGTCTCGCCGCACCAGAGTATGTGTCTCAAGAATAATGCTCCGGAATCGTGACCAGTTTTACCGAGCGCCACCGGCTTCAACGGTGGCGTTTCGAGTTTAAAAGAGGATTTAACGACAACAATTATCTCCGAGCTAGTCGTTGAGCTTGAAATCGTCTGAACTATCGGGCTTAATCCTACTGTCCACCCGCCGGGTGGACAGTAGGATATTTGATGTTGATGCTGGTCGGATAACCGTAAATCGGCTATAATCAATCTATGGCAGAGAAGATATTGGTTGGTCTCAATAAAGCCCAGAAAGAAGCCGTGACGCATCGCACAGGGCCGCTTTTGATTATTGCCGGCGCCGGAACGGGTAAAACTACGGTGATCACTCGACGAATTGCCTGGCTAATAGAGCAAAAACTAGCCGAACCCTCCGAGATCCTAGCCTTGACCTTTACCGAAAAGGCCGCCGCCGAAATGGAGGAGAGGGTAGACAGGCTCGTACCATACGGCTTTACTGATATGTGGATTTCGACTTTTCACGCCTTTGGCGATCGTTTGCTTCGCGACTACGCCATAGAGCTTGGCTTGCCGGCTAACTTCAAAGTATTAACGGCCACCGAGCAAGCTATTTTTATGCGTCAAAACATTTACGCTTTTGATCTAAACTACTATCGACCGGTGGCCAATCCGATCAGTCACATCCAGGCGCTCCTTTACCACTTTTCCAGATTGAAAGACGAGCTTATCTCTCCCGAAGAATACTTGGCCTTAGCCCAATCTCAAAATTCAAATCTCAAATCTCAAAGTAATGATCAGGAAAAAATTTTAGAGCTGGCCAGAACATATTCGCGATACCAGGAACTGATGGTCCAAGCCGGCAACTTGGACTTCGGCGACCAGTTATTCCTAACCTACAAGCTACTAAAAGAAAATCTAAAAGTTCTCGCCGAATGTCAAAACAAATATAAATATATTTTGGTCGATGAGTTTCAAGATACTAATTTTGCTCAGAACGAAATGGTAAAATTATTGGCTAGCAAACATCAAAACATTACAGTGGTCGGCGATGACGACCAATCAATTTACCGTTTCCGCGGAGCTTCAATCTCCAATATTTTGGATTTTAAAAAAACTTATAAAAGTGCGGAACAAATTGTTCTAAACCTGAATTACCGCTCGACTCAACAGATTCTTGATTCTTCATACAAACTCATACAAAATAATAACCCCGACCGTCTCGAAGTTAAAAACAAGATCGACAAAAGACTCTTGTCTGACAAAAATGGACTTTCGCCAGAACTTTTACACTGCGACACTCTTTCCTGCGAGGCCGATCTGGTAGTCAAAAAAATTACCGAGTTAAAAGCTAAGATGGAGCTAAACTATAACGATTTTGCTATCCTGGTTCGAGCCAACACCCATGCCGAACCATTTATTCAATCTCTGAATATTGCCGGAATCCCCCATATTTTCTCCGGAGCCTCCGATCTTTTTTCCTATCCTGAAATAAAAATGCTGGTGGCTTTCTTGAAATGTCTGGTTTATACCGACGACAACCTGGCGTTTTATCAGCTGGCCACCAGCGAACTTTACCGGATACCCGACAAAGAGATAAGCGGTTATTATACCCAAGCCGTCCGCTCCAACCGTTCAATTACCGAAGTAATCGAAACTGAGTTCGGTGACAAAAAAGTTTTCATTGAGCTTTTGGCGGATATTGGAAACTTTCGACAACGAAAAAACGAACCGGTCGGGGAACTGCTTTATCAATATCTGAGTGAAAAAAAATATCTCAGCTCCCTAACCGAAAATCCCACCATAGATGATGAGCTCAAAGTCTCCCGGATTGCCAAATTTTTCGACCGGATCAGTGAGTTTAATCATTCGAGTGAGGAAAGGGGAGTACTGGCATTTCTTCACAACCTGGAATTGATCCTAGAGGTCGGAGACGAGGTTATAGTCTCGGATATTGATCCGGATCTTGATGCGGTGAATATTTTGACCGCTCACGCCTCAAAAGGGCTTGAATGGCCGGTTGTTTTCATCGTCAACTGCGTCTCAGACCGATTCCCTGGCCGGAAGAAAAAAGAGGCTCTACCGATTCCCGACGACCTGATTCGCGAGCGTTTACCGGAAGGGGATTTTCATCTCCAAGAGGAAAGGCGCCTTTTCTATGTCGCCGCAACAAGAGCCAAGGATCTGCTTTTTCTCACTAGTGCCGATGACTACGGCGGCAAACGAGCCAAAAAGCTTTCTCAGTTTGTTATGGAACTTCTGGACAAGCCCAAGAGTGACGAAGTCAAACACAAATCCAGTCCAATGGAAAAAATCGCTCGTTTCGGTAAACTTTCCAAGAAACCTCTAAAGTTGCCCGATAAGTTTAGCGGGGAAGTGATTAAATTATCCCGACAGCAAATTGACGATTATTTTTCCTGCCCGAAAAAGTTTTATTTTGCCCACATAGTTAAAATTCCACTTCTCGAAAATCATTATCTAATGTACGGAACCGCTATCCATGCGGCTCTTGATCATTTTTTTCGCCGTAGACTCAAAGGAGAGAAACCAAAAATTGAACAGTTGCAACAAGATTTTCTTCAAGCATTTAAGAGCGTCGGGTTTATAACACGAGAGCACGAGGATCAAAGAAGAAGAAACGGCCTTCTAGCACTTGAGAGATTTTTTCAATCTGATATCATAGGTCTACAGGTACCCGCTAGGGTAGAGGAACCTTTTGAATTTTACGAAAACAAAATAAAAGTCAGCGGCCGATACGATTTGATTTACGACAACAAAGACGGGATTGAGATTCGAGACTTTAAAACCAGCGATGTTAGAGAACAGACCGATGCCGACAAACGAATAAAAAAGTCGACCCAAATGATGATCTACGCCTTGGCCTGGTACGAAAAACACCAAGTCATCCCTAAAACTTCTTTGTATTTTATAGAATCGGGAATTAAGGCCGAAACCGTGTTTACTCCAAATGTTCTAACGGAAACCAAAGAAATGATTTTTCGGGTAGCCGCAGGCATCAAGAAAATGGACTTTGCGGCCGAACCAGATTACAATACCTGCCGCGGCTGTCCTTATCGAGATATTTGTTATGAAGCAATATAAATTTAAAAAACTAATTATCCTCGTTTCGATACTCGTAGTTCTCGGAGTCGCCGGTTTTGCGTTTTACCATTTCACTCGGACGCCCCATCCGGCAAGTTCGAATCAGGGCGATTCCAATCCCGAGACAGTGCCTGAAACGACACCTATTCCAGCACAGGAGGCCAGCCAAACTCCGACGCCGAATCCACCCATACTTAAGCCCAAAAAACCGGTTGCTATACTGATGTATCACTCTATCCGAGTCTACAACAACTCAGCTGACAAAATCGGCACCGGACTTTCCGTTCCTCAGTCTATTTTCGATACGGAGATGAAGGCCCTAAAAGACAGCGGATTTCAATCTATTAGCCTAAGTAATTATTATTCAGGCAAACTGCCGGCCAAGCCGGTGGTTATTAGTTTCGACGACGGTTATGATAATGCGTATACCCAAGCGTTTCCTGTTTTAAAAAAGTACGGTTATATTGGAATTTTCTATATCATCACCGGTAAAATCAACACCACCGGCTATCTAAACGATCTGCAAATAAAAGAAATGGCCGGGTCGGGAATGATATTTGGAGATCATACTATTTCACACCCCGATCTTACCAACATTTCAAACTCAAAATTGACTCGTGAATTAGTCGAGAGCAAATCAAAGCTTGAACATTTAGTGGGGTCTAGAATTACAGATTTTTGCTATCCTTCGGGAAAATACAATTTTAGGGTTGAGGCCGCTGTCCGTTCTGCCGGATTTTTAACGGCAACCACCACCAAAAGTCCGTCCAGTCTAAAATTTTCAGATTTCTTGAGACTGCCGCGATTAAGAATCAGCAACACCGACACTGCCAGATCAGTGCTGCGTAGAGTTTTATCCATCAAGTAACCATCTCCTTAAATACCTATTACGAGGAGCCATAGGGTCTTTCGGATTGTTCTGAACGGGCTCCAAGAAATAAATGGATAAAATCACCATCAAAGAAGAAGACCATGGCGTCCGGTTGGATAAATATTTATCTCGTTTATTCCCGGGTATTTCTCGAGCGGTCATACAAAAAAACATTGCCGAGGGGCAAGTGCTCGTTGACCGCCAAAAGACTAAACCCTCATACGCACTAAAAGCCGGTAATGTTGTCGTCATTGAAAAGATCAAACCGAGGCTACCCGATACGGCTCAACCTCAGAGGGGGGAGTTGGATATAGTCCATGAGGAAAATGATTTTCTGGTGGTCAATAAGCCAAGGGGGTTGGTGGTTCACCCGGCCCACGCCAATCCCGATCATACCCTAATAAACTACTTGTTAATGCTCAGGCCCGGTATCGCCGAGGCCGTTTACGATCCGGATAAGCAAATATCCAGGCTCAGACCCGGTGTTGTCCATCGGCTTGACAAAGATACCACCGGACTTATCATCATCGCCAAAAACAAAATTGCTTTAGCTAAATTATCCGGGTTAATTCAGCGGCGCAAGATCAACAAGACTTATCTGGCCTTGGTTAGCGGCTGGCCGGACAAGGAGGGAAGTGTTAAAACATTTCTCAGGCGCTCTTCCGCCGATCGGCGCAAGATGTCGACACACAATTTCTTGGGCAAAGAATCCGAAACTGCCTACAAAGTAATAAAATATTTTGAGCATCGGAAACTCAGACTCGCGTTGGTCGAAGCTCATCCGATTACCGGCCGTACCCACCAGATTCGAGTTCATCTGGCTTCGATAGGCTTTCCAATCATCGGTGATTTGATATACGGCAACCAAATATCGATCAAACATTCAGACAACTTAAAGGTTAAGGGTCAGTTACTTCACGCCGGCCGTCTGCAATTTAGATATAAGGGAACAGACTACGACTTTTTCGCTCCCTTGCCTCAAGATTTTATACAAATAATCTCAAAATTTAAGGAGATTAATGAACAATAAACAACTAATTGCCGTTGTTTTGGGGGGAGCATCGGCCGAACGGAAGATTTCAATCAAAACCGGCACTGAAGTCCTTAAGGCTATAAATAAGAATAAGTATGACGTAATCTTACTTGACGGGGCAACGGAAAAGCAGCTTTCTGCTATTGATTGCAACGACGGAAGCTGCCGGATTTCTTATGAAACATATTTGAACGATGGCAAGAATAGAAGACCGGATCTGATGTTTTTGGCCCTCCATGGCACCTATGGAGAGGATGGTACCATTCAGAGCCACCTCGATCAATTCGGCTTGAAATATACTTTTTCAAATGCCAAGTCTTCGGCCAATGCCATGGATAAGGTTATAGCCAAAGAGTTATTTGATAAAGCCGGTCTTTTGACCGCGAAACAATTAATACTAAAAAAGAATAATGATGTAGATATCAACAAGATCAGCAAAACTCTCGGTTCATCGGTGGTGGTAAAACCTGTGAAGCAAGGATCAAGTTTCGGTATCAGCATTGCCCACAATCAAAAACAGCTTGAAAGCGCTATCGATGAGGCTTTTAAGTTCGACTCCTCCGTCATGATTGAAAAGTACATTAAGGGTACTGAGATCACTGTTGCAACAATGGGCAACAATAAGATTGAGGCCATGCCGGTGATCGAGATTAAACCCACCAAATCTGAATTTTTTGATTATTATGCCAAGTATAACGAGAGCGGATGCAAGGAAATCTGCCCGGCCGGAATCTCAGATTCCCTCAGCCGGAAAGCCCAAAAACAGGCAATTCTGGCTCACAAAGCGTTGAAGTGCCGCGGGATCGCTCGGACAGATATGATTATAGAGGAGGGGACTAATAATTTATATATTTTGGAGACCAATACTATCCCCGGGATGACTCCAATCTCGCTTCTGCCCAAAGCAGCAAAAGCGGCCGGTCTGACTTTTACCCAACTGATACAAAAAATCATTGACTTGGGGATGGAGTGATGGCGGAAATAAATATCGTCATTCTTTGTGGACCATCGGCAAGCGGTAAAGACGCAATTCTGACTGAACTGCTAAAAGAAACTAAATACAATTTTAAAAAAGTTGTCACTTATACTTCGCGTCCGAATTCTAGAGATTTCGAAAAAGCAGGATTTAGTTACCACTATCTGACTAAAGAAGACTTTGAGGAAAAAATCAAATCGGGTTTTTTTCTCGAGCACATGGAAACTCACGGGTATCTTTATGGCACCCCGAAGAATGCTTTTTCTTCGTCCGGAAATTATATCATGCAAATAGACATTAGGGGTGCGCTAGAGGTTAAGAGATCGTTACCGAATACCCTAATTATTTTTATTGACGTCCCGAAAGATCAACTTATTCAAAGACTAAAAAAAAGAGGGGAAACCGACAAGATGATCGACGTAAGAATGGATACCGCTGACAATGAATTCAAATCAATGGTCAAGGCCGATATGATCATTGATAATCCTAATGGCTCATTCAAACAAACTCTCCTTAAAGCCAAAAGTACTCTTGATAAATTTCTCTCAATGAAGTAAATTAATACTATGTATGACATAGTATGATTTATTAGGAATCAAGGAGTAACAATGCGAGAGAGAATTACTATTTCGATCAAAAAAGATCTCTTAAACAAAATCGACCAGCAAATTGACGGTTCCAGACTGCGTAATCGTTCTCATGCCATCGAACACTTCATCAGCGAATCCCTCGGCTTGGCTGAAGTAAATAACGTGGTGATCCTAGGGGGAGGAAAGGGCGCGCTCAAACTTATTCCCATAATCGAAGACTCTATCAAGAGCCTGGCTAAATATGGTATTTCTCGCATCCATTTGGCTGTCGGATATTTGGGACCGAAAATAAAGGAGTTTATAGGCGACGGGACAAAATACGGGGTAAAGATCGAGTATCTGGAGGGAGGGGAGGGGACAGCCGGAGCGCTTAAACCTCTCGAAAAGCTCTACAAAAAGACTTTTTTGGTTGTGAACCTGGATGATGATCTACTTTTAGACCTAAAAAAACTCACAACTTTTCACAGGCAACATCTGGCTGTTGCTACCATAGCCACCAAAGATATTATAACCCAAAAGGGTATTTATGTTCTGGAACCGGAAGTGTTTAGGTATATTCCGGCCGGGTTTTCGATGATCGAAACCGACGTTTTCCCAAAGCTGATTGAGGAGAACAAACTTATCACTTTTCCTGTGATCTAATCCTGCGCGGTAGCGACAAATTGAGACGTTCTTATTGAATTATTAAATCATCTTCTCTATAATAAGTTTAATGCAGCGAAGAAGCATCATAACTTTAATTGTGATATTAGCCATTGCTACATTGGCTATTTTGATAGATATTCCCAAAGACCCAAACTTCGGTTTTTCCGAGCTCAAAGCTCATCTCGGACTTGATCTTCAAGGCGGGACTCAGCTGGTCTACCAGGCAGATCTGTCCGCCTCGGCCGACAAAGCCAAAGATTTGAATAATCTAATGAGCGTTTTCCGCACCCGTGTCGACAGTTTGGGCGTAGCCGAGCCATCCATTCAATCCCAAGGCTCGGATCGGGTTATTATCGAACTCCCCGGGATTAAAGATATCGGCAGCGCCATTTCGACCATCGGTTCGACATATGAGTTGGCCTTTATGATTCAAGGCGATTCCGGCGGAACCGCCTTAAATGATTACTACACCAACACCCCTTATCCGGGGACATGGAAGACGACCGACTTAACCGGACGCGATTTGATCAGTTCCGACGTCGAATACCAGGGTCAAAGCGTTAGCTCCGAGCCGGTCGTCAGTTTGGTTTTCAACGGTACCGGACGGGACAAGTTTTCCAAAATCACTACAGACAATGTAAATAAACGGCTAGCCATTGTTCTGGATAATAAAATCGTCAGCGCCCCCAATATCCAGGTTGCCATCACCGACGGACGAGCCGTGGTAACCGGTATGGCCAATATCGATGAAGCAAAAAAGCTCTCCAACCGTCTCAACGAAGGGATGCTGCCCGTACCGGCTAAGCTGGTGGCTCAAAACAGTATTGGGGCCACGCTTGGAGCGGACTCGATCAAGGCTAGTCTTTTGGCCGGAATCGTCGGACTTCTGTTGGTTGTAATATTTATGATTTCGCTCTACAAATTACCCGGCGTTGTTGCCGTCATTGCTCTGTCTTTTTATTCCTTTATCGTCTTGGCATTATTTAAACTCATACCGGTAACCTTGACCCTGGCGGGTATTGCCGGATTCATCCTTTCTATAGGCATGGCGGTTGACGCCAATATCCTAATATTTGAAAGAATGCGCGAGGAACTTCGTTTGGGAAAAACTCTGCACCTAGCCATCGACGAGGGTTTCAAGCGGGCTTGGAGCTCCATACGCGACTCGAATATCTCCTCGCTTATCACTTGCCTGATTCTGTTTTTGCTTGGCACCGGATCCGTCAAAGGTTTCGCCCTGACTCTTGCCATCGGCATTTTAGTAAGTTTATTTACCGCGGTCACCGTCAGTCGAAATCTACTGATTCTTGTTTCATCAAATAATTGGTTGAAGAAATATATCCATATCTAGTCGGTATGATCAACATCATTGGTAAGAGAAAATACTGGTATATCTTCTCAGGCACGCTGGCGTTGGCCGCTGTTTTGTCGATCTCGTTCTGGGGCTTAAGACTCGGTATAGATTTCAAAGGCGGGTCGATCCTAACTTTAGATCTACGCCATGGTGTGGACCCGGCCACGGTTAAGAACCAAATTGCGGATTTCAGTTTAAGTTCGCTAACCGTTCAACCTTCCGGCGATACGAGCCTAATCATCCGCACTCAGGAGATAGACAATCAGACAAAAGACAAAATAGTCGCCAAGCTGGCAAAGGATTACCCCCAAATCTCCGTCGATAACTTTCAAACCATCGGACCAACCGTCAGCCGCGATCTGACGACCAAGGCCATCGAAGCGGTCATTTTTGCAGCCATAGGCATAATTGTCTTTGTCGCCATCGCCTTTAGAGGAGTGCCCAAACCGGCCAATTCCTGGCGCTTTGGGATCTGTGCCATCTTAGCCCTGCTTCACGATCTTTTGATCGTCACCGGAGTAGCTGCGATCCTGGGTCACTTCTTCGCCTGGATGGAGATAGATTCGCTCTTTATTACCGCTTTGTTAACCATACTTGGTTTTTCCGTGCACGACACCATCGTGGTTTTCGACCGCTTCAGGGAGAATCTCAAACGAAACCCCGGCGGTAACTTTGAAACTTTGGCCAACGAAAGTGTCGTTCAAACCCTTTCGAGATCTATTCTGACTTCCGTTACCACCATTATGGTACTGCTTTCGCTGTTCCTACTAGGCGGATCCGCGATCAAGGGTTTTGTCTTCACTCTGCTATTTGGAATATTCATCGGAACCTATTCTTCAATTTTCAACGCCACGCCGCTACTGGTGACTTGGCACAATTTCAGCCTGAAATCAAAAAAATCATAAAGACTAGAATATAGAATGTTGAATATAGAATATAGGATGTAGAATGTAGTAATAGAAATTTTTGGATTTTGGCATTTGATCTTTTATTAGAAATTGGGATTTTGAAATTAGATCTTTGTTTCAAGTAGGGGAGCGCGATTGAATAAAACGAACTTTTATTTCTAGAAATATTTTGTCCTAATCTAACTAAAACGGGGAATAAGATGATTTTGATAATATTCGGACTAATATTTGGACTTTTGATCGGCACATTTTTACAGTTAAATATTCCGCCGGAATATGCCCGTTACACGGCCGTCGCCATTGTCGGGATCATGGACTCTATTTTCGGCGCTCTAAGAGCCCAAAACGAAGAAAAGTACGATACGACTATCTTTTTGACCGGACTCGGTTTTAATATGCTTATGGCTATGATCATCACTTACTTCGGCGATAAACTCAACCTTGATCTATATATTGCCGTTCTGGTGGCCTTCACCATTCGTATCTTCCTAAATATCGGCATTATCAAAACCAAAACCATCGAACACTGGCGCAATCGCCGCAGAAAATCTCAAACAGTTTCCGACCAGCCGAGGACTGACAAAGTTATCAATCCCTGAATTACCGTCCGCCGGAGTAGCAATGACAGTCTTTTTAACACCATAAAGACTGTCATCATTATTCAACCGGATTTGTTACTTTATCTTGTCCTAGACTAAATATATACCTGTTGAGGGTAGATTTTATCGTTTAGCTCAAAAAAATGCATCCTGGGGCATTCTGCAGCCTTTTAGTCTCAGCTTAGGCCTAATTTTGTGCCCAAGCCAAGGACCAGGCTAGCGTTCCGAAATGACAGCGAGAGGTTGCTATGAATAAGTTAATTATAGGAAAACTATTTTTATCAAAAAGAATTTTTTGAGCGTTAACCGACAGTGCCGTTATTCGAGCCGGTCTGTAGATAAAATTTACGGAAGCCTTAATCTCGATCTTGTGTAAATGTCGCACAATGTATCTTATGCGACATAATCAAGTACCGGACGAGCGTTTATTTATGAGTACAAATATCCTCCGTGGCAGGTAATTGTCATTCCCGCCTGCGCGGGAATGACATCAGTGAATTATTATGTCTGCAACAGATTTATATTATAACTTTTTGAACTGTCTATATGACCGAAAATATCCGGTACTTTTTTGCACCTGATACTTAGATATCTATACTCGTCAAACCTTGTCCTTGATTTTTCACAAATAGCGCCAGGAATATTTGTACCGATATTTCGCTCTCCCCCGAACACCAAATCCCCCGTCCTTTCAAAAAAATAATGACAGTCTTTAATATGCACTTACAAAGACTGTCATTATAATAATAGCAGAGCCTGTTGTTGACTGGCTTACTAGCTTACTTACTGATCCCCTTGCTCCCCGCCTTCTTGGCCAGGTCATGAGCCTTATTAAAAAGGTCGTCTATCACATATCCCTGCTCAGCCATAAGCTCCTTATTGATCTTCTCTCCGACATACCATTTGACCCCGCCCTTGGCGGTTTGTTCTTTATAAATGGTGTCGCCGATGATATTGTCAAGCTTCAAGTACTTGATCTTGGGGGGTTTTGGAACCTCATCTCCCGCTTCGGTCGGTGGAGTATTTAAATCTGTCGGTTGTGGTGAAATTGGACTCGGCTTCACCCGCTCTTCGGGAGTCATAACCGGTTGCAATGACGTTATCGGGTCGCTCACCACTATCTCGGCCAGTGGTTTTTTTCTGCCGGCTGTCAGATCGGTAATGTTTGGCACGGGTGCGGCCGTTGAAATCGCTCCAAGCCCCCCCCTTAAAAATGCTTCGGATTCCGACCTAAGCTCTTCCTCGTTGGCGCGCAAGCGGTCGACGATGCCATTCTCTACCTTTTCTCTAGATTGCGCGTATTGTTGTCTGCTGACATTTTTGATGATGACGGAATAATTTTCATAAATGGGTACCGGCGGGAGGGTTAATGCCGAGAAAGCCGGCGAAGAAATTCCATCAATCAGCAGTTTTATGTAGATCTGGTATTTGTCAAGATTTACCAAGTCCTGCTCTGAGAAAACCGGCATAAATTCCTTGACCAGAAAAGTTGCGTCAGTGGCGCCGACCCGGAAAGATATCAGTGTTCCGACATTACCAAAAACCGCATCTCGGACCTCCTCAGGCATCTGAGTGATATACTGATTTGCCATAGTCAGACTCAAGTTGTACTTACGAGCTTCAGACAATATCACCGCGAACGACTCGGTAGCAAAATTTTGAAACTCGTCGACATACAGAAAACATTCCGGACGTTCGCTCAAGGGGACATCAGCGCGACTCATAGCCGCCAGCTGAACCTTGGTGATCAGCATAGCCCCCAAAAAGGCCGAATTGTCCTCCCCTATCTTTCCTCTAGATAGGTTGATAATCATAATCTTCTTCTCGTCCATCACCTTGCGCATATTTATGGAAGATTTGGCTTGCCCGACAATGTTTCGGATGGTGGCAGTAGCTAAAAACTGACCGACTTTGTTTAATATGGGTGAAACCGCTTCGGTTCTAAACTTGTTGTCGTAGCCGCCGAATTCATTTTCCCAGAAGTCTTTGATGACCGGGTCCTTGACCACCGCCACCACTTTGTCGCGGAATCGTTTTTCTGTTAGCATTCTCGGGATGTCCATCATGGTTGAATCCGGGTATTCCAGAAGCGCCAAAACCGTATTTCGAAGAATGTGCTCCAAGCGGGGTCCCCAAGATTGGCCGAAAATTTTCTTAAATATGCCGACAAAACCGGAGGCCACCATGCCCTTGAAGTCATCTTCAACCATTTCCAGAAGGTTTATGGCAACCGGAAAGGCTCGATCCGCCGGGTCTATCAGCACCACGTCGTTGATTCTTTCCTTGGGCACCACCTCCAGAGCTTTGTCGGCAAACTCGCCGTGAGGATCGACAATGATAACCCCCTTGCCCTGGCGGATATCATCCACAGCCATATTTTCCAAGAGAGTTGATTTGCCTGTGCCGGACTTGCCCACCACGTAAGTATGCCGCATCCTGTCGTTGGTTTTTACCCCAAACTTGTGAAAAGTGTTCCTAAAGTTCGTATTCCCTATCAAGGTCAGAACTCCCGACGGATAATTGTCGATCATCGGCAGATTCGATGGCGGCTCCCCTTTCTTGCTCCCGGACCAAACAATGTTCGGGGTTTCGACGGAAATATTCGGAAAATGATAAATACTGGCCAGCTCTTCAATATTGAAAATATTACCTTTTCTGGGAAATTCTCTGGCTCGAAAATTATCCCAAAACTTGGCATCGTTTAAGGTGATGTCCGAGGCTATAAAGCCGTTAAGATTGGTGGTATTGAATTGCTTAAAAGCTCCGACAATCTGGCTAACCCGCATTTGAGTCGCAACCGGCTCCTTGCCGATAGCGATAATCCGGATGACCGACTCAAAACCGAGCTTTAGGACTTTTTCCTCGATAGCTTTGAGCGCCGCTTCGACCGGAGACGACAGTGACGGGGCTTCGGCAGATTTGATCTCAGCCGACGGATTTATAGCCGTCGCGGCGAAGAGTTTCAGAAAACTGACCAAACCCTTGGTATAACGATTGCTTTTGCCGAATATTCCGCTCTGCCTTCCGGCCCGCACATGTTCGATAGTTTTAAGTCCTTTGTTCTGCCAAGTGTCGTCGATCGGCCGTATCACGAATTGCATCCAGATCTGCTCCCCTTCGGACAGCTTGGTAAACGTGGAAGTGATGCCAGCCAGAGGATCGACCTCGAATATTTTAAATGTTTTGATAGGGTAAACGTCCGGCTTGTTTAGGATCAGCTCGCAACCAGCGATCTGTTGATCTTTGACCTTGTCGACCGTGGCATAATCCTCCACCTCATGAATCTCAACGGTCGGAAACTGCGCATAGATTTGACCCTCGACAAAATCCTTGAGGTACTTTGGGACTCGGGCATAGAACCGGATATACTTGTCCTGAGCCACAATCTCAAAACTAAGCTGGCTCTGGTAGGGGGCCTTTTTTGAAAATATACCGTGCAGACTGGCAAACATCTGCTCGGCAGCTAGCGGAGTTTTATCGTTATTCTTCGGAACATTTATCAAAATAGTCGAGTATTCCTGGCTGCTCAACCATTCGTAATACTTCTTATCTCGAATAATTTTGTACCACAAATAAACAACCCAAACAGGGCCTACGATCAATATGATGTAGACCAGCACTTTTAGAAACAATACAAAACCATCCATCTAGTCCTTCTTATCTTGAATTAAGCTTGCTACTTAACCCCGGTTGCTTGCCCCTCGCGCGTTCCTCTCTACACTATACACTATCAATTAATATCCATAAATAGTGTTTGCTTAATCGCGAATCCTCGCTGAATTTCGACGGTCTAGAAGTGCATTGAGACAACGATCTTAAAAAGCGCCTAGAAATTCAGTGAGGATGAGCGATTGAATGCAACTTTATTTCAGATAATACTCGCCGCTAGCGTTTTTAGCGATCTTTGAGGATTTTGTCAGGTTGACCAAAACGGTGTTCTTTTTGACTATCCGCTGTTTCGAAACAAACTCCAGAATCTGTGACAATTTCTGCGGTTTCTCTTGGTTCTTCAGAAAATTGAGAATCACGTCGCCTATCGTCCCCTCGGAGTAACCCCATTTTTTTAAAGCGTAAAGTCCCCTACCGACCAAAACGTAGTCAGAATTGGCGATCAGTTCGTTGTGGACGGTGGATTTATTAATATTTTTATGGTCAAATTTTGAGTTGCGGATAGATTCGGCAATTTCGGCAAAATGCATCGGTTTCTTGCTCTCCGACAAGACATACTCGATCTTATCTCCGATAGTTTTGGGATTGATCTTCCGGTTTGTCACCAAACCAAACTCGCCTTTCTTGGTTACAATAATACTCTGCGCGGATTTTAGGAGCCCGACTAGCTCGATCTCACTCAGATTCTCCGACCGGCTCAAGTTTGATTTTAATTGATTTAGTCTTACCGGCAGTTCCAGTTTCTTTAGATACTGCGTCGCCTCGCCCAAGATCTTTAACGACCCTTCCAAATCCAACTCTTTATCGACCCAGCCATTCTTAAGATGCTGATGATTTTTGATTCTAGTCAAACGATCGTTCAGATCCAAAAGCAACCTTACAATATTTTGATGATCGGCTTCAACTTCCTTTAACAGTTCTTTTAGATGATGCTCGGAGAGAATATTCCCTTGATTAAGAATGATTAGCGAGAGATTATTGTACTCTTCTAAATGTTTTTCTGAAATTCGTTTCTTTAGCTTTTTCTTGATTTCGACTTCAATCTGCCGGACTCTCTCCCTGGAAAGACCAAACTTGCGGCCGATAGCTGAAAGTGTCTGATGACTGATCCCGATACCGTATCTTCCGGTAATAATCTCGGATTCTCTGGCCGAAAGTCCGGAAAACAAGTCTTTGGTAAAAAGCTTGGTCAATTCATTGATTTTTGGTTGGCCTTGATTTTTCATTCTTTCAATCGTTTAGGTTTCTTAAGTTGTTCAAGAAACAATGTTTTCCACCGCGGCGTATTCCGAATCGGAATCTTCCGGAACGATGATCGTAATCTTGTCTCCAAGTTCGGCTTTGAAATATGTGATTGAGGCGGTTAATACCTTGTACTTCTTATCATTACAGGAAGCGTAATATTGATCTTCCTCGATTTCGAGCGTCGCCACGACTTTTTTCCTGGGTACGGGACCAATCTGCTTGAACAAAAATGTCCCGTCTTTGGTAATACTTAGTTTCAGCACATCTCCCGGGATCAGCTTTGACTTACTGGCGTAATTAGCCGCAACCGGATATGACTTTCCATCCGAATCTATCATTTTGAGCCCGTCAAAAACCCCCTCTATGCTCGATTCGTCAAACGATTTAGATAGCGTATGAGCTTTTTCCGCGATCTTTTTACCAAATAATATCTCCCTGGCATTGGAAATCTGTTTCTCGGCGGATAAAAGCAGGCTGTTTATTTTGTCCAAATCTTCGTTTTTCATATCTTTCAAGACTATACAACAAATCACAAAATAAGTCAACATTTTTGACCTCGCTTCACTAGTGTCCAAATAAAATTTCAAAAATACAAAAAACCTCCTGTTTAGGTTAAGCTTGGTTTGTAACAACAAAACCAACTTAAAGCAGGAGGTCTATGGAAAACTCTATCACAATTCTCAGCCAGT
>JAKAMI010000030.1 GCA_021812945.1 bacterium
GAAAAAGAAATTTTATCAATTTATTCAGAATATGCGCAGAAAGTTACACTGATCGAACAAATTAATTTTAAGCTAAATTTGGGATGAGTTTTCAAGATGTACGCTTTTATCCCAAAGGCAGCCCCTAGACTCTAAATCCTAAATAAATTCAAAATGCCAAATACAAAATTCGAAAACCGACCCACGACCTTTTTTGATTTTGTAGTTTAGAATTTGTCATTTTATTAGAGTTTAGGATTTAGAATTTAGAATTTGTCAAACTATGCTTATCGATACTCACGCCCATTTGGATATGGAGGAATTTACCGGCGATGTCAGCCGGGTGATTAAACGCGCCAAAGAAGCCGAGGTTGGGAAAATCATCAATGTCGGACTGGATGTTTTAAGTTCAAAAAGATCCATCGATTTAGCCAGAATGTATCCGGAGATCTACGCTGCCATCGGTATCCACCCGCATTCATCGCTTGAACTTGATATCGAAACATATCAGCAAATGTATACCATGGCTTCCAGCCATAAAAAGGTGGTGGCCATCGGCGAAATCGGCCTCGACTATTACTATCTAAAGCGTTCCAGCCAATACTCAAATTGTCCCAGCCGCGAACGACAGATTCTAGCCTTTGAACAAATGCTGGACCTGGCGATGGAGTTGAAGCTTCCGGTTATTATTCATTCCCGCGAAGCTGATGCGGATCTTCTGGCTATTTTAAAAAGCTATGCCGACAGTCTGACCGGAGTGGTTCACTGCTTTTCCGGCAGCTCCGATTTTGCCGAAGCGATACTGGACATGGGTTTTGCCGTCTCGGTGACGGGTAACATTACTTTCAAAAATGCCGGAGGACTGAGAGAGGTGGTCAAGAGAATCCCATTGGGCTCGTTGATGGTGGAGACCGATGCCCCGTTTCTAACCCCTGAACCTTTCCGAGGCAAGTGCAATGAACCGGCCTACGTGGTCTTGGTAGCCCAGCGACTGGCCGAGATCAAAGATGTCAGCATTGAAGAAGTAGCCCGCAATACTTCCAAAAAAGCGGAAAAGCTGTTCAAATTGAGTTAACTATTGACAGCTCTCTAGAGAAATGTTACCCTACTTTTAGGGTAACATTTTGGTTAAAGCGATGACAGTCTTCCATGGCAGCGAAGACTGTCATCATCAGATAAAGCAGTAAGAATATCATCGGCTACTGCAATTGGGTACTATTATCGGGCAAAATCTATATGCGATCAATCAACATCAATCAACTACAAGACCAGGTTTCGAAAATCATCCGCCAGATTGAAAAAAGCGAGGTGATTGAGGTGGTGCGGTATTCCAAGCCGGTGGCTTATCTTATCAGCCGCGAGGATTATCTGAGGCTTGTTGAACAAACCCAGTGCAAGAGTTGTATTACCGATCTTCGAAAGATCGCTAATAAAATCCAAAACTCTAAACCTTAAACTCTAATAAAAATTCAAAAAATCAAAATTATAACTTTAAGTTTTGAGTTTAAGCATTTGGAATTTGTTTAGAATTTGGGGTTTAGAATTTAGAGTTTAACTATGTATCCTATTTATCTTGACTATGCCGCTACGACTCCGGTAGATCCGGAGGTTATAAAAGCGATGATTCCGTATTTTACGACCGATTTTGGTAACGCCTCCTCTATTCATTCCTACGGCCGCAGGGCCAGGCAAGCAGTTGACGAGGCCAGAAAAATCGTGGCAGAGTTTCTGGGTTGCGAGTCAAGCGAAGTCATATTTACTTCCGGCGGGACGGAATCGGATAATCTGGCAATCAGAGGGCTGATTGCCTCCTACGAAAATACGAATAACACAACGAAAGTACTAAAATACGAATCAAAAAAACAAAATACAAAACCTCACATTATTACCACGCAGATTGAGCACCACGCGGTCTTAAATACGGTTAAGAATCTGGAAAAATCGGGAATGATCGAGGCCACTTACCTCAAACCCAATTCAGATGGCATTGTCAGCGTCAGAGATATCGAGTCAGCCATCAAACCAAACACGGTCCTTGTTTCAGTGATGTACGTCAACAACGAGATAGGCACGGTGCAACCGATACGGGAAATCGGTAAGTTGATTGAAAAGGAAAACAAGTCCAGAGTCCAAGAGTCCAAGAGTCCAAAAGAAAAATCTTCCGGACTTCCGGACTTCCGGACTCGGGACTCACATATTTACTTCCACACCGATGCGGTGCAGGCTGCCGAGTATTTTGATATGAACGTGCAGACACTGCATGTCGATCTTTTGACCTTCACCGCTCATAAAATCTATGGTCCGAAGGGAATCGGGGTTTTATACATTAAAAAAGGCACGCCGATAAAACCGGAACAGACCGGCGGGGAACACGAATACCGCAAACGCGCCGGAACGGAAAACGTGCCGGGGATTGTCGGAATCGCTAAGGCGGTGGAAATAGTCCGAAAGTCCAAGAGTCCGAAAGTCCAAGAGTCCGAAAGTCCAGATTCTTCAGCCGGTAAGAACCAGTCTCAGAATGACATTTTAAGGTTAAGGAACAAGCTGATTGAGGGGATATTGAAAACGGTCAAAGGCAGCCGGCTGAACGGGATCAGGGAATTACGCAGTCCGGGAAACGTAAATATCTCAGTCAAAAATGCCGAGGGCGAAGCAATTCTCTTGAACCTCGACCTTCAAGGTATAGCCGCTTCCTCGGGTTCTGCCTGCACTTCGGGGGCGCTCGAACCGAGTCACGTGCTTCTAGCCATCGGCGTGCCGGCCGAGATCGCTCACGGCTCGATCCGTTTCACTCTGGGCCGTCATACCACTGAGACTGAGATCAACAGAGTTTTGGAAGTATTCCCCGGGATTGTGGAGAAAGTGCGGTCGATAAGCCCTTTTAAATAAGTCAAAAGTCAAAAATTAAAAGTCAAAATTGCAATTAAAAATTATTCAAGAATAATAAATTTTAACTTTTGCATTTTGAATTCGAACGGAGTGAGTTATGTATAGCAAAAAGGTCATGGATCATTTTCAAGATCCGAAAAATATGGGAGAAATGACAGATGCCAACGGTGTCGGAACTGTCGGCAACCCGAAATGCGGGGACGTGATGCGGCTTTTTCTTCGCGTTAAAACGCGAAGAGTCCGAAGTCCGAAGTCCGAAGTCCAAAAGGAGGAGGAATATATCGATGATATCAAGTTTCAGACCTTAGGTTGTGCCGCGGCGATCGCTTGTTCTTCGGCGACCACCGAAATGGTTAAGGGTAAAACTATCGAAGAAGCGCTTGATTTGACAAATCAGGATGTGGTAAACGAATTGGGCGAGTTGCCCCCGGCCAAATTTCACTGCTCGGTGCTGGCGGAACAAGCCATCAAAAAGGCAATCGAGGATTACAAAAGTAAAAAAGTTAAGAAATAGATAGGCATTGAAAGACATGGTGAAACAGTTGTAAGACCGTGATCCTATTGCTAGTTCGTAGCGTTTCTCATGATATCTTGTCATCCTAAGCTTGCGAAGGATCTATTCCACAGGTAGAGATCCTTCGCAAGCTTAGGATGACAGAACAAGCTACATTTCGCTACAAACTAATTGTTCTACAATTTCTATCTAGGTCTAACCATCGTCTAGCTATTGCCTAACTGTATCAAAACCATGATTAGGATTGACGGCAACAAATTGGCAAAGGAGACTATCGGCCGGCTTAGGATTCGGCGGGCGGTGCTCAAGATCGTTTTGGTCGGGCATGATCGCGCCAGCGAAGTTTTTGTGGAAAAGAAACGTCGGATTGCCGAAAGCTTGGGAGTCGATTTTGAACTCAAAAAGTATGAGGAAAATGTCTCGGAGGCAGAGATTATTGATCAAATAAATAATTGGCAAGGGTCACATTCAAAAATCGGCATCGTGATCCAACTACCCCTGCCGAAACATTTAAATCGCGACCGTCTGATCCAAGCTATCAAACCGGAAAACGATGTGGACGGGATGCTGTACTGCTTGTGTGCAGGCAAATATCAAATATCAAATATCAAATATCAAAAAGATAAATTAAAAATCCCAATCAAAGAATCCGTCCCCACCTCGCGGGAGTCAGGGCCCACCCCCGAGGTGTTTCCGGACGAAAACAATCTAACAATCCAGCAATTTAACAATGTATTCATCCCGCCGGTGGTTTTGGCTATCGATAGGGCAATATCGGAATCGAAAATCGACCTGAAAGCCAAGAAGATTGTTATTGTTGGCCGGGGTTTTCTAGTCGGGCAGCCGCTTTTGGCATATTTATCCGCCAAATATCCGGAGTCGGATATTATCGCCACCGGTAAAGATGATCAAGCTTTGATGGAAAATATCAAGCAGGCGGATGTCGTCATCGGCGCCGCCGGCGCAAGCGGTATTATAGCTCCCGAAATGATTAAACCCGGAACGGTGCTCATAGACGCCGGTTCGGCGGAAGAAAACGGAGCGCTTAAGGGCAACATTTTACCTGGGTCGTACCAAAAAAGTTCCTTCTACACTCCGGTTCCGGGCGGGATAGGCCCTCTGACCATCGCTTACTTATTTGAAAATCTATCAAACGGATGCGATTTGTGATAAAATTTTAGACAATGATCAATAAGATTATCGCCAAAGCTCGGATCGGTTGGCGAAAGAAACGTTATCGCTATAGTCTTTACCTCGGGATTGTCCTAGGACTCTTTTTTTTGGCATCAAGTATTATCTCCGCTTTGCTTTTCGGTGTTTTGCCCGGCAAGGCGGTAAATTTGTTACCGGACGTTCATGTCCCGGCCACAAGCGACAGAGTTTTGGTGCTCTCGCCTCATTGCGACGATGAAACTCTTGCCGTTGGCGGGTACGATTATGAGGCGGTCAAAGCCGGCGCTCAAGTTCATATTGTCCTTGTCACCGATTGTAATAAGCATGGCTGGGAGCAGACGAGACTCCGTGAGTTTAAAAACGCCGCCAAAGACATCGGAGTTCCCGAAAAAAATCTGGAGTTCTGGAATTTCAAAGAGGGCGCTAGGGACGAAAAACAGCTCGATTCGATGCAAAAGATGATCAAAGCCGAGATAAAAACTTTCCAACCCACAGTGGTGTTCGCTCCGATGACCCAGGATTCGCATTACGACCACTATTTAGTCGGTAAAGCCTACCTTGAAGCCGCCAAAGACATCGGTTATTCGGGAATTTCTTACGGTTATCTGGTGCACCACCGATATTATCCTCAGCCGAAAAGGTATGCCACCAAAGATTACTTGACTCCGCCGATTTTGTATCTGAATTACGGTCAGGGCTGGTCTAAACTAATGCTGTCCCAAGAGGCCGAAGATGTCAAAAACGAAGCAGTTTTAGGCTACAGGAGCCAACTTCGGATCCCGCTTTTGGGTACCTTGCTCAAGTCGATGGTCAGAAGGGATGAAGTCTACATTAAATTGAACTAAGTTCAATTTAATGGAGACTTCTTAAGATTGAAGAGGCTACATGGATTAAAACACGGATTGAACGCGGTAAGAACAAATCCGTGATAACCGGTGTGAAAATCCGTGTGGTTTCTACCTTGGAATGAAACTAGCCGTAGCTATGTCCGGAGGCGTTGATTCCTCCGTTGTCGCGAAAATGATGGTGGATGAGGGCCACGAAGTCGTGGGCCTCTTTTTGAAGTTGTGGTCAAGTCCGGATTGCGGTATCAAGCGCGACAATCGTTGTTGCGACTATGAGGCTTTAGAGGATGCCAGAGCGGTAGCCAATCAATTGAATATCCCTTTTTATGTCATCAACGCTGAAAAAGAGTTTAAAAAAGAAGTCGTGGACTACTTTTTGAATGAGTACAAAAATCTACGGACGCCGAATCCTTGCATTGTATGTAATGATAAAATCAAATTTGATTTACTTCTAAAGAAAGCCTTGCAATTAGGTTGCGAAAAACTCGTCAGCGGCCACTATTCCCGAATTATTGATTCGGGAAACTCTAGATCCGAAATCCTAAACTCTAAAAAAATTACAAATTCCAAAGCTCAAGATCAGAATAATCCTGTCATTCCAGCGAAAGCTGGAATCCAGGAATTAATAAATACTGGATCCCAGATCGAGTCTGGGATGACATTTGGGGGTTATGGACTTTTTGCCGGTGTCGATGAACTCAAAGATCAAAGCTATATGCTTTATCGACTGGATCAGGCTCAATTATCGAAGGTCCTGTTTCCCTTGGGCGAGATGACGAAAAAAGAGGTCAGGACACTGGCTCGGAAATGGAACTTGCCGGTCAAAGAAAAACCGGAGAGTCAGGAAATCTGTTTCGTGGCCGAAAAAGACTACCGCGAATTCTTGAAGCGTTATTTACCAAAAAAATATTTCAGCCCGGGAGATATTGTAGATCAAAACGGCGGCATTGTCGGCCGTCACGAGGGGTTGGTGAACTACACCGTAGGGCAGAGGAAGGGGATAGAACAGCAGAAGTCCCAAGTCCCAAGTCCCGAGTCCAAAGGAAATTCAAAATCCAAAAATCAAAATGAAGACAGAAAGCCATTGTACGTCGTTGGATTCGATGTGGAGAAAAACCGATTGATCGTCGGCGAAGATAAGGAGACGTTTAAAAAGGAGATGGTGGTGAAAGACGTACATTGGATAGTCCAAAGTCCAAAAGTCCTAAAGTCAAAAAGTCAAAAAGAAATTTCTTCCGGACTTCCGGACTCCTGGACCCATGACTTGTCTGTTAAGATCAGGTACAGACACCCTGGTGTTGAAATATCAAAGATCAAATATCAAATATCAAATAAAGCCCAAATCCCAAATTCTCAAACAACAACGCAACAATGGAACAGGGTAATAATTGAGTTTGAAAAGCCGCAGAGGGCGGTGACCTCGGGACAGTCGGCGGTATTTTACTCCGGAGATGAGGTGCTCGGCGGGGGGATAATAGTCGAATAGTTTAAGCGATGACAGTCTTTAAAGGCATTTGCAAAGACTGTCATCGCTGCTTGAATATTGGTGCTCTAAAAACCGATGAACCCCCCTCCGCTGGGGAGGGGGGTTCGGATTTCTATCGCAAGGGCAGATATGCGTCTGCCCGGAGTTGTCTGCGTCAGGGATCGCACCCCTGACGCAGTTGGTGGCGGCCAGCATTGCGAGCCGGCCTTGCTCGTGGCACCGGTAAAGTGGAAGGGGCATCCTTAGCACCTTACCGGTATTACTTCATCGGGCTTTTAGCCCGTCGATTTCCCCCGAGGTAGGGGGAGGGTCCTACCTCGGGGGTGTGTAGCGCACGGGAGTCGTGCGATAGCCCACTCTGGCGAGTGGACGATTCCAGAGTTCCGGAAAGAATTCACCGGCACTCGTTGTTGGCAGATCGGCTGAGGAACGAACACTGCGATGTCTCGTACTCATCAGCCGATCTTTTGGGTCTCCGGTAGGCGGATGGTACCAGTGTGAAGCGCGAACCCTAGCCTCACCGGAGAGTCCTTCCGACCGTACATCTTGCGAGTAGGAGGTATGATTTGGTTAAGATCGGTCGGGAGGAAACGAGAGCTTGCAGCGCGATCAGGGATGATCGCAGGGTAGCATCTTGGAGTATCCGCGTTCAAGACACTACCCTCTCCTAGGCTTGGAGGGTACTCCATATTTACCAATTTTCGACGGAGTTGTCAACAGTTACGGAGATGAGCTAAAATGGAACTATGGAAAAGCCTTGGGCAAAGGACATTTTTGAGTTAGAAAAACATTACCGGACTTCGATCAAGGACGGTTTACTCTTTTCGAGATCCAGAGAATATTTAAAAAAATACGGCCCAAACGCCTTTCGCTCCGAACAAGCAGCTTCATCCTGGCAAATCCTTTGGCGCCAATGCACCAATATCTTCGTTCTGATCTTACTTATTGCATCGATCATTGCGCTCTACTCTGAAGGTTTGAATCAAGCCGTAGTTTTGTGGGTCATTATTATCATCAATATTTCATTGGGCTATGCTCAGGAGAATAAAGCTGAAAAGACTCTAGCGGCTCTAAAAGAGAGTATTTCAACCAAATCAAAGGTTATTCGTCAAAGCACCGATCATCTCATAAATACCAGCGAGATTGTCCCCGGAGACTTAGTGGTTTTGGAGCAGGGAGATCAGGTGCCGGCCGATCTGCGGCTGGTGGAAGCGCACCGGCTACAGATAAACCAAGCTGTTTTAACCGGCGAGTCGACTCCGGCTGCTAAAATTACTTATAAACTACCGGAGGATTTATCGATCCTCGAAGCTGACAATCTGGCTTTTTCCGGAACCTCGGTGGTGGCCGGACGTGGCTTGGGTTTGGTGATTGCCACAGGCGAGAACTGCCAGTTCGGCAAAATTGTCGAACTTATCGATAAAAAGCATTCCGTGACCCCGTTGGAGAAGAGACTGAATTATCTAAGTAAACTTTTGACTGCGGTTTCGATAGTTCTTGCCATCAGCCTGTTCTTTTTGGGTCTATGGCGAGGCTGGCCGACTCTGGAGATATTGACTTATTCTCTCGCCATCCTGGTGGCCGCGGTGCCGGAAAGTCTGCCGACCACTATCACGCTTTCTCTGGCCATGGGTGTGATTCAGATGGCCAAGCGCAAGGCAGTGGTGCGAAGACTCTCTTCGGTGGAGACTCTGGGTCTGGTCAGTATCATCGCTACCGACAAAACCGGCACATTGACCAAGAACGAGCTCTCCTTGGCCGAAGTTGTGCTCCGGCTGCCCAATGGCGAGTGGCAAAGATTTTCTCTAGGCGACGGCCAGATCCTAAGCGATCAGGAAGAAAGGAAAGTCAAGAGGTTTTTAGAACAGACGGTGCTCTGTACCGATGTTCGTCTGCATGGCAAGGATTATAGCGGCGATCCGACAGAAGTGGCGATAGCCAAAACCGGCCAGCTTTACGGCTTAAGAATCGAACTGATCAAAGAAAGAAACCGCCGCTTATCGGAGATTCCTTTTGACTCCAGCCGCGGCTATATGGCTACCCTGCACAGCGCCGCCGGCGAAAAGTTTATTATAGTCAAAGGAGGATTCGAGAAGGTCATTAAGTTTTGCAAGCCGGATACGGATTCGAAGTTGCATCTGGGCAAAGAAGCTAAAGCTCTGGCCGCTTCCGGGATGCGGGTTCTGGCTGTTGCCACCAAAAAAATCTCAGCGCTTGAGGAGAGCTCGCTTCACGGACTCGCCATGCTCGGACTTTTGGGGATGATCGATCTGCCGTCCGACTCAGCTTCCGCTTCTATCCTGGAATCAACCGAGGCCGGAGTCAATCCCGTCATTATTACCGGCGACAACGAGCTCACGGCTGCCTATGTCGGTCGGGCGGTGGGAATGGACGTCAGGTCGGATCAGATCGCTCTTGGGCGAGAAATTGAGGACTACAGTCGAAAAGATCTCAGATCGGCTGTTAAAAATATTAAAATATTTGCCCGAGTCAGTCCGGAGCACAAAATCCGGATTGTCGAGGCTATCAAAAAAAGCGGGGCAGTCGTGGCGGTGACGGGAGACGGGGTCAACGATGCGCCGGCGCTTAAAGCGGCCGATGTCGGGGTGGCTATGGGCAATGGCACGGCGGTGGCTAGGGAAGCTTCGGATATTATCCTGCTCGATAATAATTACGGCACCATTGTCGAGGCGATCCGTTTCGGCCGGGCGATTTATGAAAACATCGGCAAGTCCATTGTCTTTTTACTCTCCGGCAACTTTGCCGAACTCTTTGTTATCGCTTTTGCCTTCATTGTCAACCTGCCGGTACCGATAACCGCTATCCAGGTACTTTGGATGAATCTGGTAACCGATGCTTTGCCGGCTATCGCTTTTGCTTTTGAGCCTCCGGATCAAAATATTATGAAGGAGGGGCCGAAGGATAACAGACGGCGGGTGGTGAACAAGTTGATTTATCACGCAGTTGTGTTGGTGGCCATAGCCCTGCCGGTTGTGATTCTTAGCTACCTTTTTTATCTAAAAAGCCGTCCCGAGGTTATGGGGACGGTTATTCTTACCCTGATGATTTTTATCGAGATGGCCTTTGCCGCTTCGGTTCACACCAAGGACCCGATCTGGGAAAATCCTTTCGCCACTTTTTCCAACCGTTATCTCTGGCTGGCCATTGCGAGCTCTGTTTTTTTACAGATTCTATTTATCGAAACCCCGCTTAGAAATATTTTAGGTCTCAAGGATCTGATCCTGACCGATTACCTTTTTGTTCTGGTCGGAGCCCTCATCGTCTTTATCTCTTCGGAGTTCGTCAAGTTGATCTTTAGCCACAAACACTCCGGCAAGAATTAAGCGCATTTTGCCATTTTGGAATGCTAGTGCACTACTGTCCAAATAAAACTTACCAAAAACTTAACTGCGGATCGAATTCTTGGCTCTTAAACTTGTGAATTGTATCTTCG
>JAKAMI010000007.1 GCA_021812945.1 bacterium
ATCGACTGGATCAATATTGATGACACCTTAAATACAACCTCAAGGATGTCAATGGTGAGTAATCCAAACTGTTTCAACCGACGTGGTATTCTGGCTTTGGCCATTTTTGTGTTTCTAATCTAATATGTCTTACTTTTTATTATTAGTATCTAAATTTCATGTTATTATCCCTACCAAAGCTTATGTTTGACCCGTCACACTTATGTCACGAACGTGACATAAGTGTGACTGTTTATGGAGTTAGTTATAAGTCTATTGAGGTCAGCAATGGTTGTGGTGGTTGAGGGCATCGTCGTAGATTTTTTCGTTCTCCTGCGCTTCTTCGGCGGTGATGGAACTGAGGGCTAGGTCGCCGTGGATCAGGACCCAGTCCCCGACTTTGGGATTTTCCAGCATAGCCACCGTCACTTTTCTGGTTTTTTCATCACTTCGAACCTCCGCCGTGGCGATGCCGGTTTCTTCATCAATCTTCACAATTTTCCCTGGAAGCGCAACACACATATTTATTTTTTCTTTACTTGTTTTTCTCTTTCTTTAGCCTTACCGGGTTCCGTTTTTTTGAAATATAAATAATTACCTGCATGAAAAACTACAGGGCCGAATATCGCAAAGTAAGCTGGTATTGATTTCCCAATATATAAGAGACCAATCCCTCCAATAAATAGTACGATTGTCAACACTAAAGCATAGTGCATACCGAGTCTCTCATTTTTCACATTAGATGTAATTACCTCAGATTCAATCCTTCGTCGATGGGATGACTGATTCTCTGCCATTTTAATAATTCGGTTAGCGGAGCCCGGACATACGTCTTCGTAACCTTTCAGTATTGAGGGGTGTGGAAGTGGTCCGCAAAAGTATTCACTCTTTTCAAGAGAAACAATTTTAGGTCTTCCTTTAATCACCGAAACAGATTTAGATGGAACTAGTTTCTCTGGGTTCTGATTCTTCCTTGATTCCATAATTAATCTCCAAACCCACTATTTTCCAGTCTCTTGCAATAGATTCTTCATCTGCGTTTTCTTTGTAGTCGTAGAAATCTAGTTTTCCAGTTATATCAAAAATCCGTGCCGCTCCCTTTAAGCGTGAGGGATTTGATAAAAGATCTGTTGAACTGATAATTATTTCCGACATAGAAACACTCCTTAGAATTTAGCCACAATTTACTTGTAAGTCTTATACTAAAACTTGTCAAGTTTTGGTATTATTTTCCTCCGACAAACTCCACCATATCGACCAACCGGCAGGAGTAGCCCCATTCGTTGTCGTACCAGGCGATGATCTTAACCAGATCGCCGCCGATGACTTGGGTTAGTTTGGAGTCGATGATTGAGGAGAATGTATTGGCCTTTAGATCCGTCGAGACCAATTCGTCAGTTGAGTACTGAATAATTCCTTTGTGGGTAGTTTCGGCTGCTTCTTTAAGTGCAGAGTTAATTTCCTCCACCGTGGTTTTTTGGGATAAGACGGCCGTGATGTCGGACAAAGAAACAACCGGCGAAGGCACACGGATGGAGAGACCGTCAAATTTTCCTGATAATTCCGGAATGGTTTTTGCTGTGGCGGTGGCGGCACCGGTGGTGGTCGGGACGATATTGATGGCCGCTGATCTGGCGCGACGTAGGTCTTTGTGCGGACCGTCAACCAGCACCTGGTCGGCAGTATAGCTATGAACCGTAGTCATCAGGGATTTTTCGACTCCAAACTTGTCGGTTAGAACCTTCATCACCGGTGCAATACAGTTGGTGGTACAGGAAGCGTTGGAGATAATTTCTTCACCTGTATAGTCTTTTTCGTTAGCCCCGAAAACAAAAGTTTTAGTCGCCTCGTCTTTAGCCGGAGCGGAGACGATCACTTTTTTAGCACCGGCTTTTAGGTGCGCTTGGCATTTCTCCTGGCCCAGAAAGTGACCTGTAGACTCAATAACGACATCGATCCCCAGCTCCTCCCAGGGAAGAGCGACGGGATCTTTTTCGGCCAGCACTTTGATCTTTTTGCCGTCAATAGTGATAGAGATCTGGTCGTTCTCGACCTTTTTGTCGTAAATACCGTAAACCGAATCGTACTTAAGTAAATGCGCCAAAGTTCCGGCATCGGTCAAGTCGTTGACCGCCACCAGTTCCAGGTCATCTCGATCCAGAATAATCTTGGCTGCTGCCCGGCCTATCCGGCCAAAGCCGTTGATTGCTACTTTCATATAAACCTCCGATAGTTAATAATAGCGGTCATATTGAACTCGTTTCAGCATCCTAAAATATCTTGAGGATCCTGAAACGGGCCTGCCCCGTACCACGGATACGGGGTTCGGGATGACTGGGATAAAAAATTATTCGTAATTTTGTACTTTTGTGCCGTTATTTGTACTTTCGCGTAGGGGGTGTTAGCCTACGTACCCTCTGGGCAAATCCTTCGACAAACCGGTCAGGATTTCGTGAGGATTGGTGTTTATCAGTTCGGCAATATCGTTTGCACTAATCTTATCATCGCCGGAGCGACCGATCAAGACGACCTCATCGCCCTCTCGACATTCAATCTCGGTTACATCGATAACGGTAGCGTTCATACAGATCCGCCCGATGATTTTAGCCCGCTTGCCTTTGACCAAAACCTCGCCGATATTTGATAGAGCCCTCGGGATTCCATCGGCATAACCGATAGGGATAACCGCAATTTGCATATCCTCTTTGGCAGTAAAAGTTCGTTTGTACGAAACAGAGTCCCCAATCGAGATGTTTTTTAGCTGGGCGATTTTGGTACTCAGGCTTAAAACCGGTTCAATTTTGATGATTTGGCTGGTCAGGCTCAGCGGCGGCTTCAAATCATCCTCGGCAGTTTTATAATCATAGTAGCCGTAAAGACCTATACCGATTCGCACCGCGTCGAACTGCGCCTCCGGGTAACGAAGCGTTCCCTCCGTTGCCGCCAGATGGATTTCTGGAATCGTAATATTCCGGCTTCTCAGCCCAGAAATAACTTTATTCAGACTATCAATCTGCGCTTGAGTAAATTTCTTGTCCGAGGCATCGGCAAGGTGCGAATGTAGGCCGCGAATTTTAATTCGTGAAAGATTAAGAATCTGCGAGTAAGTTTTGATAAGTTCTTCGGCGCTAAACCCATATCGATTCATACCGGTATCCAGCTTGATGTCGATATGGGCGTCTTGGCCTGATTCTTCTGCAATGGATGATATTTTTTGGGCCAGTTTTAAGCTAAAAACGGTGATGATAATTTCTTTTTTGATAACTTTTTTAATATTTTCTTCGTCGATAGATCCTAACATTAATATTGATGATTTAATACCGGCTTCGCGAAGTAGAAACGCCTCCTCCGCGGAAAAAACCGCCAGACTATCGGCGCCATTTTTTAGCGCGTGTTGGGCTATCTCGATAATCCCATGTCCGTAGGCGTTGGCTTTGACTACGGCAACAAACTCGACTCCTTCTTTGAGTCGGGATTTGATCACCTTTATGTTGTTGGCCACCGTTTTTAAGTTGATGGTGATTTTATTGACCATATTCTCTGGTTGTCATTTTACGCAAGTGATGACAGTCTTCAAGAACATTTGCGAAGACTGTCATCTAAGACGATCCGGATTAGTGACCGCTTTCAGATTTATTCTGATTTGGTTAGTCACAACAACGTATGGCGACCTCCACTGATCAATCCCACTGATCGGAACAGGATCCCTTCTTCTTGCTGACGGGTAGGATTGGATTATCTGTGGAGTTGATTAGTGGAGGTTACCGTTCCTAATTAGGCAAAACTTTTGCTCTTAACCGCATTTTCGCAAATCTTGATGAATTCTTTGGCCTTCAGAGACGCTCCTCCGACCAAAGCGCCGTCGATCTCAGCGCGTCTGGTGAATCCGGCAATATTTTCCGCGTCAACACTGCCTCCGTATAAAACAGGAGTTTTGAGTCCCACCACTTCTCGAATCAGGGTAATGGCCTTGGCAGCATATTCCGGCGTAGCAGCACGGCCGGTACCGATAGCCCAAACCGGTTCATAGGAGACGACCAATTTGGCATAATCTGATTTATCTACCCCCTTCAAATCTCGTTTCAGTTCCTTGGCCGCATCCTTGTAGGACTCTGCGGTTTTTTTCTTTTCTCCGACACAGATAATCGGTATTATTTTATTTCTAATGGCCGCTTTTGTTTTGTCGCTGACGTCCTCGCTATCTTCTCCAAAATACTCGCGCCTTTCCGAATGACCGATGATGGTATAACGACAAATTTTCTTGATCATCGCTCCGGAGATCTCCCCAGTGAAAGCGCCTTTATCTTCGTGATAGATATTTTGAGACCCCAGACTGATATGTTTTAGATTCTTCCCGATAATCTCCGAAAGTGGAAAAAGAAAAAGTGACGGTGGACATATAACCATTTCCAGTCCGGATAAATTGGCCACACCATTTTTTACCATAGTCGTCAAAACCTCGGCGTCGGCCAAATCTCCATTCATTTTCCAGTTTCCGGCAATGATCAATCTTCTCATTTTTCCTCCCTTTCCGTTTCTTGCTGGCACTTTTTGTCATAACAATTCATAATCGCTTTGGCCAGTTTTTTATTGTCGTGATAAAGCGGGTTTTTAGAATCGATAAGATCAAAATGTCTCACCCTCATCCCGAATATTTTATCCGCCGGCAAAGTAATGTTGTTTACCTCTCCCAACTTATGGACGTTTGTGGATCGTTTAACTATACGGTCGTTGACCAGAACCAGGTCGAGTTTCGATTCCAAGTAATCCAGCAAAATTTTAATGTGATCCTCGGCTGTTAAGTTTTCTGTCTCGCCACGTTCGGTCGAAACATTGCAGACAAAAACCTTGAGAGCCTTACCGTTATTTTTTATGGCCTCGCGAATGCCGCTTATCAGAATGTTTGGAACAATGCTGGTAAAAAGACTGCCCGGACCGATGACGATGATATTGGCTTTTTCGATGGCTAGAACAGCTTTTTCGTATGCTTTGGCACTTTTGCTTAAAGACAGTTTCTTAACCGGTTGATTCACTTCGCTGATTTCAGATTCGCCGGTGATTTTTTTACCGTTTGCAAACTCGCAAACTAAGTCAACTTTATCTAGCGTGGACGGATAGACCTTGCCAACAATGTCCAAAAGATTACCCGATTCTTCGATGGCTTTTTCAAACGAGCCGAAGTATTGAGTCAAGGCCGCCAGCCAGATGTTACCGAAAGAGTGGCCGTTTAGGTCGCCATCGGTATTACTCTTAAAGCGATACTCAAATATCTCCCTGAGAGTCCCGTTGCGCCGTGACAAGGCCGCTAAACATTGCCTTATATCTCCGGGCGGTAAAATATCAAACTCTCGACGGATTCGCCCGCTGGAGGTTCCGCTGTCGGTAACGGTAACAATAGCCGTCAGATTCTGGGTGTAATATTTTAAACCCTCCAAGAGGTTAGAAAGACCCGACCCCCCGCCTATCGCGACAATGTTTACCTGCTCGTAATACTTCGGATCGGAAGGATCATACTTTATCCCCCGCCACCATCTCTTAGCAAACTTTTTGACTTTGTTGATCATATCTTTGGCGTTATAAGTTGAGAAGCCAAACAATTAAATCTAGTCTGTAGCGTTTTTATCCAAGATATGTCATCCTGAGCTAATATCTGTCATCCTGAGCTTGCGAAGGATCTATTCTATAGATAGAGATTCTTCGCTTTGAGGCTTAAGAATGACAGAATGAAGTGTGTTTCGCTACAAACTAAGACCCTAACTCTTTTTACTTCTTAACCTTTCAACGTCTTAACTTCTTAACTTGTAGTACATGAAAATATCCTTGGGCAAAGCGATGAGCTTCATCTCGCAAATGCTTTATCAGCCTAACTAGATTGTCGTCCTTTTTGAGACTTTTTGCAAGTTCCGGATCCTCGTAAATAAATTCATCTTTCTTGCGATCTCGTCCTTTGGCGATAGATAACAGCCGCGTAGGGATGTTTAATTTATATAAAATATTTTTAGCGACCCGATACTGCCCAAGTCCACCGTCAATAACGATGAGATCCGGTTTCGGCCAGTTATTTTTGAATCGTCTGGCTAATATTTCGCCGATCATCGCTACATCGTTAGCCCCAAAGACTGTTTTGATTTTGAATTTTCGATACTCGTTCTTATTTATCTCTCCGTTCTCGGCCACGACCATACTTCCGACTGACAATTGCCCGCTGATGTTGGCAATGTCGTAAGCTTCAATTCTCTTAATATTCAAGGACTCCGAATTATAATCGGAGAAAATCGCCGCGGCTTGATTTAGGTGTTTCAAAGCCTCGATCTTGTCTCGAAGATCGGCCGCTTTTTCATAATTTTGACTCTTAGCCTGACCCGCCATTTCACTTTCAAAAGTTTTGATTAACTGTTTTTTCTTGCCCCGCAGAAACATTTTCAAATATCCGATCTCTTTCAAGTAATCTTGCCTGATAAATGTGTCGGCGCAGGGGGCCTGGCAAGTTTTAATCATACCGTATAGACAAGGCTGACCCTTTTTGACATAACTTCGATATTTATTTGTGGAGCAATCGGCAAACCGGAATATTTTGCGTAAAATATTAAAAGCTTTTTTAAGCGAATAGCCGGAAGTATACGGCCCAAAGAATTTACCTTTTACAATCTTTTTGTCATGCTGAACTTGTTTCAGCATCTCTTTTTTTTGATGGGATCCCGAAACGGGCCTGCCCCGCACCACGATACGGGGTTCGGGATGACGACCATGAATCTCTTCCAAATAATCTTTATATCGCACAAATAAAATTTTGGGAATCTCTTCTTTGGTAATCTTGACCATCAAAAAACTTTTATCGTCTCGAAGCTTGATATTGTACTTTGGCATTAGCTTATTAATAAGATCCGACTCCAGAATCAAGGCATCGATTTCCGATTCGGTTTCCAAAATCTCTATGCGATCAATCTGCTTTACCATCTGCCCGATCATCGGCCGTCCGTCACCGCCTTCGCGAAAGTATGATGATATACGATTTTTTAATACTCTGGCTTTACCCGCATAAAGCAAATCCCCCCTTTTATCAAAAAATTGATAAACTCCGGGGGTATATGGCAATTTTTTTAATTGGTTTAAACGAAATACCATCAATGCCTTCGAAATATTAATACTTGAAGTATGGTATCATGGAACGATTAAAATGACTAGTCGATCCGAACGAGAACTTTGTCCAGCGGGACAATGGTTGTTCGACCTTTTTGGTGGTCGATGACTTCCGCGCCGCCAGCGGAGAGAGATTTATCTGAAATGATAATTCTAACCGGAGAGCCAATCAGATCCGCTTCGGCGAATTTTTCTCCGGCGGAAATATCGTCCCTGTCGTCGTAGAGAATATTTTGCTTATCATTATATGCAGTCTCGTAAAGCTCATTTGCCTCGACATTTCGACCAAGTGAGATTAACTGAACCTTGAAAGGTGCGACCTCTTCCGGCCAGACGATTTTACCCTCGCCAGCCGTCACCTCAACAATAGTCGCCATGAGGCGGCTGATGCCAATGCCGTAACAGCCCATTTCCACCTCTTTTGTTTCCCCTTTTTGATTGGCAACCTTAAGCTCAAACGGTTTGGAATATTTGGTTCTTAACTTGAAAATGTTGCCGACCTCAATGGCGCTTTTCTCAATTAGATCAGCGCTTTTACAGTTCGGGCAATAGTTATGCTCGTCGATTATCTCTTTATTGACTGCAACATTGCACTTTTCACAAAGATAGATGGTGTCTTCTCCGTTTTCAGATAAAGTTTGAAACTCGTGAGAATATTTGGAAAAAGTTCCGCCTGAAGCAAAAGTTAAAATGGTTTTTTCGCCAATCCCAGCTCTAGAGAATATTTTAGCGTAAACTCTCGACATTTTCTCATAGTAATCATCCAGATCAGACTCATTGATATGAAAGGAATACAAATCTTTCATCATAAACTCCCGGCCTCGCAGAAGTCCTGATTTAGCCCGTTTTTCATTACGAAATTTGTCCTGTATTTGATAAAGATAAAGAGGTAGGTCATTGTATGACGAGATCATACTCTTTACTAAAGGCACAATAATTTCTTCGTGTGTCGGATTTAAGACTATTTGTTTCTCGTCAACAGTGTCCATCTTGTAAAGGATATCCAAATCTTCATATCGTCCGGATTTTTGCCAATTTTCCTTGGGCCCCAAAACCGGCAAGAATAGTTCCTGGCCCCCAATCCCATCCATCTCTTCGCGGATAATGTCTTCCAGATTTCTCATAACCCTCAGGCCCAGCGGTAGAAAACTGTAAACCCCGGCCATCAGTTTATTGATATAACCGCCGCGTTCTAAAAACCTGGCGTTCTTGCTGTCTGCATCTTTTGGCGCTTCTCGAAAAGTTTTGAGTGCAAATTGTGATCTTTTCATTTTAAGGTCTCCCGCCATCCGGGGAGTCAAAGCCCACCCCGGAGGTGTTTATCGCATGATTAAAAGAATTTGCTGATATCTTTGAACGTGATCAATACCAACAAAGCAATAAGTAGAATAAACCCGACTAAGTGGATATAGTTTTCGATATGTTCTTTGATAAAATATCTGCCCATAATCCGACGCAAAATTATGAAGAGAATTTTTCCTCCGTCCAATGCAGGAAGGGGTAAAATATTGATGAGCGCCAGATTGACCGAAAGAATCGCCACAAACTGGAGTACCGCCATAACACCAAGTTTGACTGCGATTCCCGTATACATATATATAGCCACCGGACCACCAACGTCCTGGCTAACCTGACCCTTAACAAATATATTCCTGAGGAGGCCGCCGATAAAGTCAAATGTCAACTTGAATATCTTACCCGTTTCGACCAGAGCTACCCATGGAGCTCGATAAACCGGTACTCGGACTATGGAATTGTCAACTGCTGCGACCCCTAAGGGCTGTGTCTGATCGGAAGACAAAACGGTGGTGGCAGTCATCTCCTGCCCCCCTCTGGTAAAACCGACAGTGATTCGCTGACCTTTATGATTGGTGGTAAAAGCAGTTAGATCAGTTCCCTGACCTATACTAACTTTTTGTCCGGTTTGATCCGCAATATAATTTATCTGGTCTTCTGCTCTAAGCCCGATCTTGGCCGCCGGAGAATCGGCTTTGACATCGGCGACTATTACCGAAGTCTTGATAACGGTTCCTCCGACCGATTGGGCGCTGGAGAGTATCGGCGCCATACCGACCGAAAAACCGATGGCCAGAAGAAACCAAGCCAGAATCATATTCATCACCACACCTGCTACCACCACCGCGACTTTCTTTAAGGGCGGTTGGATAGAGTATGACCTTGGCTTTTCGACACTCTCATCCTCGCCCAGCATTTTGACATAGCCGCCCAGAGGCAAAGCGTTGATTTTATAAACCGTATCGCCTTTTTTCTTTTTCCAGATGGTCGGGGGGAAACCGAAAGCAAACTCTTCCACTTTAATGCCTGAAAGTTTGGCCACAATAAAATGCCCAAACTCGTGGGCAATAATCAAGAGACCGAGTATAAGAATAAAGACGATAATGGTTAAGATCATTTTTCTGCCTGTAGATGATGTCATTCCGAACTTGATCCGGAATCTATATGATATATTTCTGGATCCCCGTATCAAGTACGGGGCAAGCTCTGAATCAAGTTCAGGATGATGTATCTATTTAGGCGCTCAGACTCTCATTATCTCAGCTTGTTTTTCTTTGGTTATCTGATCAACAAGTTCATTTTTCTTGGAAATGAGATCATTTAAGTCTTTTTTGGACTGGTCACGGTCGTCCTCGGTCAACTCGGACTTTTTCTCGCCTTCCTGGATTTTTTCCCAAGCGTCCCCCCGAATATTCCGCAGAGAAATCTTGGTTTCCTCAGCCATTTTACCTACCATTTTATTTAAATCATTACGGCGTTCTTCGGTCATGGGCGGTAAGTTAAGACGTACCGCGTTGCCGTCATTAGTCGGAGCCAAACCGAGGTCTGAATTTCGAATCGCGCTCTCAATCTCGGCCAAAGCGCCTTTGTCCCATGGTGTGATGGCAATCTGATGCGCGTCTGGCGTGGCGATAGAAGCAATCTGCTTTAGCGGAGTCGGATTCCCGTAATATTGGACTACGACTCCCTCGACTAAAAGCGAGCTGGCTCGGCCGGTATTGATAGTCTTGAGCTCATCCCTCAGATGATTGATTGCTTCGTCCATCTTCCGGCCGGTCTCCGAAACAATTTTGCTTAGATCCATAGGTCTCCTTAGAAAACTAAAGTTCCGATATTCTCGCCCGATATGACTTTTTTTATATTACCATGCTCCAGAAGATTGAAGACAATAATCGGTAATTTGTGTTCCATACACATAGAAAGAGCCGTAGCATCCATAACCTTCAACCCGTCGGTCAAGGCTTGCCTGTGCGAAAGATTATCGTATTTTGCGGCATTCTGATTAATTTTTGGGTCGCAATCATAAACGCCATCGACTATGGTTGCCTTTAAAACCGCGTTACAATTTAATTCCAGGGCGCGTAATGCGGCAGCGGTGTCGGTTGTTTGAAACGGGCTGCCGGTTCCAGCGGCGATTATGACAATGCGGCCCTTCGCCAGCTGGTAAATAGCGCGATCGTGGGTGTAGAACTCGCAAACTTTCGGCATTTGTAGGGCGGACATCATTCTGGCTTCGATGCCTTTTTTCTGAAAAGAATCGCGAAGCGCCAGAGAGTTCATAACCGTGGCCAGCATGCCAATGTAGTCACCGGTGGCGCGATCCATGCCATGTTTTTCGGCCGGGGCGCCGCGGAATATATTGCCTCCGCCGACTACAATTGCCAGTTCGGCGCCGGTCTCCGCCACTTCACCGATCTCCGAAGTCAAGCGACTGATAAATTTGGGATCGATACCGTATTCCAATTCACCCAAAAATGCTTCCCCTGAAAGTTTAAGTAGTACTCTTTTGTATTTTGGCTTCATATCTATTGTTTCAATCCGCCACATCTGAGAAAAATCTGTGAATAGAATCTGTGACGGTCTCTTCCTTTGATTTTAGCAACCTACTGTAAATCTGGCAAATCGTTTAACGGTAATATTCTCGCCGATTTTTGCTATGTTATCGGTTAAAAGATCGGAAACTTTGCGATCCGGATCTTTGACATAGGGCTGATCTAGGAGACAAATTTCGCTATAGAGTTTTTCGACTTTACCCGCAACAATTTTTTCGATCATATTTTCCGGTTTGCCTTCAGTTTTCAATTGCTCGGCAAATATTGACTTCTCTTTATCTAATTCTGATTTCGGTACCTCGTCACGCGAGATATACTTGGGGTCGGCAGCGGCAATGTGAAGTGCTATTTCATGCACGAAGTCTTTAAAATCTTGATTTTTTGCCACAAAATCGGTCTCCGAAGTCACTTCGACCAAGACTCCGATTTTCCCTTCGCCGTGAATATAAGCATCAACAATCCCGTTATTACTTTGACGCTCGGCTTTTTTGGCAGCCTTAAGAGCTCCGGACTTTCGAAGGGCGTCCAGAGCTTTTTCATGGTCGCCGCCGGCTTCGACCAAAGCCTTTTTAACATCCATAATCCCCAAGCCGGTTGCCTCTCTCAATTTGGTAATGTCCTTGATAGTTACTTCTTGCATTCTGTCTCCTCAACTAACACTGATCTTACCCACTAATAATTTGTGCAAAATTTGTGAATAAGATTTGTGTATGTTCATTCCTATTTACTTAACAACTTCCTTGGCCTTATTGTCTCGGACGACCCCGGCAATGTAGTTGACCAGAAGCTCTAGCGATTTGGTGGCGTCGTCGTTTGCCGGAATGGGTAGATCAATCTGATCCGGATTGGCATTGGTGTCCACCAGACCAATCAGCGGAACGCCTACTTCTTTGGCTTCTTTAATAGCGATCTTTTGGCTCGGAGTATCGATGAGAAAAATGAGATCGGGTTTCTTCATCATTGTCGCCAAACCTCCGAATAAAGTTTCTTTTTTCTTGAGCTGGACTTTGAAAGTCGATTGTTCTTTTTTGTTCAGTTCGTTGATGGCATCGGTTTTTAGCATCTCCTGCATTTTGACCATTTTTTTAATGCTCTGAAGCACTATGTCAAAGTTGGTTAAAAGTCCGCCGGGCCAACGCTCGACAACATAGGGCATACCGCAGCTTTCGGCCGCTTTTTTAACGATGCCGACGGCCTGTTTTTTGGTCCCGACGAACAGGACCGACTTACCCTCGGAAACCGCTTTGGACAAATAATTTGTCGCTTCCTTGAGCATCTCTGCAGTCAGGTCCAGGTTGATAATGTGAATGCCGCCCTTTTCAGTGAAAATGAATTTCTCCATCTTCGGATTCCAGCGGGCCGTGCGGTGTCCAAAATGGACACCCGCCTCAAGCATTTCCTTGAGGGTTAGAGTTGGAGTCATGTCAATTCCTTGTTTAATCCCCTAAATGGGGCCTCCACCTCACGCATCGCCATCATTGTCATTCCCGCCCCGTATCCGGGTACGGGGTAAACTACAGCAGGAATCCAGTTTCTATTTCTGGATTCCGGATCATGTCCGGAATGACAGGAAAGATAAGCAACAAGTTTTTAGAGAGGTGTGTGAATTTCAACGCCGTAATAGTAATCAGTTTTCAGTTATCTGCTCTCAGGGTTTGAGTTCCTGATCTCTGACAACCGATCACTGAATACTGAATACTGATAAACAACGTTGATTGCTAATAGATTATCTAAACCATACCAGATTCTTGATTTTAGATCAAGCCTGTGATATATTTATTTTGCTATGAAACAAAATATCCATCCAAAATATTACGAAAAAGCCAAAGTCACCTGTTCTTGTGGGGCGGGTTTTGAAGTCGGTTCGACCGAACCGGAGATCAAAGTCGAGATCTGCTCGGCTTGCCATCCGTTCTTCACCGGTAAGCAAAAGTTTGTTGACACTGCCGGCCGCATTGACCGCTTCAAGGCAAAACTCGAGGCTCGAGATAAATTTGTCAAAAAGGCTGCCTCTAAGGTTGCTGAGGAAAAGACAGCTCCGACGCTTAAAGAGGTCGGAATCCCGACTGATAACATCGAGAAGATCGAAAAAGATAATAAATAACGAACTATTTCTGATATAATAAAACCGGTATTAATTGCCGGTTTTTAAAAACCACTAACAATTTTTGCAAACATCGAGTTATTATGTCGTTCTAAACGATTAGCGAAGAATCTGTTAGTTTAAATTGAAAAACATAGATCCTTCGTCCCTCAGGATGACATACAAGAAATAATTTCCCGGATACGATAACTCCCGCTTGTCATTCTGAGCTTGCGAAGAATCTTGTATATCAAAACCAAGAATAGATCCTTCGTTCCTCAGGATGACACAAACCAAGTTAAACCAGTTTTATAAATTCCCTTGTCATTCTAAGCCAGTCAATTGTATTATAAGGCGAAGAATCATGGATAAAAAATACTATACCTACATCGCTTCCAATTTCACTAACACCGTTTTATACACTGGTGTTACCAACGATCTTCAGCGTAGAATGCATGAACATAAAAATAAACTCATCAAGGGCTTTACTTCTCGATACAATATAAATAAGTTATTGTATTTTCAAGAATTCAAATCAGTAAACGAAGCCATATCCGCTGAGAAAAAAATCAAAGGATGGGTTCGAATCAGAAAAATTGAGTTAATCAAATCATCGAATCCTGATTTTAGGGACTTGCTAGCTCCATAGATCCTTCGTTCCTCAGGATGACAATAATATAATTATGGACAATTTGGATCCGCAATTAAATAAAATCCTCGAGCGATACGAGGAAGTTTCAAAGGAACTTTCTGGTGCCGATTTTAATGATAACCAAAAAATTACTCAGCTGTCTCGGGAAAAAGCTTCTCTGGAAACCAAAGCGGCTGACATCAAAGAATATTTTCTGGTCAAGTCTAAAATCGCCGAAAACGAGGAGCTGTTATCCAGCGGTGACGATTTGGAACTCAAAGATTTGGCCGGGGAGGAATTGGAGTTTCTGGAGCCCAGACTTGAGGAATTATCAAATAAAATGAAACTCTATCTCCTTCCGGAGAATGAGAATGATACTAAAAATGTTATTTTAGAAATTCGTTCCGGCGCCGGTGGGGATGAAGCGGAACTCTTTGCGTCAGAAATATATCGAATGTATAGCCGGTTTGCCGAAACCCGGAACTGGCAGGTGGAAATTATCGATGCCAACAAGACACCGCTGGGCGGAATTAAAGATTTGGTGGCCGAAATTAGCGGCACGAATGTTTATAAAATGATGAAATATGAAAGCGGGGTTCATCGCGTCCAACGAGTCCCGGAAACCGAAAAAGTAGGACGAGTTCATACTTCTACCATCACCGTAGCCATCCTCCCTGAGGCCGAGGAAGCAGATGTTGAAATACAGCCATCAGACTTAAGAATTGATGTCTTTCACGCCTCCGGTCACGGCGGCCAATCGGTCAACACCACCGACAGCGCTGTCCGGATTACTCACATCCCCTCCGGCTTGGTGGTGACTTGCCAGGACGAAAAAAGCCAGCTGAAAAACAAGGCTAAGGCGATGAAAGTCCTAAGTTCCCGCCTGCTGGCGGCCAAGGAAGAAAAACTCGATGCTGAGCGCGGCGACGCCCGTCGGACTCAGATCGGCACCGGTGATCGCAGCGAGAAAATACGAACCTATAACTATCCTCAGGACCGCATCACCGATCATCGGATTAACCAGTCATGGCACTCTGTCCCGCGAATTTTGGACGGCGGCTTTCTCCCTATCATCGAGGCTCTAACCACAGAAGACCAAAAACGTTTATTGGAATAATATGTCGGGACTACCATCCTGTTCAGCCTGGGGGCTCCTTTGGGGACAGGTTCTCACGAGTAACAGCAAAGACAGTCTTTTTTATTTTGCAAAGACTGTCTTTGAAATTCCAAATTGGATACCGATCAGGGTTAAATAACAGTCTTTACCTGCCCTAAAAAGACTGTCATTACTACTTGGTTCCTATTAATAACTTTGACATTCTGAGGCTGCGACATATCACATTATTTATTAGAATCTAAGTAGATTAAAATGAATCTCAAATCTATCTCACTTCGCACAATAAGAGAACTGGAAAAAGCCGGCTGTATATCGGCCGAACTTGACGTACATGCAATATTCAAGTTTGTGCTCCAGAAAAGCGATGATTTTTTGCTGGCTCGCTCTGAAGCACCTTTAACCAATTCGCAGTACCAAAAGTTCCGCCGCCTTATCCGCCGCCGCAAGAAAAGCGAACCGGTCGCTTGCCTTGTCGGCGAAAAAGAATTTTACGGACTGAAATTTAAAGTTAATAAAAATGTTCTGATCCCAAGACCGGAAAGCGAGCTGGTTGTGGAAGAAACGATCAATTTTCTCAAATTACATAAAAATATTGTGTCATTCCCGCGAAGGCGGGAATCCACTGATAATAGGGTAGATTCCCGCCTTCGCGGGAATGACAGGCTAGACGATTTATCAATTATCGATGTTGGTACAGGCTCTGGCTGCATTATCATTTCATTGGCTAACCAACTTGGGGCTTCGGACTTGGGGCTTCGGACTGGATTTTATGCTACCGATATTTCCCCAACAGCCCTGCGAATTGCTAAACGAAACGCTAAACTACTTCATATCTCCGATCAAATCAAATTCTATCAATCCAACTTACTTTCGAACCCTCGGCTTCCTAAAAACCTAGATATTATTGTCGCCAACCTCCCTTATATTCCAAGCGGCAAAAAATACCAAGATATTAACTATACAACATTATCGTATGAACCGAAGAAAGCTCTTTTCGGTGGTCCAAAAGGCTATGAGCTGATTAAAAAACTGATGGCCCAAATTTCAAAAAGAACTTATCAACCCAAACTAATCGTCTTAGAAATTTTCGAGGACTACGCCAAAGAACTCAAATTGATCGCCAAAAAATGTCTGCCAAAATATAAATTCGAACTCAAAAAAGACTTAGCCGGCCTGAACCGTTTGGTGATTCTAACAAACTCAAGTCCATCCGATTGATATTTTGCCAAAACATGGTATACCTGAAGGGACGAGGCTGGAACACGAAAGGAGGTGATCCCCTTGCCCGCCATAGTAGACACCAAGTGTCCGCAACCAGGTTGCACCGCACAGGCGAGCAGGATACGTACCGCGAGTGGCACAATCACGTATTGCGATGATGGCCACGCATTCCGTCTGGATGATAAGACAGGCTGGGTTCCAATTGAGCTCAAGAATGTATCGCCCAAGAGTGCCCAGACATCAACGGGAGGACAGAACCATGTCACCTCATGAACATCTCCTCGTCGGACCGGGGGTTCGCAGCTCGCTCTATTTAAAGCGCTACACTGCGACCCCCACCCTCTTCGCAGAACAAGAAAACAATATTCAGACCTGCAAACTCAGGTACTAAAAAATCCCTTTCCGGGGGATTTTTTTAGGATACCAAACATCCGCCGATGACCGTCTCTTTTATTAAGACGCAAAGACCGCCATCGGTAACAAATTGAGTCTTTAAGAGATCTTTTAGGACAAAATTATCTGCGTGATCTGGGATGTCCGCTCAGATTGATTACTGCATCGCCACCAATGTTACTTTGACCTTTTTTTCCTGACCGGAGCGAAGAAGGGTAAGTTCAACTGTGTTGCCGATGTCGTAGCCTTGAAGAAGGCGGCTCAAAGAGTGGTTCTCGTCTATCTTGTCGCTCCCGACCACAGTGATGATGTCGTTTTCCACAATCCCCGCTTTGTCTGCCGGACTTCCGGGAGCCACGGCGACCTGACCCAAACCGCCGCCTCGTAAAACCCAGGCACCATTTTGCACCGGCAGATTATTCTGCTTGGCAATATCTTGTGTGATCTGAATATATCTAACCCCGAGATATGGGCGAACAATTTTTCCGGATTTTTTGATACTTTCGATGGCTGACTTGGCGGTATTGATCGGAATGGCAAAACCGATACCCTGAGCGTCGGATGCCACCGCAGTATTGATACCGATAACCTGACCTTGCATATTTACCAGCGGCCCTCCGGAGTTGCCCGGATTGATGGCAGCGTCGGTTTGCAGTAACCCCTCCAGATTCTCGGAACTGGCCCCCGAACTGTCTGAGGCCTGAATTTGCCGCTCCTTGGCGGAAATTACCCCGGTCGTAACCGTGTTGTTAAACTTGGCCAAAGCATTTCCAACCGCCATAACCCATTGACCGACCTGCAACTGATCCGAGTCGCCCAATTCAACAACCGGTAAATTATTAGCCTCAATCTTTAGAACTGCCAAGTCGTTCAATGGATCGATCGACTGAATTTTGGTCGGATAACTTTTGCCATCAGAGGTGAAAACTGTGTAAGTGGCACCGGCGTTTTCGACCACATGCTTATTGGTCAAGATAAGCCCGTCGGCAGTGATGATAAAACCAGTTCCGCCGCCCCGCTGAGTCACTACTTGGCCAAAGAAATCCTGCGCATTGCTGGTGGTTGAAACGGAAACGACCGCGGGAGAAATTTTTTTGGCGGTGTCGATAAAGGCGCTTGATTCCTCAATAATAGTCTTCTTGGTCTCAGTGGTCGGGATGGAGATTTGACCGGTCAGCCCCAAACTTTTAGCCAGATTGGAATCTTTCTGCGAAATGGCTACAATTCCCAAGACTCCTCCGACTGCCCCGACAGCCAGATTGATAATAACCAGGATCAAACCGATAAACAACCAGCCCTTGCGCCGTCTGGGCTTTTGATCCTCCGACTGTTCCATTTCCTCAGAATCATCCGAAAACTCTAACTTCGACATTGACTGCTCCTATTATTTTTTATTTCTGTTTTCAAAATAATTCTTAATTGAATCGGACACTTTTTCGGCAATTTTTACAAAAATCCCCAGGTTGTCACTTAATTCGGAAATTTTTGTTACAGTGCGATTGACAAATTCCGTCACCTTGCCGGTGGTTTTTTTGATCTCTTCCATGGCCGAATCCAGATTGGTTAAAATCCGGAAAGCCCGCCATAAGACGAGGATTAGAAACATCACCGCAACGATCAGGACCGCTAACAAAATCATATACAGAACCTCGGCACCAGTCATAACACCTCCAATGTTGGGTGACCGCCACTGATCAACTCCACAGATATTTACTGATCAGTGGCAAATCAGTGGGATTAATCTGTAGCGGTCACGATACAACTTTAAGTCTACTTCTTTCCAGTCTTATCGTCAATCTTAGTTTCCGGGTCACGGTCAACAACCGTCCAAGCCGCTTTGTCGACCACACTGTTCGGATAAATATGAAGCTTGCCTTTATCGTCTCTGATTCTGACTTTTCGAATGTCGACCTTGCGAATGGTTCCTTCAACTTCTCCGATCTTTACGCGGTAACCAACCTCGAAATCCGGATCTTTGGCTAGGTATAGACCGGAAGCGATATCGGCGATTACCGGCGCAAAAGCGTTGGCTAGCACCAAACCAACCACCACTGCCGAACCGGAAATGGTGATGGCCAAACTAGTCATACCGGCTTCTCTGGCAATCTCGGTAAACAGTAAAATCCACAGTACTACACCGATGATTCCCGAAAGAAGCGTGGTTAAAGACTTGGGCATTCTAGTCACACGCAGCGCATGGGTTGCAACAAGTAAGATGATTTTGATCGCAATAAAACCTATCACCAAAGATACTACCAGCTCCGGCAACTTCGGGCCATAATGCTCGACCGGATGCCAAAACATTAAAAGAACGTCTTTAACCAACATTTTTTAGCTCCTCCCTGATTATGCGATTAATTATTTGCGGCTCAACTTGTCCCTTAAACTCTTTCATTACTTGGCCAACAAAAAAACCAAGAAGATTCTCTTTGCCGGCTTGATATTTTTTCAGAGCATCCGGATTTTCGGAGATAATTTTCTTCACTGCTTCGCTCACTTGCCCTTCATCGACCTGACTCTCGGATTCTTGGAATTGTTCACTGTTTAATATTTTCTTTTTAGCAAGGTTGGCTGAGACTTTGCCCAGAAAAATAGCTTTTGAATATTCAATAAGTAATTTTTGATCTTTTTCGATAAGCTCCGGACTGTGAACCAGGAGTTTTGCCAGACTGCCGACCCATTTTTGTTCAATATTTGTCCAGATCAATCCCGATAATTTTTTATCAGTGACAGCTTTAAGCGCTTCGTCGGACGAGAGCGAGGCAATCTCCGACAGTTTGGCAACTTTTGTCTGAATGCTCGGCTTGACCAATTTTTCGGCTTCATTTTTTAGAGCCTCGGTTTCAAACGGCGGCAAATCCGGTTCCGGGAAATAGCGGTAGTCGGCCGCTTCCTCCTTGTGTCGTTGTTCATAGGTTTCACCGGTGGTTGAGTCGAATCCTCGAGTGACTTTGCCCTTGACCCAATCAGGATATTTTTCGCGAAGTCTATTTTCCTCGTGTCTTAAAGCCTTCTCCACAAACCGGAACGAGTTGATATTCTTTATTTCAACAATTCCCGACATTCTTTTTTTTGTGCCCTTTCTGTGTATGATTTCTGTGTGTGTAATCGAGATATTCGCATCACAGCGGAGGTGTCCCTTCTCCATATCCGCATCCGAAACGCCCTGATTTATAAGCTCGGCCTGAATAATCTTCATAAACTCCTTGGCTTCCTCTGGCGAGTGAATGTCCGGTTCCGAAACTATCTCCATCAGCGGAGTTGAAGCACGGTTCAGGTCGACAAGAGAATAATCTTTGCCGGCCGGATGATTGAGCTTCCCCGCATCTTCTTCGAGATGGATCCGATTTAATCTAATGACCCTTCTTTCTTTTTGATCTTTTGAATTTTGAATTTGGGATTTGTTTAGAATTTCGGATTTAGAGTTTAGAATTTCTATACTACCTCTTCGGCAAAACGGTTGGTCATACTGTGAAATCTGATAGCCTTTTGGTAGATCGGGGTAAAAGTAATGTTTGCGGTCAAACTTGGAAACTGGGTTGATGTTACAGTCTAACGCTAAACCGAACTGAATGGTTTTAAGTATGGCTTCACGGTTGGCAACGGGCAGGGTTCCCGGCATCCCCAAACAACGCGGACAAACCACCGAGTTTGATTCTTTGCCCTGAGCGTCATTATTGCAACCGCAAAACATCTTACGCTTAGTATTTAACTGCGCATGTATCTCTAACCCGATTGTTGTGGTGAACGTAGTTGAATCCATTGTCGTTTCAAATTCCGGCATAGTTTTGTCTCAAATATCCTATTACTTCATTGGTAAATAAATCGTACGCATTTATTAACTCACGAATGTTTTTCCTCCTTGCTTGGTCGTCTTTAAAACTATGCTCCACTACCAGTAAATCATGATACTTGACTTTTAGCCTTGCAGAAAGCAGATTCTGAGCAACTAAGTCCTCAGTCCAGGCAAGAATCGTCGCCGCCCAAGCTCGCCTGGCCTTGAATCTCCCGCCGCCGGAATGGTCGATTGTTGTATCCAGATCCCATTTCAAAAGATCACTCAAAACTTCTAATGTCCGATTAATTAATTCTTTATCAATTTTTTCTAGGTTCTGACTTACAAATTCACCCATTGATATACTCCATTAGCATTTTAGCTGCTTGACGCAAGGTGTCTTTATCTATTTTAGCAGTTTCGTGGGCAATAAGGTTACGAACCTTGTGGCCCTGCCAGATGGCGTTGTAAAACTGCGGCTCGATGTAAGGCTGGGCTGCCCGCAGCCGGTCGGAAAATGATTGGCCGGAGTAACCTTTGGCGCGCAGTACGTAGTCGATCAGTTTGTCGGCTTCGATAACCGCTTGTTTCAGCTCGTAAATGTTGTCGGACCGGAGCATTTGTTCGATCTCGGTTCTTTTGTGAAAAATATGGGTGCGGACTTGGGAATTAAAGCCGGTGGCGCGTTTTCTTTTTTTAAAGGGAAGCGTGACCAGCCACCATAGTAGCTTGAAAAATCCGCCGACAACCACCGCCAAGACATTGGGCTGATTTCTGTACCGATTTTTTCTGTGCTGGTAATTCGGCATCTCTCCTCATTAGTCATTCCGGACTTGCTGTGCCCTTCCGTAGCCTTGTGCGAAGGAGGGATCTGGAAACCAGATGATTAAATCGATCGGGTCACTTTGGACTTTGTCACGTAATATTTTCAGATTATCACCGAAAAATAAAGTCCTATTTTGTAGATTATCCATATTTGTAGTCCCGGCTAATTGACAATTAAAGTAATATTTGATACCGTCGGTATGCAGGTTGTCGCAGGGCCGCCTGTCATCAAATGCAGAATCCCGCTTAGGCGGGATTTTTGCTTTTTTAAGATCTAGCTTCAACAACTGACTTCTAAAATCAATAATATCAAAATAATAATTAGAGGCCGGTGGTAATTCTTTAGCTACATGGCCCTTTTTAGAAAAAACTGCTGTAATCTTATTTTGCCCTCTTAAGAACTTTAAAAGATATTCGAAATCGCAATCACCGGAAAACAATACAAATGAATCATATTTTTCAAGTAAGTACACGGCATCGGCAGTAATTTCAACATCAAAATTCGCTTTTCGGTGGGGATGATCGATTGTGTGATCTCGGTATTCCTTCAATGCTTTTGTCTTTAGCCCGTAGCCGTCATTTTTAAGTACTGTTAGAAACTTATCGTGTCCAGTATTATCAAACCTAGCAGAGTAAAAGATTATTTTCTTTAAATCAGAGTGTTTTTCAAAAAACCTCTTCAGTTTTTTATAATCTACCCTCCAACACAACTTATTTTCCTGGTATTTTTTGAATTTATCTGAGATATCTTTGGGATTTACCCACATCGCTTGAACAGAGCGCTCAAGATTGGCGGCATCAATAAAAACGAATGTTTTTCCTTTTACCCCTTTACAGAATTTTTCGACCATCTCATCAATTTCCATAGAAATATTATACCAATTTAATTTTGAATTATAACATCCTCAAGATAAACCGGCGCAATCGGCTTGTCGTTTTTGTCGGTCGGCGCCTCTGAAATTTGTTTAACCACCTCCAGGCCCTCGACCACCTGGGCAAAAACGGTATATTTCCCGTCCAGACTGGTTTGATCCTTGTTGGTCACAATGAAGAATTGGCTGCCGTTGGTGTTGGCGCCGGCGTTAGCCATCCCGACCGCTCCGGGTATGAACTTGTGTGAATTTATCTCATCGTTGAATTGGTACCCCGGGCCGCCGGTTCCGTCACCTTTGGGATCGCCGGTTTGGATAACAAAATCTTTGATTACCCGATGCCACAGTAGATGTTTGTAATAACCTTTGTTGGCCAATTTGGCCAGATTGTCCACCGTATTCGGCGCATCCTTTTTGAAAAGTTCCATTTTGATGTCACCGTCGGAAGTTTTTAAAATTGCATACATTTTTTTGTTATCCTGATAATTTTTATAAAATGGGAAGGCAACTGCTGCCAATATCGCTAACATCACAATTATTGATGCTGGCTTGACAAACAATGCCCAAAAATCAAAACCGGTATTTTTGCGAGTCTTTATTTCTTCCTGAAACGTCTTTGCCCTCTCTTCTCGTTTCTCTTTTCTAATTTTAGCTTTCTTTCCCATGAGTTTTATCCGTGATTGCTCGTGATGACAGTCTTTACTGCATTTGCAAAGACTGTCATCGCTAATTAATTTCTGGATTCTGAATCAAGTTCAGGATGGCAACCTCACGACACTAATCAAAGTTTTGGCTTGATATCTGATATTTTAGCTGCCTTCTCGAAGGCACTGGCTACTTCGAATATCTTACCTTCGCCCATCATCGGACCAATAATTTGTATACCGACCGGAAGTCCGGATTCGGTAAACCCAGCCGGTACACTCATGGCTGGAATGCCTGCCGTATTTATCGGTACGGTGTCAGCATCGGCTTTGTACATTGAAAGCGGATCATCCAACTTTTCTCCAATTTTAAAAGCCGGAAATGGTGAAACCGGCGCCATTAAGACATCGACTTCGGACAATATTTTTTCGTATTCTTCTTTGATTTTGGTGCGAACTTTGGCGGCTTTCAGATAATACGCATCGAAGTAACCGGAAGAAAGGGTATAAGTGCCCATCATAATGGATCTTTTTGCTTCACTGCCAAAGCCTTCAGTTCTTGACTGTAAGTAAACATCGCTCAAACTTAGTCCCACGTCCGGAGTCCGGAGTCCTGAGTCTTTGGACTTGATGGCTGACAGCCCGTAACGAATCCCATCATAGCGTGACAAGTTCGAAGAAGCCTCGGATTTTACCAGAACATAGTAGGTCGCAATGGCATATTTTGTCATGGGTAAAGAGACATCAACGACTTCTGCTCCCAAAGATTCCAGCATGGATTTCGCATTTTCTAAGATTCTGGCAACTTCATTATTCAACCCTTCGCCAAAGAATTCTTTTGGCAGACCTATTTTCTTCCCCTTCAAATCCGATCGTAAAAAAGTTGTGTAGTCCGGTAGTTTATCGCGCGTGGTGGTTGAATCGTCAACATCATGCCCGGCAATATGGTTCAAGACAATGGCCGCATCTTCAACCGTTTTGGTAATCGGGCCGATGGTATCAAAACTGGAGGCGTAGCTAACTACCCCGAATCTTGAGACCAGGCCGTAGGTAACTTTCAAACCCACTGTCGAACAAAAACTTGAGGGTTGGCGGATCGATCCGCCGGTATCCGTCCCCAGCGCAAAAACACACTCGTCGGCGCTTACCGCCGCGGCGCTTCCGCCGCTGGAGCCGCCAGGGACTCGCTCTAAATTCCAAGGGTTCTTGGTTGGCCCGAAATAAGAGTTTTCGGTAGAGGAACCCATGGTGAATTCGTCGGTATTGGCTTTGCCTAAAAGAATACAACCGGCATCCATCAGTTTTTTTGTCACTGTGGCGTCAAAATCGGGGATATAATCTTTAAGAATTTTAGAAGCGGCAGTAGTTTTTATCCCTTTAGTTGAAAAGACATCTTTAAGAGCCATCGGGATACCATCTATTTACTTAGGGCTTCCCCTCGAGCCCGTCGTTCATCACTTGCCTTAGCCTGTTTGAGCGCTAATTCACTCGTAACCGTAATAAAAGAATTTAGTTTCGGTTCCAGTTGATTTATTCGGGCTAAAAATGACTCGGTTAGCTCAACCGAAGTTATCTCGCCCTTTTCCAAGAGATCACGGGCCTCTTTGATTGTTAGTTTGTATAATTCCATGTATAAATCCTAAACTCCAAATCCTAAATCCTAAATAAATTCAAAATAGAAAATTCAAAAAATGGGCAAATTTGTGATTTTGGATTTTGAGTTTGTGATTTCATTAGAATTTAGAGTTTAAAGTTTAGAATTTATTCAAATACCGCAGGTACTTTGATGCTTCGGCCTTCTTTTTCCGGAGAATTCTCAAGAAGTGACTCGGGAGCTACCGGATTGGTGATTTCATCTGGAACAAAAACATCTTTTAGACCCGTGACTTGAGAAACCATTTCGACACCCTCGGTATCAACTTCTTTTAGCTGCTCAATATATTCCAAAACACTCGAAAGCTGACCGGCAAATTTCTCGGTTTCTTGATCGGTTAATTTGAGTTTGGAAAGATGTGCTATATGGAGTACGTCTTCTTTTGAAAGTTTAGCCATAATAGCTTCCACAAATCTTATTCACAAATAATCACAAACATAAAACAACCGCACAGACAGGCTACTTCTGATACTAGCACTTATTCAGACTCGGTTCAATAATAGTCACTATCCAACTGTCCACCCGGCGGGTGGACAGTTGGATAGTGACTATTTCAGGAGACCAAGGAACTCTTGTTCGGTGAGAATCTTTACGCCGAGAGTGCGGGCTTTGTCGTATTTAGAACCGGGGTTTTCCCCTGCCAATACATAATCGGTTTTAGGCGAAACTGAGGAAGAAATTTGTCCACCATATTGGACTATTCGTTTATGAGCTTCGTCGCGGGTCATAGTTTCCAGTGTCCCTGTCACCACAAATGTTTTATTATCTAATTTATTAGCCGAGACAGGGGAGTGATAATTTTTAATCTTGACCCCAAAACTTTGCAGTTTTTTAATGAATTTAATATTTTTCTCGTCCTTGAGGTATTCAATCAAACTCTCGGCGACCTTGCCGCCAATGCCATACATTCGCTCAAAATCCCCTTCGTCTGCTTTCATCAGGTTCTCCAAACTGCCAAACTGTTTGGCTAGATCGGTGGCCATTTGTGTGCCGACATGACGGATGCCAAGTGCGTATATAAATGAGTCCAGTTCTATACTTTTAGCATTTATAATAGCTTCTACCAAGTTCTTGGAAGATTGTTCCGCAAACCGTTCAAGCGGCTCCAAATCCCCTTCCTTTAGGTCAAATAAGTCGGCAGCGTCCTTGACCAAGCCTTCATTTACCAACTGTTCGATGATCTTAGGACCCAAACCATCGATCTCAAAGGCTCCTTTAGCTACGAAATGACTGATGCTTCTTAGTTGGCGTATGGAGCAGTTTTTGTCAGCGCAAAAATAATCGACCTCCCCCTCTCGTTTAACCACCTTCCCGCCGCAAATCGGACAGGTCTCGGGCATTTTAAAGGTTTTTTCGTCCCCGTTTCTCATTCTTTTGATAACCTCAACCACCTCCGGAATGACATCTCCGGCCTTGCGGATAATGACGGTGTCGCCTATTTTAATGTCTTTACGTTTGACCTCGTCGGCATTGTGTAGCGTGGCACGAGATACGACTGAGCCGGCAACTAGGGTCGGTTCCATCACCGCCACCGGTGTCAGTTTACCGGTTCGTCCGACTTGGACGATAATATCTTTGACTACCGATGTCGCCTCTTCGGCTGGGAATTTATATGCAATTTGTCCCCGAGGCGCTTTGCCGACTACTCCCAGCTGCTTGAATAATTTTTCATCGTTGATCCCGACCACGATGCCATCGGTTTGGTAAGGCAGCTTCTCCCGCTCTTTGTTCCAGTGTTTAATGTAAGCAAAAACATCGTCCAGACTGCTGCATATTTTATTGTTTTGGTTGGTGCGAAAACCCAGGTCCCGAGCCAAATCGTGTTCTTCTGAATGCTTTTTAAGTCCCGAGTCTGTCGGGATGGCATACATCATAAAATCCAGATTTCTTCCTGCGGTAATCTTCGGATCCAGCTGTCGGATAGAGCCGGCGGCGATGTTCCGCGGGTTGGCGTATAAAGGCTGTCCTTTTTTCTTCTGCTCCTGATTGAGTTTTTCAAAATCCGCCCGCGGCAAATAGGCTTCGCCGCGAATTTCTAATTCTTTTTTGAACACGTCATCCTGAACGGAGTGAAGGATCCCGTTATTTGCGACAGGATTCTTCGTCTTCGCCTCAGAATGACGTAATGATAGTGGTATTGATTCGATGGTCTTAAGATTATTTGTGACGTCCTCCCCCACCACCCCGTCGCCGCGCGTTGCCCCCAGTTTAAATACGCCGTTTTTATAGGTCAAACTCACCGCCAATCCATCCATCTTGAGTTCGCAAAAATAACCCGATTGTTTTATTTTTTCGATTCCGACCAGCTTAGCCAATCTCTCCTGCCACTTTGCTAAGTCCTCCTCCGAAAAAGCGTCGTTTAGCGAGAGCATCGGCGATGAATGATGAACTTTGACAAACTTATCCAGCGGCTCTCCGCCGACCCTCTGTGTTGGCGAGTCCGATGTAATAAATTCAGGGTATTGTGTCTCCAGATCTGATAATTCCCGCTTCAGTGAATCGTCGACCGCATCCGAGACCCGAGGTTCGTCCAGAACATGATAAGCGTATCGATTACCATCGATCTCTTTTTTGAGTACGCTAATACGTTTTTCGGCTTCATCTTTAGTCATTTATCGATTATTATTTTAGATCCATTTGGCGCAAGATTCGGATGCGTTCCTCCACGGGAGGGTGAGTGTCGAATAATGAGTTTAGGCCTTTGGAACGTTTCTGGCCGAAGGGATTTTCGATGTAAAGATGAGCTGTGGCTTTGTTAGCCTCGGCTAGCGGAATGTTTGTCCGTGAAATTTTCTCCAGTGCCGAGGCCAGCCCTTCCGGATAGCGAGTCAGGAGCGCCCCGTTAGCATCGGCTAAAAATTCCCGTTTGCGAGAGATTGCCAATTGGATTAAGGTTGCCGCCAGTGGCGCTAAAATAGCCAGAGCTATCGAGACAATGAATAAGATCAGGCCCAGTTGCCCGTCGCCGTCTCCAGATCGCCGGCGTCCTCCGCCAAACCAGGTCCAGCGAAGGAAAAAGTCCGACATCAAGGCCACTATTCCAACCAGCACCACCACTAAGGTCATCAGCCGGATATCATAGTCGCCGATATGGCTCATTTCGTGGGCGATCACCCCTTCGAGCTCGTTTTTGTTTAATACCTGCGCCAATCCTAAAGTGATGCAAACGCTGGCATGCTGCGGGTCGCGGCCGGTGGCAAACGCGTTTGGCGACTGGTCCGGGATAAAGTAGATTTTGGGCATCGGAAGTCCGGCGGTTATGGCTAAATTTTCCACCAAACGGTAAATTTCCGGATTGTCCTTCTTCTCCACCGGCTGGGCGTGGGAGATGGCTAGGGTTATCGAGTCTGAGTAATAATAACTAATCAGGGCCTGGGTGACGGCTATAACCGTGACAATAACTACGATCCAAGGATTATTATATAGATACGAAAAAAGGTACCCCAATCCGATGAGTAAGACTAAAAATCCACCAAGAAACAAGGTGGTTCGCCTTTTATTTGCTGATATTTGAGTGTATAAAGTCATTTTTCAAGGAAGATACCTCACGGATCCCACACATGGACCGACACGGTTTTGTATCAACCGTGTTCATCCGTGTCGAAATCTGTGTAGTCTCTTCGATATTTATTGCGGTAGCAACCGCAGCGTTCCTCCCAGGGCCGAGATGATCAGGTTGGCGACCATTAGAAGTAAAACGATCGGTCCGAAGACAGTGAAACCGTATTGAGGAATTAACAGAAGCAGAGTGAACAGGATGAATAGAACAATTGATTGGCGCTGATGGTAATCCAGATATTTCGAAGACTCCTTTTTGAACAACCGGATAATCAAACCGGTGATAAAGAGATAACCGATAGCCGACAAAAATTTATCTCGGCGATTAATCTTCTCCATATGCAGTCTGCTTTTGGCAGTCGAGCCGATTTTGCCCTCAAGGCTTTTGGCTCGGCTGATCAGATCCGGACTGATTCTTAGATTCGGTCTCTTGATTTTTGGCAGTGATAGTTTCATAGTAACCTCACATTAATGTCATCCTGAACGAGTCATCGAGTGAAGGATCCTGTCATCCGTGCTACAAATCGTGGGATTCTTCGCTAATCGCTTAGTATGACACATAATATTTCGACTGACCCTTCGACAAGCTCAGGGTGAAATTCTAAACCTAGGTTTAGAATTTCACTTTCACCGGTTCGGATGCCTCTTTCTCCTCCAACTGGAACATTTCCCGTTTAGAGTAATGGAACATACCGGCTACGACACTGGATGGAAACGACTCGATGGCGATGTTGAAGTCGCGAACATTGCCGTTGTAAAAACGGCGGGCGGCTTGAATCTTGTCCTCGGTATCAGTCAGCTCGTCCTGAAGCTTGGCAAAATTCTCGTTGGCTTTGAGGTTCGGATAATTCTCGGCCACGGCAAAAAGAGATTTTAGAGTCTCAGACAAGGCATTTTCCTTGGCCGATTTATCGGCAAAAGTTTTTGCCCCCATGGCTTCGGTCCGAGCTTTGGTCACGTCTTCCAAAACACTTTTCTCGTGCGTGGCATAACCCTTGACCGTTTCGATCAGGTTTGGGATCAGGTCATACCTGCGTTTCAACTGAACATCGATGTCGCTCCAAGCCTCATCGGTCTGATTTTTCAGCCGAACCAGCCGGTTGAAGATGCTGATAACCCAAAGAACCACCACAACCGCGATAAGAATAATTATCCAAGTCGCTGACATACTTTCTCCTATTCTTGGCTTACTTGCTTATTTGCTTACTAGCTGATCTACTAATGTCTGATAATAAACAGATTCAACCCGCCAGTCATGGTCCCCTCGACGTCGGAATTGTTGCCAAGGACCGCTGTCAATTCATAGCTTGAACCGTCAGATTTGTACCCATAATAATACTTATCCGTCCACGGGTCAACAGGCAAAAGACTGAGGTAAGTCGGAACCAAAGTTTTCAACAAGATATTACCTTCCGTTCGGGTCTGAATCACCTTGCCGGAAGTGTTTGGATATTTACCTTTCGCCTCGAAGTAACTTCGGAGAGCTGTCTCAATGGCTCTAAGATCGGTTTTGCGCTGACTGTCTCGCGCCAAAAGTCCCGCTGACGGTCCGGTGATAGTCGGAGCCGGAGTTGGAGCCGGAGTTGTAACCGCCAGTTCGCCGCTACCCTCCGGCACAGGAATCGCTTGGACGCTGCCAAAATCTTTGAGAGCGGCTTTCAAATCGACTCTGGTCACTGAGCTTGAAACCCCGGGAGTAACAACCAACTCTAGGTAATAAATGAGTTGATCCTTTTTGCCGATGTCGATTTCTCCCTCAATGGAGTTAATCATATCATCTTTGATCCCGATATTTTCCAAAAGCGAGCCGATTTTTATATTTACCTGATACCGATAAACCGGAACGTTATTGACTCGGCCGCTACCCAGACGCTTGCCGGTGATCGAGAAACCCGTCAAGTTAGCGGAGTTGAAAATCAGAGGCAAAATCTCGCCGGAATTCACCGGCAGATTATTTGTAGTCCATTTTTTTTCGCTCCCGGAAAAATCGACATTCGTCGACTTCACATAAAGCTTCGAATTTTGCTCCACCAAATCTAGATTGCTCTGTTTCCCCGACTCGTTATTGATCTCAATTTTGGCAAATGCGCCATCTTTTGAGAAGTAGGCATTGGCCTTGGAACTGAAATCCTTAATAAGACCAGTGTCTGGGGTTGTAGCGGAGGTCGAAGTTTGCGAATCTTGGCCATTGGTGTCGGTAACGCTTGTTGAAGTATTAGCTGTACTCTGAGACGATTGATCGGTAGAAGCGCCGCCGGAAATACTGGAAGTGTCAGTGGTTAAACTGGTTGAATCAGTGGTTGTCGAGCTTTGCTGATTGCCGGTATCGACAACCGCCAGCATGGCTTTATCTAAAGCAAATAAATAAATCGGTTGCCTCAAGCTCAAGAGAGGTTTGGTTACTGAAGAATCGCTGTTTTTGTTGACCGAGAACTTGATCTCGGAGTCTACGGCGAAACTCTGCTGATATTTCATTTTTTGGATCGACTGTATCATGGCCAGCTGAGGATCAGCCGGCAGTCCCCCCCAAAGCGCTTCCAGGTGAACCACACCGTAAACTTTTTCCAGACCTGTGGATAAAAACCCAGTTTCATTGAAATAGGTCAGCCCCACCAAAAGCACCAGAATAATCTCAACGATGATGATCTTCGGCTGGGTCAAAATGTTCCGGATCGGAGCTACCGGACTAGACTTGGGCCCTGGCGGTACGTTCGGAGCGGGCTTAACCAGAGGCGGCGGAGGTGGTGCTGTGTTTGGCCTGACGGGATTTATCGTCTCGGGCTGTAGCGGCGGGGCCGCGATTTTTTGACTCGAATCCGGAACAGGCGCACTGGTTGGTCCGGGCTTGACCGGACCCTTGGGAGCAGACACCACAGGAATCGACTCGACCGAAGGCGCAACTGCCGCCGCAGCGACGCTTGGCTGTTTGATACTTAGGCTTGGCGGCACTTGTTTTTGACTCGGATGGGTTATCTTTTGGATCAGCGCTGAAACTCCCGTTCTTGGTTTTGTCGGAGCGGGCAAAGGAGTTTGGCCGGTTGATTTTTGAGGAGTCGCCGGTAGAGTCGAATTCGGTGATCCCTGGACACGATTAGAATTATCCTGAATCAATCCCGAGATTCCGGTCTTAGTCTCTCCTTGAGCTGTTGGCGGAGTTTGAACGGTCGAAGTCGAAGTGGCTGCCGGTTCAGGAGATTTCGCGGCCGCAGAACCGTTTTTCACCGCTTGTTCGGCAGTGATCTTTGAACCGACTCCATCCGGCAACTGGTCGGGAACTTTTAGCTGTGCCGGTGGGCTAGCTTGCGGTTTGGCAGAGTCGTCAAGCGAACCGAAGACTTTCGGCTTGTTATCGGTCTCTTCTTCTAGGACCTCTTCCCAAGGACTTTTATTGCTGTCGTCCTTATCCGCCATTCCCCTCCTCAGACCAATGACACTCGAACGCAAATCTTTTACACAAATTATCACAAATTGGCTCAACCCTGGAAATTATTTGTGCATATTTGTGTTGTGGATTTGTGTATTAATTTCCTTTTTCTTGGGAAACAACTACCGTCACGAACAAGCTTAAACCGTGTTTCAGATGAATTTCAACCGACCTCTCGCCTGCTTCTTTGATCGGTTCCTCAAGTTCGACTTTGACTACTTCGAGTTTGGTCTTTTTGGTAAATTCACCGGCAATATCCGAGTCTTTAACCGCCGAAAACAGCTTCCCCTTTTCGGTCACTTTCTTTTTAAACTGCAGTTTAAGATCTTGCAATTCCTCGAGTTTTAGTTTTAATTCTTCAGTCTCTGACTCTATTTTTGCTCTCTCGGCTTCAACCTGACCGATAATCTGCTTACCCTGTGGATCGTTTAAAAGCACCGCAAAGCCTTTCGGCAGAAGATAATTTCTAACATAACCCGGTTTTGCTTCTTTGACCTCGCCTTTCTTGCCCTGTCCCTCCAGATCTTTCGTAAAGACTACTTTCATGATTGTACCTACTTATTTATTATACCATTTGTATAAAATAACGGGAAAGTAATTTAAAATTTTTTAAATTTTTAATTTTCAATCAATTTCCAAAATATAATTTTAAATTTTTAAACATTAGAATTTTAAACATTCATTAAAAATTGTAAAATTCTAAATTAAAAATTACTTGGTGATTTCTTGTAAAGCTCGGTCTAGTTGTGGGTCTTTTCCGGCGTTGATGTCGTCCTCGGTCATCTTGACTTCAATCTGCGGAGTAATGCCGACCCCGTCGATCGCCGAGTCGTTAGGCGTCAGCCATTTGGCAACAGTAACTTTCAGAGCCGACCCTCCCGCCAAGTCCTCGACGCTTTGCACGCTACCCTTGCCGAAAGATTTCTCGCCCAAAAGCGTCCCGGCCTTGTGGTCTGAAATTGCTCCGGCTAAGATTTCCGCAGCGGAGGCACTGCCGTTATTGATCAAAACTATGACCGGAATCCCTGCCAGTTTTGCCGGCTGGGTCACGTTTGATACCTTCCGATTACCGGCCTTATCCACCTCTTTGACTATCGCTCCGTCTTTGATAAACAGACTACCGACGTCGATGGCGCTGTCCAAGTATCCGCCGGGGTTGTTGCGCAGATCCAGAACAATTTTCTGACATTTATTTTTAAGGCAATCGTCGGCAAACTGATTCATCAGATCGGCGGTATCGTTGCTAAACTGGCTAATTTTGACTATGGCAACTTTCTGACCGGAAACGGTTTGGTATTTATATGTCACGCTTTTCACGTTGATGGTGTCGCGGGTGATAATGTAGTCTTTCTGATTTCCGGCTCTGACTATGGATAATGTTACTTTAGTGCCTTTCTGGCCGCGAATCAAATTGACTGCCTGATCGGTCGTAAACCCATCGGTTTTCTTACCATCGATGGCCGCGATCTGGTCTCCGGCTAGAAGTCCGGCTTTGGCCGCCGGGGAACCGTCGATCGGCGCAACGATAATGAGAATGCCGTTTTTGGTTGAAAGTTCCGCTCCGATGCCGTCAAAAATTCCCGTAACTTCCTCGCTGAACCGCTTATTATCTTCGGGATTTAGAAAAATAGTGTAGGGATCGTTCAGCGCCGAGAGAGATCCCTGAATTGCGCTATAAACCATATTTTGGTCGTTTTCGTTCCCGACAAATTCGGTATGAGTCTTGTTCCAGACATCCCAAAAAAGCGAAAAGTCGATGTTGGCCGGTTGGTTGACATCCTTGTTAGTTAATATCCCGGGCACGATTTTGACATTGATGCCGCGCTTGGCAAAAAAGTAGCCGGCGGAAAAAACCAGATAAAGAACTACCAAAGAGCTCAAAAAAACAACCACACCGCGACCCTTTCGGGTTCGGTTTTTCGCTTTGTTCAACATAAGCCTATCTTAGCTAAAAAAGCCCTCGCGGGCAAGGGGTTATATTAGATCATTAAATTCTTTCTTACTACAAACCTTGTTTTTTCCGAGCCACCTGACAAAGTCTTTGATAATATGAACATTGACTTCTTTGTGACTACAAGCAATCGGATACGATTCGTTTGTCTCAATGCTCGTTACCTTTAAATTATGTCTGCCACCCTGGCTGATCTCAATTCCATAATGATTTTGGAGTTTCCTAAGTACCGCTATAAAAATTTTGCTTTTGGAGATATTACTGTATTCTGGCACATTCCCCCTAGGCTGTTACCAGCTCCTTTTCGGCTATTTTATTAATACCAAACTTAGATCTCTTAACATCCAAATTCTCAAGCTTCTCACGCTCTCGATGATTCGGCAGAAATCTGATGGAGCGCGAGATTACTTCGCAATATTCCTTTGGAATATCGTATATTGTCATTAATGCATCATTAACCATAAAGATAAAATCGTCGGCATTTCTTCCTTGAGTCATAAATCTTTTTTTACCATCGCTAACTTCGCCAACGATCATTTTACCATCCCTAAACCAACTAACCTGGATTCTTTTAGGCAGTCTGTGATAATATGCCGAGAATGCTTCAATAGAAAGCTTTCTTTCGGGTAAAAAATTAAATAAACCCATTTTCCTCTTGTTCAAAGTTTACCAAATAATGATAAAATTACAACGCTCTAACCAGTTTCATCGAACGGACTTGGTTTAGGTTGTAGCCGCGTTGGCCCGCCACCGGGTCGTGCATAAAATATTTCTCGCCGTCGTGGCCTTTTATGACGATAAAATGAGACGAACCGTCGCTGTTTATCGCCCCAACCGAAGGCAGGTATATGCTGACGATGACCGGACGTCCTTGATCAATCTCGCTGTTGACGACCGACCAGTTGACCGATTGGCTCCCGCCAACCACAATGTTGGAGACCGGATAAGGTGTCGAGACTTGCAAATAACCTTCGTTATCGAAATTGCCGTCATTGTTGGCAATGTCAGAAGGTGTGACATGTTGACCGTAATAGGTCGCGACCATAGCGATGGAAGTTATTAAACAACCGTATTGAGCTACGGTATAAGGACTACCTCCAAGGTTTGTGTAGTTGCCTGACTGCGTATAGTACCAAGAACCGTCGTTTGAGGAAACAATCTGCGTGCCCCAAGCGGCGGTAGCGGATAAGGCGTCGATTTGCGCCTGAACTGAGGCGATTTTTTTCTGTAAGGATGATTGCTCCGTTTGCAACTCCGAAATCATATTAGTAGTGTCGTTGAGTAGGCGATACTGCACCCACTGGCTGTTTTGCAACGACTTCTTCTGGTTGCTTTGGTCGCTCTGCAAACTATATAAATCCGCAAGTTGCTTATCTTGTGCCGCTTTATCACTTTCCAGCTGAGCCTTGAGGGCTTTGATACTGGCGATACTGGTGGCAATCTGGTCTTTGACCGAAGAATAATATTGGTTCATGGTAATAACCCCGGAAAGACTGGTGGCGGAGATAATCTGCATCGCCAATCCCTGGTCGCCGCCTTTCATATACCACTCCGAAATCAAGCCGGACAGGTTCGCTTTTTCCTTGGTGATCTTAGATTCCTGAGTCGTGATCTGAGTTTTTAGATCATCTATTTTCGCTTGAGTTGAGTTTATCGTCGATTGAGTTTGGTTGATGGCCTTTTGGGTGTCGGAGATCTGGGCGTTAATTTTCTGAGTCTGCGTCTGAATATAAACTTTCTGCTGTTCGGCTGCTGCGGCTTTAGCTTTTGAGGCTTGGAGTTGCTGATTTAAGGTATCCTTCTGCTGGTTGAGTGAACTGCTACTGGTCAGAGCCGACACGTTTATAATCTGGGAAAACGGCCACAAAAAAAGCACCAGAGCCACTAAAGTGACCGCCGCTTTTTTGATCTTAATGTTGACCGACCTCACTCTCATCCCGCTCCTTGAAATCATAATCTTCTTTTTTACGTCATGCTGAACTTGTTTCAACATCCCAATGTTTATAAGAGAGTCCCGAAACGGGCCTGTCCCGTATGTAATCCGTATTCTACTCCCTTAGGATCATTTGTAAAGATCGCTTGGTTAAAGGACTCCCGCCCAAAACGGAAATGACGAGTGGAAAATCTTGGGTCACACAAAAATACTGGTTCACTTTATAACTTTGCAACTTTAGTGCACATATCTTCTGGTTGCTAGATACGAACAGCCGGCGCCGAGAGCCAGGCCGACCAGAAGCTGGCCGATGATGATAAGCGGCAGGTTGCCGCCGATGAAACTCGAGAGACCGATATCGATGCCGGAGAGATAATTGTTAAGAAGCGGAGAGACTATTAGGTAGCCGAAATAGACTAAAATGCTGGCGACGATGGTGGCAAAAAATCCATAAAGCATCCCTTCAACAATGAAAGGGAATTTGACAAAAATATCGGTCGCCCCCACCAGACGCATTATCTCGATCTCGTCCTTGCGGCTGAAAATAGCCAGTTTTATGGTATTAAAGATGATCAATATCGAGATAATGATGAAAACCGTGGACATTATCAAACCGGTTTTGGTGAAAAAAGTGGTCAGCTTGAGTAGACGGTCGATGACTGATTTGTTCTCTTCGTAACTGATTTTTTTAATCAAGGGAGAAAATGAAGGGTCTTTGAGATAATTAAATAATTTTTCGGTTGTCTCCGCCTGGACCGGCTTTATCTCCAGGCTTCTGGGTAAAGGATTTTCGGTGCCGGTAAATATTGTCGAAAGCTCCAAGTTCAGATGATTCATATCGTCGAATCTCTGCTTGGCCGCCTCCTTCGAAACATAAGTTACCTCTTTGACATCGGGTCGGGATTTTAAGAGTTGCTCGATCTCCGAAACCTGATCCGCTGAAGCTTCATCTTTGAAATAGACAATCACATCAATCTTATCCTTTAGCAAGGTTGCAGTGCGGTTAACGGTGATCGAGAGGATGAAGAAAAAGGATATGATAACCAGGGTGATGGTCATCACCAAAGTACCGGTCAAGCTCAACCAGTTATTTCGCCAGAAACCGGTCAAGCTCATCTTTAGGACGCGACGCAAAGTTACGAAAGTCATAATTCAAAAGTTAAAAGTCAAAATTGCAATTCAAAATCTTCTAATTTTTCTTTAATTTCATAACCCCAGCAGCTAGCATCTTACACAACTCATCATTTTCACAAATTAGCCCTTCCGTTTCCTCCGGGCTAGTAATTTTTGTATCTCTTAATAAGTTTAGCCAATATTTAGACTCATTTGCACTCTTCAGAGCAATCTCGTAATATTTTTTAAACTCAAGACGCGAACTAGCGGCTTTACCTTCGGTGATGTTTGCACCAATAGAGGTGGCAGATCTTATTAATTGATCTGATATTACCCAGACACTTCTTTTATTGGGTAATTTGTCAGTTAAAGAAATTATCGAAAGACTAAACTGATAACATCTCAATAACAAATCACTTTTAAACTTTGACTGGAAATTTTGCATAAAATATTTTTACTTAGATTCGAAATCTTATTTTATTGCATTGGTTTAAGTTCTGAGCTTTGAAATTATTAACTTATTACTTGAACTTTTGACTTTTAATTTTTGACTTTTGAATTATTAAAGAATGTATTTCCCCTTTTCCTGATCCGAGACTATCTCACCCGCCCGCATGGTGATAACGCGCTTTTTTAGGGCGTCGACCACCTCTCGGTCATGAGTGGCCAAAAGAACTATAGTCCCTTGCTTGTTAATTTTAAATAATAACTCGATAATTTCCCAGGTCGCCACCGGATCCAGGTTGCCGGTCGGCTCGTCGGCGATGAGTAATTTCGGATTGTGAATAAGCGATCTGGCGATGGAAACTCTCTGCTTCTCTCCGCCGGACAACTCTTCCGACAAAGCATCGACCCTAGAGGTTAGACCCACCAACTCAATCATTTCCTCTACTCTGGGCCGGATCTCTTTATCTGAAACCCCTGCGACCTGTAGAGCAAAAGCCACATTTTCATAAACAGTTTTCTTGGGTAGAAGTTTATAGTCTTGAAATATCACCCCGACGCGGCGGCGAAAATACGGCAGTTCCCTCGGTTTTAACTGGGTGATGTCCCTTCCGGCGATCAAGATGCGGCCGCTTGAAGGTTTTTCCTCGCAGATTAATAGTCTAATAAGCGTGGACTTGCCGGCGCCGGAAGGTCCGACCAAGGTGACAAATTCGCTATCGGCGATAGAAAAATCCACACCCTTAACCGCGGCAATGTCCTTGCCGTAAATTTTTGACACTTTATCAAAAATTATCACCTTCTCCAGACAAACTCCTTGCCTAAACATTATAGCCAAAATATTCTATTTTGGAAATTCTAAACTCTAAATCCTAAATCCTAAACAAATATAAAATTACAAATTATAAATTCTAAACTTTACCTTCTGGATTTATGATTTTGATCTTTTATTAGGGTTTAGAGTTTAGGATTTAGAATTTCGATAGTCATCTATCGTGTGAGGCTTCCCATCAAACTCTCTCCGGACATTTCATCGGGTTGCCTTAACCCCAGAAGCTCCACGATGGTCGGAGCTATATCGGCCAAAATCCCTTGGGTTGGCTGAGCGCTATACTCCAGAAGCTGCTCTTTACCGAATCTCTCTGCTGATCTTTGAAACGGATGGTCTCGTAAATTCAAGTAGCAAAATGGCACTGGCGAAGTAGTGTGTTCGGTAAAAGGATCTCCGGTCACCGGATTGATCATCATCTCGCAGTTGCCGTGGTCTGCCGTCAAAAGAACCTGATTGCCCAGAACCGATCCGACTTCTAAAATTTGCCCGACGCAACGGTCCACAGACCCGCAAGCTTTTATCGCCGCCTCCAATTTGCCAGTGTGCCCGACCATATCGCCGTTAGCAAAGTTCACTACCGTAAAATCGTACTCGGCGTTTAGCGCCTCGACGACTTTGGCCGTGACAGCCTCGGCGGACATTTCCGGCCTAAGATCATACGTCGCCACCTTGGGTGAAGGCACCACTATTTGCTTTTCAAAATTGTGAACTTTGTGGCTGCCGCCGTTAAAAAAGTAGGTTACGTGCGCGTACTTTTCAGTCTCGGCGGTGTGATATTGCCGCAGATTTGCCGACTCGATGGTATCCGCTAGGACATTCATCAGGTTATTCGGTTCGAAAATTATTTTTGATTTTTCCTCGTCGTAATACTTTGTCATACTGGCCAGAAATAGATTGTCCAACTTTTGGCGCTTAAATCCCGAAAAATGTTCGGCTTCAAATGCTTGCAAAAGCTGTCGGGAGCGATCCTCGCGAAAGTCGAAGAAAATAACCGCATCTCCAGACCTTATAATACCGTCCTTATCAATAATTGATGGCGCGATATATTCGTCCCCTTTACCTTTTTGGTAATTTGCCTCGATCCCTGAGGCTGCGCTCGGGTACGCATCGCCTCGCCCGGAAGCAAACAAATCGTAGGCTGTTTTGACTCGATCCCAGTTGTTGTCCCGGTCCATAGCGAAATACCGCCCGACGACACTGGCGATTTTACCAAGTTTAGCGCTCTTTAGCTTAGCTTCCGCTTTTGAGATAAAACTTAAGCCGTCGCGGGTGCCAGTATCGCGGCCGTCGGTGAAGAGGTGCAGATAAAGAGATTTGATGTTTTCACCCACCGCAAAATCAATCAAAGAAAATAAATGGTTGATATGGGAGTGAACTCCACCGGAAGAACACAAACCAACCAATTGGAGCCGCCCGCCGGTTTTTTTAATGAAGTCGGCGGCTTCCCGAAGAGTTTTATTTTCGAAAAACTGGCCGTTTTTGATACTTTGATCAATCTTTGGCAACATCTCCCAAACCACCCGGCCCGAGCCGATGTTTAGGTGCCCAACTTCGGAGTTGCCCATCTCCCCGGAGTTTAAGCCGACCTCAAGTCCTGAAGCGGCCAGCGAAAGCTTAGGATAATTGGCGTAGATATTGTCGAGGACGGGGGTGTCAGCCAAAAAGGTGGCGTTGCCCTCCTTGATTGGCGAGAGTCCCCACCCGTCCAAAATGATGAGTAAAGTTTTGTTTTGCCCCATAACCCCATTTTAACCGAAATCATCATCTAGGTAAAATCAATATCGATGCTATTAATAGTCTGAAGGTGTGAAGCTATTACACATCGGATGTGTAATAGCTTCACACCTTCAGACTAACGACAATTCTAGGCGTGGATTTAGAGCTCTTTGGTTATTTGATCGAGGATTTTGGTGGTCGAATTATCTCTTGGTTTTTTGGCGAACCAGACGACTTTCAGATTTGGCAAGACTTTTTTGTACTCGATTTCTTTTTCGGATTTGTTGAATGATTTTTTGGGAGCGATCACGAAAACGTTTGGTCGGTATTTCTTTAATATAGACTGATAATTCTTCTCGCCGTCATCGACAAAGACTTGGTCGACGATTTTCAAGTTATTAATCAGCCGCAAGCGGTCATTTTCGCTGTTCACCGGCCGACCCTTGCCCTTGTGCCTTCTGACCGCCTCATCTGACTCGACATGGACTATCAAAAAATCGCCCAAACTTTTGGCGTATTCCAGATAATCCAAATGCCCGGTGTGCAAAATGTCAAAAACCCCGGTTGCTAATATTTTCATGGCGCTCCACTCTTAAAAATCGCGAGACTTAGTAAGGCATGGAGAGACGTAGAGAGAAATTGTCTTACAATGTCTAGCTATGTCTAACTATGTCTCTCAATTTCTAACAGATATCCCACGGCTATGAGATTCTCCGGTACTCTTTCTTATCAACTAACCCCAAAACCCGTTCCATATACTCTGACAGCTCGACCTCTTTGACGCCCTTGCCCTTGGCGATTTCATTAACTACCATCAGGGTTTTTTGATAGTCGTTTTTGAACTTTTCGTTGATCTCTTTCCAGGGAATGCCGGTAATAGCTTGTCCGACCTTATCATCGCGCGGTAATTCTTCCAAGACCATCAAAACGGCGATGGCCGGATAGCCCAGGCGCCCCTGCCAGCGGGCTGAATTGTCGTTTGAAGTGATAGCGTTGTGCTTTAGATCGTATTTTATAGTATACTGCTTCGATAAATCTGAGGATTTGCAAGTGGCAGTCTGATTTTTTTCGTCAACTTCAACCCGCCCGTCAGCCACCGCTCCGAGTGCTTCTAAAACCTTTATCTTGTCCGGCATTTTCCAAGATTCCATTCTGCTTTGTCCAATGAGTCCAATTGGTCAAACGAGACTAATCTAAAATAATTCCCCAACTTCCTTCAAAAACTTCCCCGGGCCGTAACACCTTAAGTCCCATATTCGGTACGTTGAAGGCAAATCCGGTGCAGGTCTGCGGTTCTACCGCAAAACCACGTCGAGCATGAACTTCGCCGATAGTATCGGCCGAATAAACCTGAAGGTAGGGGAAACTTTCGTCCTGCCAGACGACGACCTTGTCTCCCGAGTCGTTGGAGAGTGTGGTTTGGTGAATTTGGAAAGAATCTCGCCCACCTCGCGGGAGTCCGGGCCCATCCCTGAGGAGATCGAGATTCTGATTATCTGGTCCTGTTGTGTCGAGAACTCCCTCAGGGTGGGCGAGATGGAGATTCGTAAAGCAATTATCGATGATTCTTCGGCCAATCTTGGCCGGTTCACTAAAGTCAACTTCAGATCCCGAAACCGGGAGTAATTTTCCGGTCGGTTTTAAATTTTTATCGGATTCGACTAGTTTTTCAGCATCAATTTTGACTAACATATCATCGATGGTTTCTGTCCCGACAGTAAAGTATGGGTGAAAACCAAGACCAAAAGGCGTCGACTTCAAACCAATATTTTCGACTATCGCCCGACAAGTGAGTCCTTTGCTATCCAATTCGTAAACGAGGCTTAGTTTGACCGAAAAAGGATAGCCTTTTTTAGCGTACTCCGCTTCCTTGATGGTAAAACTTAGTTTGACCTGAGACTCGGTCTGCCCCTCCACCTGCCACTCCGCCATCTTGGCAAAGCCGTGGATGGCGTGGCCGTCCTTAACTCGAACGCCGGATAATTTGTATTTCTGACCTTCGAAACTGTATTTGGATTTCTCAACCCGGCCAGGAAAGGGAAACAAAACGTCTCCCATCGATCCTACTTTATCATTAATAATATCATAACCATAAATAATGTCTCTACGGTGGCCATTGATAAGCCTGTAGTACTCCATAATCCCCCCGCCCAGCGGGTTGATTGTCGAGGTCTGGTCTTGATATTTGAGAGTAATCATTTCCATAGTACCATTCCTATTACTATGTCATTCTTTGGCCCGCTTTGGGGCGAAGAATCCTTCGGCAAGCTCAGGACAAGATCCAGCGAAGCGAACTACTAATTCTAGAGCCTAGATCCTTCACTTCAATGACTCGCTCAGGATGACGAGAGCGTTAATGTTGTTTGCCTTCTTCTGGACTTTCGGACCCTGGGACTTTCGACTGTCCCATTTGGTAAAACGCGTAAGCGGTAAGGGTTGGTCCATCCGTGATCTCGCCGGACTTGATGAGTTTGGGGAAGTCGTCTATATCTACCAACTCCACTTCCATCTCCGATTCCAGATAGTCGCGGTTTTGGTGGCCGACTTCTTTGAGATTTCTGGCCAAGTAGACCTCAAACATCTGCGAACTGTGCCCGGGAGCCGCAAACGCCCGTCCTAAGTACGTTAAATCCTCGGTGTCGTAGCCGCTTTCTTCGATCATCTCTCTTCTGGCGCAATCTTTTAGAGATTCTCCGAGATTGGCGCCGCCCATCGGGAACTCAAGCGAAATCTCCTTGACGGCATAGCGGTACTGACAAACCATCACAAACTTGCCGTCAATGACCGGAACCACTGCGGCAAAGTTCCTTCTTTTAAGAACGTAATAGTCCGCCGAAAGCCCACCCGAGGTCTTGATCTTGTCTTTTACAACTTTAAAATAGGGATTCTTGTATTCTTCTTTTGAACTTAAAGTTTGCCACTTCTTCATTCCGTCTCCGTTATCTTAATAATGACAGTCTTTTTTTGTTTTGCAAAGACTGTCATTAATCTAAAAAT
>JAKAMI010000031.1 GCA_021812945.1 bacterium
GGTGGCTCACCTCGACTTGGGTCAGTCTGAACAGCCTCGAGATGAATTTTGCCTTTTTCTATCTCCCCTCCCTCTAACTCACTCTCAGCTACAACTTTAAAAGTGTCCCAGCCCTTACTCAGAGCAACTCTAAACTGCCCGCTTCTTGACCAAGCGCTACTTGAAACATCTTTGACACTTATTCTAGTTCCGGCAACATTTAGTCTTGGATCAAGATCTTTTGTTTCTTGACGCTCAGATGTCGGATTATCCGAGCCACTATCCGAGCCGGTATCAGAAGGAAGCGAATCTGAGGTTTCGGTTGGTGTTTGAGGATTGTTTGCGTTAAATCTATCTTTCGCCCGATTAAACACATCTCGATAGAAACCTCCGTACTTACCGACATTTTCAGCAGCTTCCGTATCCACCGCCTTTCGGTGTTTTGATTCAATAATCCTTGAAGTAATGTTTTGTACTAAATAAACCATCCCAGTCGCGATAGTATCATAAATCTGCTTGGTTTGTATTATCTCCCCTGAAGCCTTTACAATAGCCGCCTTTACCCCTTCGATTCCGGTTCCAATGTAAAAATGACCTTTATTGCACCAAAAATCAACCTGAGTAACTAGTTTGTTACCCCAATTTTTCGTGAACTCTTGGATCTGGTGAGGAATGCCATCCTTGTCAAAATCAAAGAATTGTTTGACTTTTTCACCAGCGTCAAGTTGTCTTGTTGATTCAGTCGCCAGATGCTCAGCCGCTTTCTGAGCCGCCTTTGCGCCCCAGATCACTTTTCCAGCCACTGCGCCACCAACGGCAGTTATCGTCGCAACCCAGTCGGCAATTTTCTCGAGCTTCCTTTCACTCTTACGAAGTTCTTGTTCTTTTTGTGCTAGGTTTATACTATTCGCCTCACCAGCCTGGGCCATCGACCAGTCTTTCACTGTCTCACGGGTAACAACTCCAGCTTCTGAGCGAGCATTCTCAAGATCTTCCTGAATTTCTGTGTCTGGCGGACCTCCAATGGTATCCGCCGGCCTGAAAAATTCCTTCACGTTTCTTTTGCTTTGGTCGTATAAGAGATCAAATACTACTAACAATTCTTTCACGTATTCTTCGTCTGTAAATACGTCGTAGTTCTCATCATCCCGATGTTGTTCCTTTAGCGCATTCTGCTTAATCTCAACGTTTACTGCCATCCCCTGAACGCCCCTAAGAAATGCGTATTGGGCTTGTTCGATTTCATCTCTCTGCCTCCATTCGTTACCTCTTTTCCGTAACCCGCGATAAACCTCGACCGCAGCACGACCGACACCCGCTCCGATGACCCCACCGGCAATTACCGGCGCAGCCGCGGTCATAGCCCCGATTGTACCTCCCGCAATAATGCCTGCAACCGTATAACTAAGACCTCCGCTAATTGCAGTTTTGCCAAGGACTTTCGCGCCTCGGCGCAGGAGTTGCTGTTTCCAGTTGGACCCCTCCTCGGCACGGTGACTGATATCGGCTCCTGAAAGAAATTTGTTTATCTTACCTATCCGGCCTTTGCCATAACTGTCATCCATCCGTCTCGCCCTGTCGACTTCATAAACACTGTCAAAGTTATTTATCAAAGCAAAAACTTGGTCTTGAACCTTTCGCAAGTCACGATCCAAAACTTCAGAACGCCTTGCCTTTTCTCTTTCAGCGGCCGTTAGATTTCTCTCAGATCTTTCTTTAGCTAGTCCGGCTCTTCGATCCTCCGCTTCTAGACGGTCTTCTCTCACCATATCAGCATCGGTAACCACTACATTACCTCCATCATCTGTTGACTGTGGCAGCTCAATATCTAAATTTTCTTGGTTGGTTGGTGCTGTTTCCGGCATAGTTTTATTGGCTAGAGTTTTGATTATTTAATGATTGGTTAGCAACTTTTCCCGCTTGATTTAGATAATCAACATAGCTTGCAATTTCAATTTTGTATTTGACCGCTTCCTCCAGCATCACATCTTCGACATTTATCCCCTTGCCCATTAGAAACTTTTGGATTCCATCAGAATCGTCTTTATCAATTGCCGCCTTAAACGCATCGACTTCGTCCAGTGATAATAACCGGTCTATCGCTTCAATAGTTCTGTATCGTATCGTTTCGACGATTTTCCCATAGACCTCCGCTTTTTTATCCTCCGCAAGTCCGCCGGCACCAATCAGTTCCAATAGATCTTTTTCCAAAATATCTTTAACGCTCGGTCCGATATCCATGTTCCCTCCTAGAGTACTGTTTACTTGATTTATGAAGTTATTTTGACTAGATAATTCAGCTCATAAAACATGCGTAAAAATCTTTGAATAAGATTTGTGATATTCACCTATATTTTACAATTCTATTATAAACTAAGCAATGTTTTTCTACAAACAAAAACTGGGGTAGCGCACTCTGCACTACCCCAGTCTATAGATTCCTCCTCTTTGTAGTTCCGGTAGTTTCTAGCTACCGGTCGCCGGCTCTGCTGCCGGCTTCTTGCGCTTGGCCTTGCTAACTGTGATGACCGGCGCGAATGTGATACTAGGCGCCGGGGGCGCAGACGCCGCAGCCGCTCGGGCGTGGGCCTCTGCGGCCCGTGCCAGCGCCTCGGCCTTGGCCACGTCCAGCTCGGCCTGACGGAGCCGAGCGGCGTGAATACGCTCCGCCGCAATCGCTTGTCGCGACTGCTCACGAAGCTCGACGACAGCAACGGGGGTGTGCAGGCGCTCGTGGCGCCCGCGTGTCGTCGAATCCCAGAGGATCCACTTGCCATCCTCCTGGGGATTCACCGCGATCGTCTGACCATGGTTGGGGTCGCGCATCCCGGCCACCTCGGCCAGAAGCGCGCGGCCACCGAACCATGCCGCGACGGCGAGTACCCCAGTAAGGAGACAGTAAAACGCTATCATCCATGGGTTCATTTTTGAACCCCTTTCTGTCGGCTCTGCCGACGTATACGTTGCCGGCTGAGCCGGTGCGTAGCCAAGACGAGCCAACTCGGCCATCACAGCCTTGATTGTCTCGTCCTGCGTAGTGAATCCCCAGCTCCGAAGCAGTGCTACCACTTCGAGCTGGTTCGCGAACTGCCCGTTGAGAGATTGGCTTTTCTGCATCGAGCCGATCAGCTCACGGGCGAGCCGGTCGACAGTCTCTTTGTCAACGGTCCCACGACCCCCACGACGTGGTGCCCCTCCCCTTTGCTCCGAAGAGCTTTGGGGTCGAGCGGCCGACCTTTCGGTCGGCGATGTAGGGGGCACGATCCCCCGGTACGGAACACTCGGGGGGCTACCAGGCGGGGGCGGCGGGGCCATCCCCGTTCCGCCGCCGGGAGCGGTGTTGCCGGACGCAGACGGCTGACCCGGCCCAAATGGGTTCGGGCTCATCAGCTCGTCCTGCTGGCCGAAAGCGGTGGCCGCGATGGCCACCAGAACCGCGATGATGAGTGCCGCACGCATGTGCGACACCTCCCTTCTTTTTTGCCGCGATTGCGGCTAACCGCACAACGCGGCTTGTTCTTCGTACCAAACTGCCGATAGCTTTTTGAAATCAGCCAGATCCCAACCAATTAAATTTTAAATTCCAATTGAATTAAACCATTACTGTCTCGGTGGGACAGTCTCAGCGGAAAATTCAGCGGGGAACCGGGGAATAATCAGGGAATTCAGGAAATGAATATTTATGAATAAGGATTATGACCTATACTTTAATACAACGTTGTATTAAAGTATTTACTACTGGCAATTTGGTACGAAGAATACTCTATTGTTAAGGTGCTGATTTTGTCATCCTGAACGAAGCGAAGAGCTTGCCCCGTACTTAATAGGGTGATCCATCATTACAGTAGGATTCTTCGCTTTGCTCAGAATGACGCTATCCATTTAACTTCATCCTCCTTCGCCAAGGCTACGGAGGATCATAAGCCTTCGGCTTATGAAAATACGGTTAAGTGCTGCTTCAAGGAGGAGGGGAACCTTGAAACAGCGCTTAACCGTACTACTACTTACCGTACTAAATCCCTCCAGACCCTCTCTTGTGGCGTCGTTTATTCTGGCGTGAATGGCGTACTTTCTACGCTTAAGGTGCGTGCGTGGTTAGAATCGTTTTCTTTGATCCAACTTCAGAGTAACACCGCAGTATATCACAGATCTCCTTCCCTGTCAACCCCAGAAAAAATAACCACTCGCTATCATTTCGAGCGAGTCATCGAGCGAGAAATCCCCTGTGTGATATACAATAGTAGATCAGGAGATTTCTCGCCGCCAAGCGGACTTGAAATAACAATACAGTGAGTGGTCACCAAAAAATAAAATATTCACATGTACATCCAAATCGATAAACCAACAATCCTAACTCTAATTACAACTCTTGATTAACCACAATACTGCGCTGTATTATGGTATTAACTACGAACAAGGAATTTTTGGGAAATATTTGATAATTTCAACGAGGAGAAACCATGGCACGAAGAATAGGAATGTCAGCAAATGTTCAACTCAGAAAGCATCAGCTGAAAAATCTCGCGCAGTTATTACTGAAGGCGAAGAACGAAAAAGAAATGCTTGCGCTACTTCACACTCTAATGACTACTAGTGAGAAAGAATCGATCGCTCAGAGACTCCACATCACTCTCAAGATCAGACATGGTATGAAATATTATGAGATCGAAAGTTCGCTGGGAGTTTCCAGTAGTACCATCATTAAAGCACTCGATCTCTATCATAAAAACGGGGACGAAAATCATCTCTTTAACCAAATGTTGAGCGAGTTTAAAGAACCTGAGCTTAAATACGATATTCAGATTGACTACCCAAACAAACTAGACCGTCGAGGCAAATCACACATTCCGGGAACTTTTCGTTGGGACTGAATCTTTATACGCATAGCCATCAATTGATACTACTTTAATACTGCGTTGTATCGAAGTATTAATAATAGTTCTTTCTGTCTGTACTACAAATTAGATATTGCGGTTATGCGTCAGGATTAGGAAACTACAGTTTTTAAAACTAGAGTTTTTATGTAGTTCTTAACGAAACATAGATTGTGGATGGTGAGGAGGCGGTGACCGAGGATTTCGCCGGAGGTCATGAGATGGCGAAGATAGGCTCGGGAGAAGCCGGTTTTACAAGTATAGCACTGGCAATTATCGTCGAGAGGGCGGAAGTCCCCTTTGAACTTAGAGTGAGTGAGGTCGATGCGAGAATAAAAAACATTGTCATTCCCGCGAAGGCGGGAATCTACCAATAATGAGTGGATTCCCGCCTTCGCGGGAATGACACGGTAGTTTGAGGAGTCTATCGCCGAAATCCAGACCGCGCCGTGGCGGGCAAGGCGGGTCGGAAGGACACAGTCGAACATATCCATGCCGTTACGGATAGCGAAATCAAGATCGCTCGGCTCCCCCACCCCCATCAGATACCTTGGTTTGTCTTGCGGCAGGAGCTTATTCATTAACTTCACGATCTTTTTCATGTCCGCTTTTTTCTCTCCGACCGCTAAACCGCCGACGGCGTAACCGTCGAGGTCTAGTTTAATCATCTCCTTAGCGCAGTATTCACGCAGATCCTGGTAGATGCCGCCATGGACAATTCCGAAGAGAGCCGGAATATGATAATTCGTTCCTTCGTTTTGAGATTTGAGATCTGAGATTTGAGATATAAAATGTCTCTTTGCTCTTTTGAGCCAGTCGATAGAGAGATCAACCGCTTTCTTTACTGTGTCATAATCCGAGTCTCCCGGCGGACAAACGTCAAGCGGCATCAGGATATCACTGCCAAGATTCAGCTGGATGTCGATGACTTTTTCAGGCGTAAAAAAATGTTTCGACCCGTCGATAAATGACCTGAATTCCACTCCTCCATCTTCGATTTTGACCAGATTATTTTGGAATCCTGAAATAAATTCAGGATGACAATTGAAAAAGCTGATTTGTCTCTTCGGATTATATTGATCGGCCAGTTGTAATTTGTTTGATATTTGAGCTTTGGGTTTTGTTTGAAATTTGATATTTGTACTTTGATATTTGTTTTCTCCTAGAGAAAATACCTGGTATCCACCCGAGTCCGTGAGGATGAGTCCATCCCATTTCATAAACTGGTGCAAACCTCCGGCTTTTTTAATAAGTTCGTCCCCGGGACGCAAATAAAGATGATAAGTATTACCTAGTATGAGATCGTAATCTAATTCCTTTAGTTCATCCGGGGTCAGTGACTTGACTGTTCCGGCCGTTCCGACCGGCATAAAAACGGGAGTCGTGATTTTATGACTCCCAATACTGATTTCTCCGATGCGGATACTATTTTTCTTATTAACCACAAATTTCATATATTACTTCTCCTATGATTTTATTTCCTTTTTCAAATCATGGGATTTCTCACTCGCCGACTCGTTCGAAATGACAGACGAAAATATATTGATATTCGACTTTATAGAGAACTTCTCGATTCGCTGGCCCACTCGAAGAATTCTCAATAAGACGGCGGGAGCCGGTCATAGCGACCGGCTCGTCAGATCGGGTAAGAAACTACGCAGATCTTGCCAAAGTAATCCCGGGTTGGCTCGGTATACTTTTACAAGAATCCGGCTAACTATCAGCACAACAATAATTATATCAATATGCACCTCAGCCATGCCGGTCACCTACCTTTCGTGATGAATATATCATGTTTCAACTCAAAAAGACAGCCCCGAGGTATCGAGGGCTGTCTTTTTTATTTGTCATTCCTGTTAAGTTGTCATCTCTGCCCTGTATCCAGGTACGGGGTAAACTGCGGCAGGAATCCAAAACAACATCTATTTCAATTCGACTTTGGCGCCAGCAGCTTCCAGCTTGGCCTTGGCGGCTTCAGCATCTTCCTTTTTGGCGTCTTTAAGAACTTCTTTCGGGGCGCTTTCAACCAGAGTTTTGGCGTCAACCAAACCTAAGTCCGGCCGAATTTCCCGAACCGCTTTGATGACGGCGATTTTCTGATCGCCGGCAGCGGTTAGGACAACGTTGAAAGAGGTTTTCTCCTCGGCGGCTTCTCCGGCCGGGGCTGATCCGCCGGCAGTCGCCATCATCATGGCGGGAGCGGAAGCGGAAACACCGAAGCGATCCTCAAGAGCTTTAACCAGTTCGGAAAGCTCAAGCACACTCATCTTTTCGATCTTTTTGATCAGATCGGCGTTGGCTCCGGTTGGCTCGGCCTTCTTCTCTTCTTTAACTTCTTCGGCCTTGGGCTCCTCAGTCTTTACTTCTTCTACCTTGGCTTCTTCTCGAGCTTCGGTCTTCTCATCAGTTGCCTCGGTCTCCTTTACTTCATCCTTTTTTTCTTCGTCTGACATACGAACTCCTTCATAGATTAGTTGACAGCTATACAGCTTAACAGAACACTGAAAGGTTCTTGTTTCTGTCGAGCTGTCTAACTGACTAGCTGTTTAGCTGATTGACTCTTTGTAATTATTTAAGACATTTACCAAGCCGCGGATACTGGCGGCCAAAACATTGACGACTCCGTTGATCGGGGCATTGAACGTACCGACCAGTTTGGCGTACAATTCTTCTCGACCGGGAAGCAAAGATAATCTGGAAATAGTTTCCGAATCAACGATTTTCCGATCTATAATCCCGCCCAAAATCTCCATCGCTTCCAGCTCTTTAGCAGTGGCGGCCATCTCTTTGGAGACAACCACTTCGTCGTCACCAAAGGTTATAGCGATCGGTCGATTCAGAATTTCATTATCAATTTCCAGCTTTTGATCCGAAAGGGCGATCTTCAGCATGGTATTTTTAGTAACCGAGAACTTGATTCCCAAATCGCCCAGTTTATTTCTCAAAGCTTCCAGCTCTTTAACAGTCAAGCCCTTGTAATCAATAATGATAGCGGCTTTTTTCTCCGCCAGATTAACCCTAAGATAGTCGATCAGTTTATTCTTTTGTTCTTTGGTTTTTGCCATAGTAATTTGAATATAGAATATAGAATGTGGAATATGGAATCGAGGGACTACAAACAAAAATTTCGGCCGACTCCTCTGACCGAAACCAAAAACACATATTTGTGAATCTGATCCCTGCGCTGGACTTACGAGCTTTGGGGCTCGCCAACGGTCATTGGAAACTTAACATTACAGTATCATTTATTCTTCTTCGATGCAAGGGGTTTGCATCTATCTGTCACTTTATCTTCTTACTTACATCCAAAGAAATACTTGGACCCATGGTAACATTTACATAGGCCGATTTTATTTTATTGTTCGGCATCGCCCCAAGGATTTCCTTCAGATTGGACTCGATCTTCTCTTGGCCGAAAGAGAGTTTCCCTATCGGAAGATGAATAATTCCATTTTTATCTTGCTTATATTCAACTTTACCACCGGAGATCTCCTCTTTTACTTTCTCTGGATTTTCGGAGACCGTGCCGGACTTCGGGTTTGGCATAAGTCCTTTCGGGCCGAGCATCTTGGCATATTTTGAGAGCTTAGACATCATTTCCGGCTTGACAACCAGCACATCGAAAGAAATTTTTCCTGATTCTATCTTTTTGACTTCATTGTCGAAATTATTTTCGTCGATGATTAACACCCTCTTAGTTTTGGCGGCGCCGCCAGGTAAAGTAATATTCCCCCTAAGACCCGTGATCGAAACGTTGATGTGAACTTCTACAGTCGGATCAAAAACCGCGACTTTGGATTTTTCTAGAAGTTCATACGCTTCGCCGATCGCAACAGCCTCAGTTGGCATAAGTTGTCTTACGGCTTCATACTTTTTGCCATGGGTTTTGGCAATCTTTTCAACTTTTTCTTCCTTAACCGTGGCGGTATCTTTCTCTGCGACTTTCTTGGTCATTTTTCTCCTTAAAGTGGTATAGAGCCTATCTGCTATCTTTGATATAAAAGCGTACACCCCTTACTTCCGTTCTTTCGTGGTAACAACCCTGCAATAACATATACTGTTAAGAACTAATAAGTTATTGAAAGG
>JAKAMI010000032.1 GCA_021812945.1 bacterium
CTTAAGCTTGTCGAAGGACGAGAAATCTCCTGATCCGCTATTGTATATCACGCAGGGGATTTCCCTGCCGGCAGGCAGGCAGGTCGCTCGATGACTCGCTCGAAATAACGATGAATGGTTACGTCCGCGAAATTTACATGCAGACAATCGTATCTGCACAATCTGCGATAAGACCTATGCTCAATAAAAAAGCGGTAGTCGGAAGGGGGGACCGACTACCAGCCTCATTATATCGAAGCTCCCAAGCCATTGTCAATCCTCGCCCTTCGGTGGATGAAAACGCAGTTCCAGGTCGGAAAAAACGATTTTTTGAGGGTATTTTTGAGTTCTGGGGTCTCTTTTGATCTTTCGGACCTGGAGATGCCTGAGAGCAGACTCGAGAAGATTACCCAACGAATAAGGACTCCCTGTCCCGCCCTTATCTCCTCTTATTTCCCCTTTATAATTCCTCAGTGGCCTTTTATCACTCCCATTTTTATCCGTGTCATTCCCGCGAAGGCGGGAATCTACCCGATTAATTAGTGGATTCCCGCCTTCGCGGGAATGACAAATGATCTTATGCAGTTTGAATCTCGGATTGAGCCATTTGTTAGCTTTGATGAGCCGATCGATGATGTCCCCTTTAGTAAAGAGGATAATGGCGTTTTTGTAGTCCTCGACTACGTAATCGTTGTGCGGTTTGAAATCGAGCGATTCTTCCGACAGAAAATAGTTGAGACAGATTTTTCCGGCCGGCTTCTTGTCGCGATTCCGCCGGGCCGATCGGCCAAGTATCATTTTCGATAAAAATCTGGTGGTAAAGATCCGGCCGGCCCGGCTGACTACAAATAAGTCGATATCGCTGCTCTCCTCTGCGCTTCCCCGAGCCAGGGACCCGGAAACCCCGACCAGTAACACACTGCCGATCCGACTCAACTTCCTGGCTGCCGATTTGGCCTTTGATAAATATAATTTATTGAAATTTATATTTACTGCTCTTACTTTTTTATTAGCCAACATAATCGGGTATTTATTGACAGTTAATAAATTGCTATACTCTGGTCAAATTAGATTATAACGATAAAAAAAACTCCGCTCAACTTTTGCCTCCAAGGAGTTTTTCTTTATTGCAATAATTAAAAAGACCAACACCGCGATTTCATCCACCGATTGGACACCGATAAGAGGCGATGACAGTCTTTAAGGGCATTTGCAAAGACTGTCATCAGGGACAAATTGTTTGTATCTTGGTCATTGTAATTTACGACTGAAAGGAGTTTATGGCTAAATTCATTTTCATCACCGGCGGGGTCCTCTCCGGTCTGGGTAAAGGTATCACCGCAGCTTCTATCGGTAATATCCTGGCCGCCCGCACCAAAAAAGTCTTCATGATGAAGTTTGATCAATACCTAAACGTCGACGCCGGTACTCTGAATCCGGCCGAACACGGCGAATGTTTTGTCACCGACGACGGGGCCGAGACCGATCTCGACCTGGGACATTACGAGCGCTTTACCGACCAAAACTTAAGCTGCAAAAGCTCGGTTATGAGCGGACAGATCTATCAAACCATCATCGAAAACGAACGCGCCGGCAAATATCTGGGCAAAACGGTCCAGCTCATTCCTCACCTAACCGACGAGGTAAAGAGACGCATGCTCGACGCGGCCAAGGATTCTAAAGCCGATATTGTTATAGTCGAGATCGGCGGAACCATCGGCGACTTCGAAGGCCTGCATTTTGTCGAAGCTATCCGTCAAATGCGCCGCGATCTGGGAATAGAAAATACCCTCTACGGCCACGTCGGCTTCTTCCCCTACCTCGAAACCACCGAGGAGCTCAAAACCAAACCGCTCCAAAACTCTATCCGCGATCTGAATACTTACGGTATCCAGCCGGATCTGATCTTTTGCCGCGCCGATCATCCGATCAAAGAATCCCAGCTCAATAAGATAGCCACTTTCTGCAACATCGACCGCGATGCCGTGGTACCGCTGGAAACCATCGAAAGCGTCTATGAACTGCCGTTAATATTGGAAAAGTTCAACGTGGCCAAAGTCATCGCCAGGAAGATGGGTATCAGTCTGGGTAGCCGCAAAGATAAAAGCTGGATCGAATTGGTTAAAAAAATCAGAGCTAAAAAGACCAAAACCGTCCAGATCGCCCTGGTCGGCAAGTATATGGATATGAAAGATACTTACTATTCCGTCACCGAAGCTCTCAAGTCGGCTTCATATTATAATAGCGTGGGATTGAAGATTCTTTGGACCGATTCGGAAATGATCGAGAAAGACGGCGCCGCAAAATATTTAAAAAATGTTGACGGAGTCGTTGTGCCCGGCGGATTCGGCAACCGCGGTATTGAAGGTAAAATTGCCGCCGCCAAGTTTGCCAGAGAAAACAAAATCCCTTATCTGGGGCTCTGCCTCGGAATGCAGATTGCCACCATTGAGTTTGCCCGCAACGTTCTAAAAACCGATAAGTGTAACTCAACCGAATTCGATTCCGAAGTTGAAAACCCGGTGATTCACATCATGGAGCACCAAAAAAAGATCACCGACTATGGCGGCACCATGCGTCTGGGAGCTTATCCGTGCGTGCTAAGCAAAGATTCGATATCTTTCAAGGCTTACAAGCAAAGGGAAATCTCCGAGAGACACCGTCATCGTTACGAGTTCAATAACGACTATCGCGACATTCTAGCCAAGGCCGGTCTGGTTATCGCCGGCACTTCGCCCGACGGCAAATTGGTAGAGATTATTGAGATGAAAAACCATCCTTTCTTTGTGGCTTCACAGTTTCATCCCGAGTTCAAGAGTCGTCCCAACCGCCCCCACCCCCTCTTCCGCGAATTCATCAAAGCCGCCGCGAAATAAGACATTACCGTCTCTCCTGCGCGTCATTTCGAAGGAGTCTTCGACTGAGAAATCCCATATATCGACGAAACCCTAGGAAACCAACCCTAGGGGTTAACTAGCTTCCAACCTCTTACTTTTTCTGCAATTATTGATTATTTTCAGTCCGCTCGGATTTTTCGGTGCCGGATTGGCCGCCGGAGTTCGCACGGCCGCCGATGGCGGCAACAGCCATCTCTTTCAGCTGGCGGCTGGTGTCGGCAACTTGGCGCTTGAGGCTTTCGATTTCTGTAGCTTGAGATTTGACTTGAGATTGTAGATTCTCGGCTCGAACCGCCGAAACGCGAGCGTCGCTTTCGTAGCCATGCTTTAGATCAATTATTTGCCGCTCATATTTATCGGTCAATTCTTTCCCTAGTACTTCCCGAGCTTTTTCTGCCGCCGACTCAACCTCTGTTGGAAAGGCGGTGATTTGTCTCTCCATCTCTTTGATCTCTTTTTCTCTGTCCGAGACTGCCTTTTCGCGATCAGCTAATACGGCTTCGCGGGCCGATTTTGCTTTTTCATACTCGTCTTTCTCCAGCCGACGCTCTTGTGAAAGATTATAACGGTATTCGTCGTCTGCCCGCTTTCTTTCCACTTCTTGGCTTCGTTTTTCCTCATCCCAGAGTATTTTGACTTTTCCAATTTCATTCGCCAGAGAGGTTTTTTGCTCTTCGAGTTTGCCGATGATCTCTTTCTTGTCGCGGCCGATTAGGGCTTTGAGTTCTTGTAATGTGTTCAGCTCAGTCAAAGTTTCTTCGCCGGCCTCTTCAAGACTCCGGCTCAAGGTAATTTTGATGTCGGCTAACTTTTTCAGGGCCTCCGGCAACGCCTGCTTAGTTAGTTCTGATTTGACTTCGACCGGCGCGCCCTCCACTTGCAAAAGCAATTGATTGTAAGCGCCCCAAATGTCCTGTTTGGTATCCCTTTCACTCACCGGTTCCCCCGGCAACTTTTTTCTGGCTGGCATAGTGTCCTTCTTTCTGGAAAATAATAATGTTGTGTTTTATCTATACTAAACTTAACTCCCGAAGTCAACACGCATGCACTCAAACGACGTCAAAAACCGATACAGGTCATTCCGAAATCCAAAACCAATACTCGTTTGCCAATTCTTGTCTTAATTGATGGGTATCAGAGTGAGATAGCACTCCCAGATACGAGTTCAAGGATTGCTTCAAAGAGTCTTCGCTAATAACCCCGCTTTTAAACAAATCAACTCTTTGTTTTAGCTTTTTGAACATCCTGTTTTTAGTTTTAGTTCGTAACGCCCGATGATGAGGCAAAACCACATATCCCAAAAAATCGACGCCTTGCCTGATCTTTTTTATTGATATTTTATTCGGATGTAGTTCGAGTTTTAATTTTTCTTGTAGAAACAACTTTATTTCCGGTAGCAAATTTTCTAGGTATCGCTTGTCGCTCGATACGATTGCGAAGTCATCGGTATAACGGCAATAATTCTTAACTTTAAGCTTGTGTTTAACAAACTGGTCGAATTCGTTCATATAAATATTGGCAAAGAGTTGACTGGTAAGGTTTCCAATCGGAATCCCTTTGCAATCCGCGACCGAAGGTCGCCGTCTCTCTCTCTCTCTCTCTCTCTCTCTCTCGATTTTCGCTTCGAAAATCGAAAAGTCCTATCTGGGTAGGTTGCGAATCAATTTCAGTTCCAAAACTTCCGATGATTTCTTCGATCAGCCAATTGAAATCATCATCCTTGATTTTGCGCCTTATAATCTCGAGTAAGATCTTATGATCGACTGATGCGAAGAACTTTTTGATGTCGCATTTCAAAACAAAACAAGGTTGAGTGAAATTTTTACTCACTTTAATAATCGCTTTCGCCAGATAGTCGACGCCTTTATGATTACCTTTGCCAATTTGACACGAAAATGAGGTTGAAATAAATGTCGGCTGAAAAATCGGATACACAACTCTGTATACCGCGTGGTGTAAAACCCTATCTCTGACTATAGCTTTATGAATTTCTCGTAATTTTGGGTCTGTAATATAAAAGGTGCAGTAGATGTCATGCTTGTATGTGTGATATTTTAAGTCTCGGTAGAGCTGAAATATGTTTCCCTCGAGTCGATATTCAAACTCCAAAACATCAGGTTTACGGAGCTTGCCGGACTTAAACTCAGACCAAGCCGAGAATAAATTGCCCGGGTTGATAATTTTATCGAATATATTTTTATAAAACTTCATGCGAAAGGAGATTATGCAAGAATTTGACATTCCAATTTTGAAGAAAGCTTACGATCTATATAAGCGGTTCTATGACCTTAGAAATAAAGTCCCAAAACATGATCGATACGCTATTTTCTTAAAATGTGACAATTGCTTGCTGGAAGTCATCGAAGGAATCTTGTGTGCAAGTCAGCTCTCTAAAAATGAAAAACTGCCTGCATTAAAAGAAGCAAATTCAAGTCTAAATCTGTTTAAATTCTTTATTCGCCTGATGAAAGACATCAAGACAATAAACCTAAAAGATTACACTATCATCGAAGCCCATTCTGATGAAATCGGGCGAATGCTCGGTGGTTGGATAAAATCGACCCAAAGTTAAGAAATACGCCCGATTTTACGAGCGTATTTCTTTCGAAGGAGAGACTTCGGAAGGGACGCCGAGGAAGCGCCATAGTTGGCATTGGTGTTGCTGACCCAGTTGGTGTTGAACTTGACCTTGCCGTCGTTGAAGTTGAAGTACGGCGCGTTGACGAACTCGCCATCGGCTTCCGGTAAATTGTCCTATGCCCATCTGTGTGCACTGAAAATTGAATTTTACGTCATATCCTTCAACAGATATGATTATATATTCTCTTTTCTGTATTTTATTCGGCAGTAGCCGCCGAGGCGACATCTGCACCAGGCTAGGACAAGCAGTATCTCCTCAACTCGGATACGCTTTTAGCATTCGTAAACGCTAAAATTCTGATCCTGTGGTTGACTTGAGATTTCGGTGACAGTAATCCGTAGACGACTGTGCATTAGCCTACTTTCAAAACTAGCATATACCATAATTGATGAGTTTGGCAAAAGAAAACGGGCTACCAGTATGGTGGCTGGTAGCCCGAGTGAAGCGAACCGCCTATCGGCGGTACCCGAGAGACAAGTGGCAAGGTGCCAAAAGTCTCAAGGGGTTTGAGAAGCAAGGGACAGTTACTGCGGGAGGAAGCCGGACGCCGAGCCAGAGTAGGCAAGGGAACAGCTGACCCAGTCGGTGAGGAACTTGACCTCGCCGTCGTAGAAGTTGAAGTACGGCGCGTCGTCGAACTCGCCATCGGCCCCCGGACTGAACTCGTCGCCGGCGCAGTCGGTGTGCAACTGCTCCCAGCGAACGAACCGCTCGGGGTGCGTCAGCGTGATGGCCCCGAAGACCAGCGATCCGAGACCGAACTCGTTGGCCACGAACTTCTCGCGAGCCCTGCGGACGGATTCGCCGCGGTGGCGCAGACCGAGCTGGGCAGCGATGATCAGGATGTCACCCTTCTGGACTTCCGCGATCTGGGTCATCGCTTCAGCGGTACGGATGGCGACCCGAAGCTGTGCCGTCGTGATCTGGCCTTCGCGATAGTTGTAGAACTTCCGCGAAGCAGCGATCTTGGACAGGATCAGGCTGACTCCGGCACAGTACTGCTCGGCGGGATTGGTCAGGCCGGGGAAGTGCTTAGCGGCCAGCGCGACTGGCGACGGGATGGCGAACCACCCCTCGGCACCCTCGGGAAGCTGGGGCAAAGTCCCTGCGTGCTCGAGCGCGGAGGTCGGGTCGAGGTCAAGCATCTTAGCGAGTGCCGCGATCTGTTCCTCAATCGGCTTCGGGCCCGTGTACTCTGGCGGGTAGGTGTAGCTGGAAGCCGTCTCCTCGTTGGCGAACTGGTTCGAAAGCGACAGACGCTTGACCAGCTCTATCACTCCCTGCTGCAGCTCTCCGGCTCGGTGCACGACTTGCTGCAGCCCGTCCTCATCCAGCCCCGCCTTGTCCAGACCAACTGCGCAATTGCGCAGAACTTCACGACCCTTCGGGTGCTCGGACGCGATCAATGTCTTAGACATCGCCATCATCCTCTCGATTTGAGTTCTGCCATAAGGCAGGCTGTTCCTTGCTTGGAACAAGCATTCTATTAACAAGTGTTTATTAACAGAATGTTTATTCCAGCGCCGATATTTAGAAGAAAGGTTGGGCTATCCGCAGATCACGGATAGCCCGATTGTGCGTCGAGCGCCTGACGGCGCTAGCCCAAGAATCAAGCGACAAGCAGTCAAAAGATTCGAGGGCTTGAGGTGCAAGGTACAACTCTACTGCGGGAGGAAGCCGGACGCCGAGCCATAGCAGGCACGGGTACCGCTGACCCAGTAGGCGTTGAACTTGACCTTGCCGCCGTCGAAGTGGAAGCACGGCGCGTGGCCGAACTTGCCATCGGCCTCCGGGCTGAACTCGTCGCCGGCACAATCAACGTACAGGTCGTCGTAGTTCTGGAGGCGTTCCGGGTGGGTCAGGAGCATGATCCCGACCGCAAAGGCGCCGAGACCGAACTGGTTGGTGTTCATGACCTCGCGAGCCCTGCGAACGGAGCGTCCGCGGTGCACGAGCCCGAACTGCGCCTGTACAACCATGATGTCGTGGTTCGGCTGCCGTTCGGCGATTGCCTCCCAGGCCTTCTCGGACTTGGCTGACTGGCGCAGGCGCGCGGGATCGAGCAAGTTCTCGCAGTAGTTGTAGAACTTGCCGCTGCGAGTCTGCTTGATCATGTCGAGCACCTTCTGCACGGCTTCGCCGTACGTCGCGGCCATCGTCTGCCACTTCGGGATCGCGAACCACCCTTCGGCGCTCGCGAGCAACTCGCCCTGGGCGACCTGCTCGTCTGCGTAGCCGATGCCCGTGAACAGCTCGCGGAGACGGTTGGTCTGCGCGGTGATATCCTTCGGCGCGTAGCCGGAGAGATATCCGTACTTGGACTCCGTCTCCTCGTCAGCGTACTGGTTGCTTGTGGCGAACTCGCGGATCACCGCCATGATGCGGTCCTGAAATTCGCCGCCGTTCTCGTTGAGCCGTTGCGCCCCTTCTTCGTCCAGTTTCACTTTGTCGTAGGCGACCTCGAAAAGGTCAACTGCCTTGCGACCCTTTGGGTCGCGGTGCGTCACGGACGGGATCAATGCCTCATTGGACATCGTCATCATCCTTCCACCGTATGATCTGCCTGAAGGCAGGCTGTGCCCCTTGTCTGGAACAAGCATACTGCCAACCAATTGAGATTGATTAGCAAAATGCTTGTCCCAGAATCATATTTTCAATGTTCTATAACTTGGGATTATACCACAAATGAAAACATATTGCAAGGTTTTTTGGGCTCTATGTCAAGTGGTGTGGTAGTAGGAGACTGATCGGGATAAATGCCAGCAATGCTTTTCTGATGTAGTTATCTACGTTTCTGAATCCGTACGAAAGACGTTTGATTGTTTTTAGT
>JAKAMI010000008.1 GCA_021812945.1 bacterium
CAAACCTCGAAAGCTTCGGATCTTTAGAGGTCTTGACTTCGTCAATCTGGTTCTGGGACTCCTGCCGAAGAGAGTGAGCTTGAGGGAGAGGACGAGCTTTGGGACAGACGTGCTGGGAGGAGAGAAAGGAAAGTGATTAATAAAAAAGGAGGGATTACCGTGATGCGCGACGAGTATGATACCATACCGCTTAGATGGACTCTCGCCCTTATCGCTCTCCTTATCGTCGGTTATCTCGGCCTCGTTAGAGAACCGATGTTTTGTCTGGAGGATGGGAGAGGTCGTTGCTACAGGGTTTACAGAACCACCGGCAAACCCCTCGCTATGGAAGGACCTTTGCGCCTCTGGAGCAACATCAACGATCTTGAGGTGGCAAGGCCTGATGCAACTGTGGAACGAACCTTGGCCGGCCAACGGTCGATCAAAGTCAAGAAACCAGGACGCTACCTAGTGACGTTTGAGCACCATGACTGGATCTACCACCAGATTATCGTCATTCGTTAGTCGAGCGGGCACCAAACATCGGCGCCCGCTTTAACGTCTGTTTCGTTGAAGTATGCGGCAGAGCCAAATCATAGGACTCTGCTTATCAATTCGGAAATATTTTTCGAGACAAAAGTTACATATCCCAGATTTTTGGCTTCTTTGAGGCGGCGATCCTCTTTCATAACTTTGCGAATTTCACCAGCTAATCCCAATTCGCCGAAGAAGCATGATTTTTTGGGCAGGGGTTTATTTTTGTATGATGACGTAATAGCTAGGGCAATAGCCAGGTCGAGCGCCGGTTCCGATACCTTCAAACCACCTGTGATATTTAGGTAAACATCATGATTGGAAAGATTAATATTGGCTCGCTTGGTCAAGATAGCAATGATGATGTTTAACCTATTTAGGTCATACCCCGAAGCGGTTCGTTTGGGATAGCCGAAATTTGTCGCTACGGTCAATGCTTGCACCTCTACCAAGATTGGTCTGGTACCCTCCAAAGTGACCGCGATAGCGTTTCCGGGAGCCGAGTCTTGATGCTCTGACAAAAACAGCTCCGAAGGGTTCTTGACCTCCCGCAAACCCTTGTCGGTAATCTGGAAAATACCGCTTTCGTCGGTGGCTCCAAATCTGTTTTTGATCCCTCGAAGTATCCTGCCGTCATGATATCGCTCGCCCTCAAGATACAAAACCACATCAACCAGATGCTCCAGTGTCCTAGGTCCGGCCACATCACCCCCCTTGGTGACATGACCGACAAGAATAGCGGTAACGCCCAACTCTTTAATAACTTGCTGAATCCTAAGCGCGCATTCCTTGACCTGGATCAGGCTTCCGGCCGTAGAGGGAAAATCAATTGAGGCAATAGTTTGGATCGAGTCGATGATAACGAGTTCGGGTCGCTCGCTCGATATAGTTTCGATAATGTTGTCCAGATCTGTTTCAGCCACCAACTTTAGCGTCTGGTTAGTAACACCCAGCCTATCTAAACGGCTTTTGACCTGTCCCATTGATTCTTCCGCCGAGATATAGAGTGTATTCTGAATCTTTCCCGAGATCTGGGCCAAAAGAGTAGATTTACCGATTCCGGGTTCGCCGGCAAAAAGCAGTAACGATCCCCCGACCAGTCCCCCTCCCAAAACTCGGTCGAACTCCCCGATCCCTGTTGCGGTCTTTTTAGCCGTCTCAAGCGAGATCTCTTTTAAACTTTGCGGCCTCTCTGGTAGTTTCGCATTTCTATTTTGGACTTTTGACTTAGGACTTTGAACTTCTTTTAAGCTGTTCCATTCCCCGCACACCGAACACTTCCCGCTCCAAGTCAGGAATTCGTTGCCGCAGTTAGTGCACATAAAAATGGTTTTTTCTTTCTTCGGGTTCATATTTTTTCGGCCGGATTGATTTATGATGACAGCCTTTTTTTTGACTGCAAAGACTGTCATCGTCCGTGCTACGGTTAGAAGACAGTCTTTACTGGTTTCAAAGACTGTCTTCATCAGCGCTGAATGACAGTCTTTACTGGTATCAAAGACTGTCATTGCCTCTCGTGACTCGATTGATTTGTTGATAATTTCAAGTCAGTAATACTCAAACTCACCTTCTCACTTCCGTTCCATTCGTCAACGCCTAGTGTAAATATGATATCGTAATACTTTTTATTTTCCAACTTTTCTTTTTCGCCGAAGTTAAAATAAATACAATCATGATCATGGTCCCTTGACTGAAACTTAAGTTTCAGATGCCGACTATCCCGTCCGACAAAACGCTGTTCGACTAATTTCAGTTGAGTCATTAGAAACACCGGTTTTGGATTACCCAGTCCAAACGGTTCCAGCTCTAGAAATCTTTTTATCTTTGAGATTGTAATACTTTCAGACTCCATCTCCAAATCAATCTTCAGTTTGGGGATCAGGTCTTCTCTCGATATTTGCGTGTTGGCCAACTTAATCATCGCTTTCTCAAAGCTTTCTAAATTCTTGATATTTAGACTTAATCCTGCCGCACCCTTGTGGCCGCCAAATTTCGTTAGCCACTTGGCGGTTTTCTCCAGATTTTCAATCATATTGAATACTCCCACGCTTCTGGAACTTCCTATTAACCCTTCCTCTTCGATCGCTAAAAGTATCACCGGACGCCGATATTTTTCAACCAGACGGCTGGCCGTCGGTCCTATGACCCCGCGAGGCCACTGCCCACTGGCGATAATAATCATATCTTTATCTAGTTTTTCTTTAGCAATCATCTCTATTACTTCCGTCTCGACTTGATCCATCGCCTCTTGCCGTAAGAGATTCTGGTCGTTTAGCCATTTAGCCAGTTCAGTTGCTTCTTTTTCATTCTCAGTCAACAGCAGCTCAAAAGATTTCGAGGCGCTATCAATCCGGCCGGGGGCATTTATTCTCGGCGCAATCTGGAACCCGACAGTGTAAGAATTTATTTTCTCCGTTTTAATCCCCGATACTTCATACATTTTCTCCAAACCCAGGTTTTTAGTTTTTTGCAAAGTAATCAGACCAAATTTAGCGATAACCCGATTTTCGTTGATCAAAGGCACGACATCGGAAATAGTTGATATAGCGATAAGGTCCAGATTCCATTTGAGAAACCTGTCCGTAATTTTTTCGGGAAATGTCTTCTTGAGTCCCTGGATCAGCTTAAAAACCACTCCCGCTCCGGAAAGCTCGGAAAACGGATATTTGGAAGCCTTAAGTTTCGGATTTATCACAGCCACAGCCTGTGGTATCTTATCACCTGGAATATGATGATCAGTTATGATGAGATCACACTTTTTACTTCGACAATATTCGGCTAGCTCAATGCTTCTAATACCCAAATCGACTGTAATAATGAGGCTGCATCCGCCAGAGATAAGATAATCTATTCCTTCTTGATTTAATCCATATCCTTCGTCTCTGGTGGGAATGTAAAAGAACGTTTCAATACCTATTTTAGTTAAAGCTTTAACTAAAAAAGCCGATCCGGGTATACCATCCGCATCATAATCCCCGAACACACCGATTTTCTCATGATTATCATAAGCCCGCTTGATTCTATTTTTAAATTTTACAAAATCGGGGAGCAACTCCGGATTATGAAAATCCGTTTCAAAGTTCGGGTTTATAAAACGGTCGACCAACTTTTCGTCGGTTTTCTCGCCTATGATGCCTCGATTAAACAGAAGTTGTTTAACCTCATCATCGAACACCCTCGGCTTAACTTCCCAAAAAAATTCAGTCATCTTGATTTTTGATATTTAATTTTTTAATATTTGATTTATTTATAGTAGCCCCAGCCTTCAACTCGGAGATCAATATATTCGTGAATCTGGTCTCGGTAATTGGCTAGGATTTTTTTAAGATTCTCCAGCTGGCTTTCCGGAGACCTGACAGTCTCAAACATTATTTTGATATTAGCATCTGTGGTAACGGATAAATCGTACGTTGTCTCATCGACAAAGTAACCGCTTGGTTTAAGATTGGTTTTTTCATAAAAATACTGATCCAGATAAGAAACAAAGGCAATAAAGTCCGGCGAGAGCAAAAGTTGATTTTCGCTAACCGTAATATTTTTAGCGTCGGCAACCACCGGAATCCCGGCCGATTCCGCCTCGGATACCTCTCGCGACACCACCCCTTCCGGATCAATCAGGTACCTCTTGCCGGTAGTTAGCCAAACCAAACGTCCCTCACGCTCTACGATCTGGATCTTGACCGCATTCGGTAAACCCTTGAGAACGGCGATCTCCTTAATCTGCGGGTATTTCTTTTGAATTTTATCTTTTATCGGATCGGTTTTTAGGAGTATTAAATTTCGTCCTTTCGGAATAAATGATTTTATCTCATTGGCGTTGACTGTTTTAGCGCCCTCGACCATCACCTCGGAGATCTTAAAGTATGAAGAAAAAAATAGTAAAAATATTCCGGTTAATACGGCTAAGCCCACAATAATTTTACCCAGAAGTCCGGCGCTCAAGGTTAGGTTGAGCCGTTTCCTCGGCGCTTTTAATTTCCGACTGTAAACTTTTGGGGATCTAAAGTTACTTGTTTGTTTTCGTTTGGCGATATGGCCGGAATGATATCTTTTCTTACCAGCGCCCAATATATTCAATTTCCTCCTCAAGATTTACTCGGTATTCGTCCCGTACTTTTATCTTTAGCTGTTCAGCCAAACGCTTAATGTCTTCGGCTCTGGCCCCACCCTTATTAACCAGATGGTTTGCGTGTCTCTTTGAGACCGCGGCTTTACCGATCTTCATCTTTTTCGCCCCCACGTGGTCGAGTAGAAATCCAGCCGTTTGTTCTTTGAGTTTCCCGGGATTTTTAAAGAAGCTTCCGGCACTGTGCACACCTAAAGGTTGCTTCTCTTTCTTTAGCTCCAAGTTTTTTCTCATCCGGTCGAGAATTACTTCCCGCTTACTCTGAACCAGTTGCAGTTTTGCGGTTAGAATAATGGGGCGGGGCATAGAATAATTAGAATTTTTGGTCTCATTTTTGAGCCGGCTTTCGCGATATTTGAACTCCAGCCAGTCGCTGCGATATTTCACTATCTTAGCGCTTTTAGTTTTTGGATTCGGAATCAGAAGGGTCACAAATTTTACAAAATCGCCGACGGCAATCTCCGGTGTGCCTACATTGTTGTATATGGCCCCGCCGACTGTGCCGGGTATGCCGAACAAAAACTCTACTCCGCCCAAGTCGCGGGACGCCGCCTCGGTCAAAAGTTTCGATAAGGTCAATCCGGAATCGGCTATTACCTCCGCCGAACCGGGCATAAATACCAAATTATCAGCTTCATTTTTAATAACCAGACCGGGAAAACCGATGTCGGAAATCAGGATATTATTTCCCCCGCCCAACAAAAAGTAGGGTAAATCGAGTCTTATGGCCGCTTCGACGGATTTAACGAGGTCGTTGATGGTTTTAGCGACATAGAAAAAATCACAGACGCCCCCGACCTGAAAACTGGTATAATCTCTCAAAACCACATTGCTTTTCAACCCCTCACCGAGAAGTTGTTTTAATTCAAGTTCCACGCTTTGCCCATTCATCTTTCTCCTTCCAAAAATTCCTCTGCAACTTGATTTATCGGGGGGATCCCGACGGTTAAGAGGAGACTGTTTGCTGCCATGGTGTCGTTCAAATATTTTACCATACTTGATTGATCGGGAAATGATTTTGCTCTAGTCCCCTTCTTTTGAATTTCATCGGCTAGCTGTTTTGAACTGACCGGTCGCTCTTCATCTCTTCCCGGGACCAGATAAATGGGGAGTAGCAGGACTTCATCGGCTAGACTCAGCGCTTCCGCAAAGTCGGAAAAAAGCGATTCTATCCTTTTGTATTGATGGGGCCAAAAAGCCGTCACTAGCCGCCTTCCGGGATAAGCCTCTTTTAAAGCCAAGATGGTATTTTTGATTTCAGTCGGATGGTGGCCGTAATCATCGATTACCAGAATGCCTTTTTTCTCGCCTTTTATCTCCAACCGCCGGCCGGCCCCTTGGTAACTCTGCAGCGACTTTTTTGTGATGTTTCGAGAAACCTCCAAATAGTCGGCAACGGCTTCGACAGCCAAAGCATTTAGCTTGTTATGGGCGCCCGGATATTTAAGTTTGTAACCCAGTTTTTGATACAAAACATTTCCGCCTTGCCCGTAGCCGACGAGAGTTTTCGGTCTCTTGGACGCGAGCCGCAAAGCGGCGCGAATATTTTCATCGCCGGCAAAGTAAACCAGACAGCCATCGGGATCGATATTTTCGATAAATTTGGCGAAAGATTTTATGATAGTTTTTAGGTCCCCGAAATAGTCCAGATGTTCTTGCTCGATATTTGAGATCACCGCAATCTTTGGTCTTAAGTGTAAAAAGTTGTCATGATACTCACAACCTTCAGTCACAATCAAATCTTTCGAGCCGAGTAGATAGTTCGCCCCAAACTCAGCGACGTATGTTCCCGGAATTACGGTGGGTTTGTTCCCGTTATTTTTCAAAACCAAGCCGATCAGGGTGGTAATGGTGGTCTTGCCGTGCATTCCCGAGACCACTACCGATCTTTTAGCCTTATTTACCAGTCGAGCCAGATACTCCCCGCGGGAGACGGTTTTGAGACCTAATTCTTTGGCCCGTATTAGTTCCACCTCTCCGGGTGATCCTTTGGTGATAGCAGAGTTGTAAATAACCAAATCCAGGTCCTTTGAGATATTATCGGCTTTGTGCCCTCCGGTCTTTAGATCGGATCCGGTGACTGCAAAACCGGCCTCTGAAGCGATTTTTGCCAAAGCCGACATTGAAACCCCGCCGATCCCGATGAAGTGTATTTTTTTCATAGTTTATCCGCTATTTGATTTATCAATCCCGCTATTATTTTTACCCCTCCGAATTGATTGGCGTTATAAGCATTTTCTCCCAGCTGTTTCAAGTAGGCTCGATCAGCTAATAGTTTTTTCACGCTATTTATTAGAACATCGGGGCTAAGTTCATCTTGATTGATTACCACTCCGCCGCCGCTATTTTGAAAATATTCAGCATTTTTCTTCTGATGGTCCCCGGCCGCATACCGGTAGGGGACAATGATAGCCGGTTTCTTTAGGGCCGCGATCTCAGCTAGCGAGTTACTACCAGCTCTCGAAATGATCAGGTCGGAGAGTCGCATGTATTCTAGAATATCATGACTGTAACCTTCGGGCAGATACCTGCCCTCCTCTTCTTTGGTTTGTGGTTTTAAATCGTTCAGCCAGTAGAAATCATTGGGACCGCTCAGGTGGATTACATTAGCTATCCCAAGAAGCCGGTCCAAGGATTTTGCCACCACTTTATTTAAACTAAGCGCTCCTTGCGACCCGCCGGTTACCAGTATGGTGGGAAATTTGGAGTTTAATTTAAGTGCAGTACGAACATTTTTAAGTTTTATCGGATCAGATTTGAAAATTCCCGGGCGAAGGATATGGCCGCTATAGATAACTTTGTCTATCGGCAGGTCATAATATTTCGGCGGAAAACTGACACAAAACTTCTTAGCGTATCTAAGAGCGACTCTATTACTGGCTCCGATTACCAGATCGGATTCGTGAACTATTATCGGAATCTTGAGAATTTTACCCGCAATAATTACCGGAATTGAAACATAACCGCCTTTGGAAAATATCAGTGCCGGTCTTAAAATCAGCAAGAGAGTTAAAGCTTGGATGATTCCAAAAATTGTCTTTATAATATTAGCAATATTTCTCAGGTATGGCCATAAACTATTGTGCCGGTGAATTTTCCCCGAAATGATTCGAAAATACTTATAACCGCTTCCGCCGATAACCGTCTGATCGTTTTGGCTGGTTCCGCTAAGTATTACGACTTCATACTTATTTTTTATTTCATCAGCCAAGCTAACCATCGGCCAAAGATGACCTCCCGTTCCGCCTCCGGTGATTATTACGGTCTTTGTTTTCATTAGTCATACCTCTTCTGATGAGAGATGTTCATGAGAATCCCGACAGCCGCCAGAGAGACTACCAGGTTGGAGCCCCCGTAACTTATAAAAGGCAAAGGGACGCCAGTCAAGGGGATGATCGACAGCATCGCGGCAATATTTACAAAAGCCTGAAAGGCGATCCAGACAACTATCCCGACTCCCAGAAGCCGCCCGAATGTATCCGGCGCCTCTTTGGCGATTTTCAGCCCTCGAATAGCTAGAAATGTAAAGGCGGCAATTACAAATACGGCGCCGATAAAACCTAGTTCTTCCGAAATTATCGCAAATATCGAATCGGTTTGCGCTTCGGGCAAATATAAATATTTTTGCCTGGACTGCCCAAATCCCAAACCCCAAAGTCCGCCGCTTCCGATGGCTATCAGAGCGTTACGAATGTGATATCCGGTTGATAAGCTACCATTTTCCGGATTTAAAAAGGCTAGGATCCGCTCCATCCGGTACGGTTCTTTTTTGACGGCTATCCAAAAAAGTAAGGTTCCAAGACCGCCTGCCAGCGCCAAGTTTTTTAGGCTGGCTCCGGCGGCGAAATAAATTCCGGCGGCGATTCCGACAATAACCGAAAGTGTGCCCAAATCTTTTTGTTCCAATAGAAAAAATGAAATAAGTCCGACAATAACAGCGAATAACCAGAAATTTTTATTTAGACCTCCCGCTTTCTCGGACTTGGCTGAAAACCAGCCGGCCAGGTAAATCAAAAAAGTTAATTTTACAATCTCGGAGGGTTGAAAATGAAATCCGAAAATACTGATCCATCGCTGAGCCGATGTCGAACCGGAGTGACCGAAAAGGAATACCGAAATAAGTAAAACTATGGTGATAATCAGCATTGTCCCGGAATATTTTTGCCAAAAATGATAATCGATATTTTGAAAGATAAACCAAACCACGATGCCGATAGCCAACGGACCAAGCTGTCCCATCAGATAAAGCTTGTCGCTGGCACCGTTGGTAACTTGGAGCGACAAATATTTTGAGACCGAATAAATCATAATCAAACCGAAAAGCACCAGAGCGAAAACTCCCAGTGAAAACCAGTAGTCTGATCTTTGACGATTTTTGTAACTTATCTGGTTCATCATATTTGAACCGTTCACCACTGATTCTACACACTGATGTCCGCTGATAGCAAACTCTTATTTGTATTTTTGCTGGATTCGTAGATTCGCGAAGGAGTCCTGATTATATTATTTCAAACTTAAAACGCTTTTTTTGAATTTCTCTCCTCGATCCTTGTAATTTTTAAACAAGCCGAAACTGGCGCTGGCAGGGGAGAATAATACCACCTCGCCCGACTTAGCCAGACTTGACGCGACTTTTATAATCTCCTCAATATTTTGTCCACCGGGAGAGAGTTGTCCGACGAATTTTTTATCTCGCAATATTGAAGCGATTTTTTCTCCCGTTTCACCGATATAGACTATTGCCTTAATATTTTTCTTTTTAACCATCTCCTTGGCCAAATCGTTATATTGAATCCCCTTTTCGCTCCCGCCAAGGATTAAAATTTCCGGCTGTTTAAATGAATTGATGGCGGCTATGGTCGATATCGGGTTGGTGGCATAAGAATCGTTATAATATTTGACTCCCCGTTTTTTCGCCACAAATTCCAGACGATGCTCCAAGCCTTTGAATTCCAAAACCGCATCTCTGATTGTCTCGGTTTCAACGCCGCATAATTTGGCAACAACAGAGGCTGCCGCGATATTTTCCAAATTGTGTCTGCCGACTACTTGCAATTCGTCGCTGTCGCAAATATCCTCGTCGATCTCAGCCATTGTTAGAATCACCTTCGACAGCCGGACTCGGGACTCGGGACCCGGAACTTCCCTAACATACGCCCCGTTCTCCACTCGATTTTTTCCGGAAAAATAATAAACCGACGCCGGTGTCTCCTCCGCAAGTTTGAAAGTTGTTAGAAAATCTTGATTTATAACCGCTAAATCGTCTTTGGATTGATGTTTTAAAATGTTGATTTTAGAAGACCAGTACTCATTTATATCGCTGTGGTAATCCAGATGGTCTTCACCAAGATTAGTGATCACGGCAACGTGAGGACTTTTATCCAAATCTTGCAACTGAAAACTGGAGAGCTCAAGTATGACAATGTCATCTTTCGTAATACTTTCCAATTTATCGACCGCGGTTTCCCCTATATTACCCAGCAAATACACGTTGTTCCATTGCTTCATTGCTATTTTCTTTTCCAGTTTTGAATTTGATATTTGGAATTTGTTATTTGTTTGGTTATTGTTTCTTGTTTCTTGTGATTTGCTCAAAATTAATTGGATCAATTTTGAGGCGGTGCCTTTGCCTTTCGTTCCCGTAACTCCAATGATCTGAGCTGGGCAAAGGTCAAAAAACAGTTTGATCTGACTCGAAATAACGACTCCGTGTTTTTTGGCTTCTTGAATCTCAGGGGTTAGATACGGAATCCCGGGAGTCCTGAAAATGACGTCCAATTTATCAAGATCTTCCAGATAATCATCACCAAATCTTGACGTCACACTATTATCATCCTGAACCGACGCAGTCGTCCCGAGTTCAGACGAGGGATCTGCAATCTGTTTCAGGATCCCATCATTCGTACCGATCATTGCTGGTTGACTGTTCTTATCACGTAATTCGATATTTTTGACCCCGTTTTTGTACAGAAAAACGGCCAGAGAGACATTCTCCAAGCCCATACCCAAAAGAGCAATTTTTTTGTCCTTCAAATCGCTTATCCGCATAGTTCTATTGTAACGTTTTTGATTGATTTTGCAATCAAATATTAATGAATTTGTGCTTCGATCTGGCTTTTTAGTCGTGGCAAATCAATCTTTATCGTAGTCCAAACATTTTTCAAACTAATATCATCGTAGCCATGAATGAGACGATTTCTAAAAGTAATCGCTGCGCGAAAATCTATCTCGGTATGTTTTTCTTTAAAGTTATCCGAAATATTATTACTAGCCTCACCAACGATTTCAAAGTTTCTAACAACTGAATCAATTAATTGATCGTTTTTCCGAAACTAGTCAAAAGAACAATCGCCAATATATTTTTCAATCTTGATGATTGATTCTAGAACATGTCCCAAATACGCGTTGTCGTCGTGTTTGCTCATTTTTAGTAAATTTTTTTAGCTTCTTTTATAACTTCGCTTCGAAAATACCTGCTTAAGTCTTCTTGGGTCATAAGTTGTACAGGTCGACCTACCTTATCTTCAATCCTGTTTTGCATTGCCATAAGCGTAAAATAGCCAATACTTTTTTTCAGGTGGATAAGTAAATCTACATCGCTCTTTTCGGTAAAATCTCCATGGAGATACGAACCAAAAAGCGAAACGCTCTTAACTACGTCCCTGTTTGGATCCACCTCGATCGCTTCCTTAACCTTTGAAATAATTTCTTCTTGACTCATCTCTCTTATTTCGCTCGCCAATGACCTCTTGTATTTTCATTATAACTAAACTGTCTGTTCTTACAAGACTGCTTCAAAATCCCCTGCCAAACAGAGCCAAGGCTAGGCCGATGACGCCGGAGGCGGCGCCGATGACCCAGAAACGCATGGTTATCTTGGTTTCCGGCCAACCGAGAGCCTCAAAATGGTGATGGATCGGCGAAGACAAAAATACCTTTTTACCTTTGCGAAATTTCTTTGAAACGTATTGAATTATAAAGCTAAAGGCTTCTATCATAAACACCAAACCGATGATCGGAAGTACCACGACCGAATTGGTCAAAAAAGCAATTACGGCCAACGTCATACCCAAGGCAAAGGCGCCGGTGTCGCCCATAAAGAATCTGGCGGGGTAAATGTTGAACCACAGAAACGCTAAAAGAGCACCGACTATGGTTCCGCAAAAGGCCGCCAAAACCGGTTTGCCGGCCACCAAACAGATGATGGCATAACAGGCATAAGCGATGGCCAAGAGTCCGCCGGCCAAACCGTCCAAACCGTCCGTTTCATTGACCGCAAAAGCAGTAAAAATCAAAACCCCGGCGAAGAGGGGGACGTACCAAAAACCGATTATAAAATCGCCCAGCCGCGGTATATGGATCGAGTTCCAATCCAGTTTGAAATAAAACCAGAGAGCTCCGGCGATAGCAATGATTGAGTAGAGTAAAAACTTGTATCGAAAGGACATTCCCCCGTTGCTGGGTCCTATTCGTCTTACATTCATATAATCGTCAACAGCTCCGACAATGCCGGTTAAAACCAGCACGAATAAGGGAAGCCAAGTCCCAGAACGTTCCAAGTTAAAAATCAGGGTTAGAGCCGCCGTAGTTACCCAAACCAGAATACCGCCCATAGTCGGGGTACCGGCTTTTTTGGCGTGCAGATTGGAAAATATCGGAGTGGCTTCACCACCGAAATCGGTTCGGATATTTTTACCAAGACGATATTTGTAGAGCCAATCTGTAAAAAACGGCGTCCAGACCATAGCGACAAAAAAAGCAGCACCAGCCAAGGCGAAAATTCGAAGCAGCGAATGACCGGTAAAAGTAATTGTTTCCATCAAAATACTCCGTATTTTGTTAAGTAATGTCGGCACTACACGGATTTTTACACAGGTTGCCACGGTCTCTTAGTTACCGTGTTTATCCGTGTCTAGATCCATGTGGTTTCTTCGACATTAACTGTGCCACCTTTTCCCCTGTCTGACTAGTTTGTCCTTGGCTTCTTCGGGTTTGGCCATTAGCGCCTCAACGATTTTTTCGAAACGCATTTTATTTTGCGAAGCTTTTATAAGAATTATATCATTTTTTTGGATTAATTCATCGAGTGAAATAACCGCCCGGCTGGTGGTATCGAAAATATCAACCTTTAGACCCTTGATCCTTTCTTTGTCGGCCATTTTAAGCGCCGCCTCTTTCATTAGCTTAGCATTCGGTCCGATAAATATTAATTGCTTGCAAACCAAAGCCGCGGCTTCCGCCACAACACGGTGGGCTTTTCCTTCCAGAATGCCCAGTTCATTCATATTACCGATGACGGCCACCTTTCTGCCGGTGTGATCAAATATTTTCAAAGTCTCCAGAGCCGCCAGAGTTGAGATAGGATTGGCATTGTAACTATCATCGAGTATGGTCGATTCTTTGATTCCGGAGATCAGATTCATCCTCCCCGGCAACGATTTGAGATCCCGCATAGCATAGATCGATTTGTCAAAATCCAGTTTCATGGCCACGGCGACCGCCATGGCGGCTAAAATAGAGTAAAGAAGGTGATCGGCAATAATCTTGGTTTTAAATTGTTTCTTGGTATCTTTATAACTTACCTCAAATAGGGTTCCGTCCGCATCGCGCCGGACTATCCGACCGGAGACATTGGCTTCTTTGGAAAAACCGAACGAGACGGATCTTTGTTTTGAATCTTGCAGATACTCGCATAATTTTTTGTCGTCTCGGTTGTAAATGGCGATCCCTTCGTCGTTCAGCGAACGAAAAAGCTCGGTTTTTTCTTTCAAGACTCCGTCAACATTTTTCAGCTGTTCCAAATGAGCCGGACCGATGTTAGTAATAATAGCGATATTGGGCTTTACCAGACCGGTAAAATAGTTGATGTCTCCGGGCTTCTCCACGCCCATTTCCAGAACAAGATAATCCGGAAAATTCTTTGTCTTGGCTTTTTTTCTGGCCTCAAACAAAACCTTCGGCCAGCCGGTCTTGGTCGGAATACTTTCAAATCCCAAAACCGCCATCGGGATACCGACTGATTCATTCATATTACCATGACTGCTAAAAACTCTGTCCTTGAAAAATGATTCCAAAAGCACCCGTACCGCCTCCTTGGTCGAAGTTTTGCCGGCACTGCCAGTGATGGCAATAATAAAAGTATCTTTATTTCTCAGCCTTTTTTGAGCCAGATCGTAAAGATACTTTTCAATAAATTTTATTAGTCGTTTCTTCATTTTAATAAGAAGCAGTGACCTCCACAGATTTACTCCACAGATCACGACCGATCAGTGGGTTATCAGTGGAATTAATCAGTGGAGGTCGCTCATCCTTTATGGTGTGGCTGGGACTTTATAGTAGTAATTTAGCAGATAACTGGCTATTTGTCCAAAAACCGGTGTGGCCGAACTTTCGGCAAACTTGACCGTTTTCGGGTTATCAAGCCGCACTATCATGACAAATTTCGGGTCGTCGGCCGGAGCAAATCCGATAAAAGAACCGTTAAAAACATTCTCTTGATAACCGCTTCCGTCCGGCTTGGCAACCTGGGCAGTACCGGTTTTTCCGGCAACTTTAAAACCCGGGACTGCCGCCTTTTTGCCATGCCCGTTGACTACCACCGACACCAGCATATCCTTGATCTTCGCTGCCGTTTCCGGCTGTACGACTTGAGTTACCGCTTTGGTTTGAAAAGAAGTTGTTGAGCCGTCGCTTTGAATTATCTTGTCTACAATCTGGGGTGTAACCAGTTTTCCCCCGTTTGCCAAAGCCGCATAAGCCATAAGTATCTGGATCGGGGTGATCGTAATACCTTGGCCGAAGGAGATATTGGCGCGATTGATATTTCGCCAATCTTTCGCTTTGGGCGCTGACCCCGTTGACTCGCCGCTAATGTCAATCCCCGACTTATCCAAGAGACCGAATTTTTTTAAGTTATCATACATTGCCTGATTTCCCAGTTTATTTGAGACGTCCACCATAGCCACGTTATCCGAGTTTTCCAGTACTTGAGTCATAGTTTCGTGACCGAAAGCTTTGTCGGTAGCGGTATGAATTTCATGGCCGTCCACCACCACCATATTCGAGTAATCACCGGTTGTCTCGGGCGTAACTTTGCCCTGATCAATAGCCAAGGCCATAGTGATAGGCTTCATAATACTTCCTGGCTCCCATGCCCCCGAAACTGCCATATTCATAAAAAGTCCAAGCTTATCAGCTGCCACCTTATTATATTCATTGGGATTAAAATCGGGTTTGTTGGTTAGGGCGATGATTCTGCCGGTTTTCGGCTCGACTACAATAATCGAGCCGGAATCGACTTGATACTCGGTCATAGCTTTTTCTAAAGTTTTTTCCACATAATATTGGACACTTCGATCTATAGTCAGGTAAATTGAATCGCCATTTTTCGGTGCGCTGTCGGAAACTACATCAATCATTCGGCCGTAAATGTCTTTTTCGGCGGTTTTTTTGCCATTGTAACCGGTGAGTTCCGAATTGTAATAATTTTCAACCCCGTACTTACCCTCCCCTTCACCGCTTACGAAACCCAGAGTTTGCGACAACAGCTGGTTCTCCGGATACATTCGGTTAAATTCCGGCAAAACCACCACTCCGGTTAAGTTTAAAGCTGTGATTTTGTCCGCCACACCCGAATCTAGCGATTTGGCAATGGGGGGAATATAAAGCTTGTCGTTATTTATTTTGCCAAATATTTCATCCTGACTAATACCTAGATTTTCCGCCAGCTTCTTAGCCGTCCCGATTTTGTCCACCACATTTTTCGGCACCACGGCCACCGAATATTTTTGGACGTCGAGGGCAACTTCGATATAGCTTCCCTGAGTCTCGAGATCGTCGTGAACCAATATTTTCCCGCGTTCCGCCATCTCTTCTTTCGAATAGATCTGCTGGCTTTTGGCCATAGCTAGATATTGTTTGTGTTCCAGAATCTGTTTTTGCCAGAGCCGGCCCATAATCACTAGCATTAAAAACACAAAAACAACACCCAAATAGGAGATCCTCTTCGACCAAAGCTGATCTTGTCCGATTCTCATATCATATTTTTGTCATCCAGAACCCTGTATCGTGGTACGGAGCAGGCTCGTTTCGGGATCCTATACTTGAGTTTGGGATACTGAAACAAGTTCAGTATGACATGATTAATTTGAATGACTCAATGCACGCTGACGACATTTTGTGCCGGTTGCATCTGAGCATTGTTTATCTGGGAATCAATATTGGAAAGAGATTTTAAGCGGGCGCCTTCGGCGTTAAGCCGGTCGACTTGCTGTTCCAAGGTTTGGTGCTGTGAATCCAGATCTCTTACCTGCACCGAAAGATTGGCCCGGCTGGTTGAAGAACCCAAATAGATTAGTCCCAAAGACGCTAATATGACAATAGCAATAAACTTTAGAGCGCTCGGCCCCAAAGTAATCTGCCTTGGCATAGTTCGTTTTTTGACTCCGAGCTCTTGATTGTTGGCATAGCTCATGACATACATTCTACCCATCGAACCCTCCTAACTACACGGATATTGTACACGGATGAAACACGGTCATTCTCAATATGTTATTTCAGATCGATTGTTGACGCGAAACGATGACAGTATTTGCAAATGTATTTAAAGACTGTCATCACTACTAATCAGTGTTGTGTTATCAGTGATTAAACCGAAAATAATCTGATAGCAACAACCAATTAGCTAATCAGCAGAAAGGTCTGCTTGCCCCGCGGAGGCTAAAGCGTAGTGGGGCGGTTTAAGAATCGGCAACTGGCGTTTTTTGAATCAATCAATGCGGCGAGCATTTTTTGACTTTGTCTGCCGGACTTATTTAAGCTTGTCAGCTAAATATTCCGATCTAATTTTTGTTTTTGAGTCTATATTTAAGGCGCTTGGCCTTGCCCCTCCTCTGGTGTTCCCCGAAGTCTCGGGGTCCCGTTTGAGTGCTTGAGCCAGCCGCCGATTCTGTTTTTCTAGAATCCTACCTCGGCCAAATTTTCGGCTATTTCCGCGGAATTCTTCTCCATTTCCCCTTTAAACTGTTTCCAGGTCTCAGCCGGCCAGATTTCAATGCGGTTAAAGACTCCGGCCATCACCACTTCTTTTTTGATGCTGGAAAATTCTTTTAGGTAACTCGGCAAAACGAAACGTCCGATCTTATCCAGCTCCAGCTCCATCGCTCCGGCAAGCATCAACCGGCTGAAATCGCGGGAATTTTTTTGAGTCACCGGCAGTTTTGAGATTTCTTCGGCCAGCTTTTGGAATTCAGCCTTGGGGTAAAGCCACAAACAACCGTCCAGCCCGCGGGTTACCACCAAACCGTCGGAAAGCGCGCCCCTGAACTTTGAAGGAATCATCAAGCGGTTTTTATCGTCCAGGTTGTGACTGAATTCTCCGATGAACATGTTGCCGCCTGATTGTCATTCCCGCTTTAGGCGGGAATCCACTAATAATTGACGCAGTCATCCCCGACCCGATCGGGGATCCAACATAATAAGTATTCAATCGAGTAGATTCGCACGCCTAAAGTGGGAATGACAGAGGTAATAGGCATTAATTGTATATGATAATAACCATTATGAACTAACTAACCAACGAGTTAACAAATAACCTGTTTTGTTTGATTAAATCCCTAATTTTTGTTTTTCTGCGCCACTCGGCAAGATTCTGTTGCCTGACGGCTATCTTCTGCGGCTTTGATTCTTTTGTGTCGATAATAATTCGTTTCATAATTCTTACCATTCCTTACCACTTATTCCCATTTTAGTTTTAATATGGATACCTGTCAAGCACCAAAAATACCACCAAGGGTGGTAGATGTAATAGTACGTTAATTGTGATTGCTGGGACTAGCTATTATTAATATTTAGCATTTTTGATTTTGTGTCATTCCGAAGAAGATTTGTGTCATCCTGACGGAGGAAGGATCTAGGTACCAGCCGTGTTTCTGTTACTAGATTAGATCCTTCCCCAATCCGGCCTTAGTATGACATCTTAATACTATTTGAAAAACTTCTCCGGATTAAGAACCCGCTGCTCGACATAAGCCCAGACAGCGTCTTTGTGGACTCGAACCTGCTTCATAGTGTCGCGATGACGAATAGTAACTTTGTTGTCGTTTAGGGTCTCGAAATCAACTGTAACGCAAAGCGGCGTGCCTATCTCGTCTTGGCGGCGATAGCGCCGGCCAACCGAACCGGATTCGTCGTAGTAAGCCGACATACCACATTCCTGCAATTTTCGATAAATCTCTTTGGCTATTTCCGGCAACTTGTCCTTTTTAACCAAGGGGAAAACAGCTACTTTAATAGGCGCGATTCTCGGATTCAATCGCAACGTCACTTCACCTGCAGCCCGACCGTCGGAACCGTCCGATTCATCGTACGCATCCACCAGGAAAGCGAGCATGGCTCTATCAACACCCAAGGAAGGCTCAACAACATAGGGAAGGTATTTCCGGCCTGTTTCTTCATCGAAATATTTAAGATCCTTTCCGGAAACTCTTTCATGTTGCTTGAGGTCAAAATCGGTTCTCTGAGCAATACCGCCAAGTTCGGACATTCCGAAAGGGAACTTGTACTCTATGTCCGAGGTGCCGATGGAATAATGTGAAAGTTCCTCTTTTTCATGAGGCCTAATTCTCAGATTTTCTTTTTTAATCCCCAAATCGGTATAAAACTTCTCCGAGAGTTCTACCCATTCTTGGTATGATTTTTCGGATTCTTCCTTGTTTGGTTTGATGAAATATTCAATCTCCATCTGCTCAAACTCTCGGGTACGAAATATGAAGTTTCCCGGGGTTATCTCGTTGCGAAAGGCTTTGCCTATCTGGGCAATGCCGAAAGGCACTTTGACCCGTGTCGACTGGAGGATGTTTTGAAAATTGATGAAAATACCTTGAGCGGTTTCCGGCCGCAGGTATGCCACCGAAGAGGACTCTTCAACCGGACCAATGAAGGTCTTAAACATTAGATTAAAGTCCATGGCTTCGGTGAACTCATGCTCCCCGCCCTTAGAACATTTTAGCATTGATTTTTGTTCGGGTGATATTGAATCAAACCAAATTTTGAATTTTGATTTGTTATTTTGACTTTTGACTTTTAATTTTTGAATTTCTTCTACATGATCGTAGCGAAAACGATTGTGGCACTTCCTGCATTCAACCAGCGGGTCAGTAAACGAAGCTAGATGCCCGCTGGCTTCCCAGACTTTGGGATTTTGAATCACAGCCGAATCGACCCCGACAATATCTTCTCTCGCGATAACAAATTTCTGCCACCAAACCGATTTGAGGTTGTTTTTTAATTGTGTCCCCAGAGGACCATAGTCATAAACCGAGCCGGTTCCACCGTAAATCTCAGAAGATTGATACACAAAACCCCGCCGCTTGCAAAGCGAGACAATCTTTTCCATGATGTTTTGATCAGCCATAAATCCACCTGCCTGTCATTCCGGACTTGATCCGGAATCTATGCAATTAATTTCTGGATCTCCGTATCAAGTACAGGGTAAACCCTGAACCAAGTTCAGGATGACGAGAAAATAATGTTTCCCATCCGAAATAACTTACTTAACTTTACTACTTTCGCTCTCGATAATCAATAAGTTGATTTTTTAAGCAAGCAAAAGCTTGGACTACGGCGTAAATTGAGACCACGCTTTAGCGTGTTGATCCGCAAGCTAATGCCTGAGCGACAATGAAAACCGTAGACCAGACTTTAGGCTGTCTACAAACTTTTTAAAATCTTTTTCGATTTGGTTTCACGCTCGAGAATGTTGGTAGTGTATTTATCCAAGACGTTTTCCAATTCCAATAATGTTTCACTATCGACTTTCAGCCGGTCGACTAGCGAGATGTCGGACTCAATGATCAGACGAAAAATCTTAATTGTGTTGACCGAAATCTGGGGCAAACCGTACTTGGCACACTCGCCGCAGACGACTCCGCCATCTTGGTAGCTAAAATAGTTTTCACCGTTTAGAAGCTTCCGCCGGCATCTGACGCAATAATAAACTTGCGGGTTGTAACCCAAGCGGTCAAGGACTTTTAGTTCGTAAAACGGCAATAGGAACGGATTGTCGTCACCTTTACAGAGGCGAAATAAGGCCAAGCGGAGTATTTCAAAAAGATCGGAGTTCTTTTCCCCTTCTTCGGTCAGTTTATCGATCAGTTCGCCGAAATAATGCGCCTTGGTGAAATCCTCACAGCTTTTGGCCAAAACCGAAGCATCCTCGATCGTCACCGCCGAGGTTACAGTGTCGAGGGATTTACCTTCATGAAACTGAAAATCGACCAGAGAATACGGCTCAAGCTCTCCGGCCAGTTTGGAGTTGATACGGCGAATCCCTTTGGCTATGGCTTTCAGTTTGCCGCGATCTTTAGTGTAGACCGTTAGTATTTTATCGGCATCACCCAGATTCGACCGCTTGATGATGATGCCTTGAGTTTTTATAGTGGACATTGAAATGACACCTTAACTCTATTGGACTCTTAACCCTTTATCTCCAGAAATTCCCTAATATCACCTAAAATCCCCCTTCGGGCAGATTCAAATAACTTCTTGTCATTTCCGGCATTTATTTGACCGTCACTAACAAATTGTTCCATCACAAATCCGCAGCTGCCAAAAATCAATGATAAATTGTGCACATAATCGGCTCGCTTATTTCTCTCGGCATCAGACATTTTATTGATAACTTCCAATGCTGCTTGGCTCATTATTTGCATCTGTCCTAATTCAGCGGTTCCGAACGCTTCTGTATCAGATACTCTTTGTGCGATCGGTCGCAATTCCGACATGATCGCATCAAATTTTTGAATCAACTGCTCATCCTCTGGGTTGATTCCACCTTCTACCGATCTGTTTTCCATTACTCCTCCAAATATTTTTCTACTTCCTTTAAGTGTTCTGGGTTGTTGATGCCGATGACTTGGCGCCAGTCGTCCACCGTCACCGACGAAATTTTTTTGCCTTGCTCTACCGCCAAACCGACCAAGTCGGTCAGGTAATATTCGCCTTGTGAGTTGTCGTTTTTTAGTTTTTCCAAGTTTTCAAATAGCCATTTGGTATTAAATATATAAAAGCAAGGGTTACATTCTTTAATTTTCAATTGTTCAGGGGTACAGTCTTTTTGCTCGCAGCTTCCGATAATTTCGCCTTCTTGATTTCTGATAATTCGACCGAACGCGTAGCGCATCGGATCGTCGAAAAAGTTGGTCAGCATAGCTATAGTTGGTTGCTCTTTTTCATAGACATCGACTAGCTTTTTTATAGTATCCGGTTGGTAAAGCACGTGATCGCCGTAGTGGACCAGGGTAGCCTGATAATGATGCAATGCTTGATCCCTTGCCTGCGCCACCGCATGACCGGTTCCCAGCTGTTCGTCTTGAATTGCATACTTCATCTCGTCGCCAAAATATTCCATCACTTTTTCTTTTTGAAAACCGACGACCAAAATGATGTTGTCGACTCCGGCTTGATGCAAATGATCCACAGCATAACGGATCATCGGTTTACCCAAAACTTCGAACATCACCTTGGGGATACCGGCCTCAGCCGCTCCCATTCGTTTTCCTTGACCGGCAGCCAAAACCACCGCGCATAGCTCTTTCATGTTTTTCCCTTTTTCCCTTATTTTGTCCTCACAATCCCAATGTAACAAAAAAATCCCTCCTGTACCAGTTCTTGTTTACTGTCCACCCGCCGGGTGGACAGTAAACAAAACGACTCCCCCGCCCAAGTAGCTTGAGCGGAGGCACGGCGGTGCACGCTGTTCGCGGCACACTGGGCTCACTCCTCCTTTTTGACCGGGTAGTAAATGGTGGCGAGCTGACTGGAAGTGATCGAGACATCATCATGATCCTGGAGAACGGCACACCAGTAGCAAACAACTACTTCTTCGCCAGGTTTCACTGTGATCGAACGGCCACCCCACAATGGGATCTTTTCCGCTTGTAAACGTCCTTCCAACAACTTCACTCCTCCGGTCCGCTGACAGAGCGGGTATTGGCATTTGCGTTCTTGGTCACCATTCACGTAGCACATGCTGTACGTCCTCCCTATCTGATGGGCCCGAAACAGCCGCTTGGCTGTGAACGATACTTTACGCCTTCGATCGATATGACTGTCGTGGTCCCTTCCCCAGCACCCCTAATGATCTTTCGACATTTCGGGCACAATGCAACATGGCCGCACAGAACCCACAACCATAGCTCCCACCCACGACTGGCTGTGACTTGAACCAGCTCGGTTCCACAATCCGGACACGTCTCTGTCTCCATTCTGGTACCTTCCTTTCGTTCTCCTTGCCGGTCGACGAGTTATTGACCCATCAACCCGCAGAAAAACAGTTTTTTCTCCTAATGGCCATCCGCCATTCCTTGTCATTCCCGCGTAGGCGGGAATCTACCCTATTGAATACTTATTATGTTGGATCCCCGATCGGGTCGGGGATGACTGCGTCAATTATTAGTGGATTCGCACGCCTCAAGTGGAAATGACACAAATTTAAATGACTAAAAAACCCGCTTGCGGCGGGTGTTTTCTCAAATATTATCTAGAAAATATTATCTGGTACTTGAAAACAACCGGCCCGCTGTCGCGAGGTTAAAGTAGTAAAAGAAAAACCAGTTGTTAAGTTTTAAGTGATCCATCTACTTGACTTTAACAAAATTGCGCGTAAAAATCAAGACCCCGCACCTGAACTGGCGCGGGGCTCGACTTGATCTGCTCTCACCACTCGCTGTCATTGCGAGTGAGTCTGCAAGCGAGAAATCCCCTGCCTGGATTCCTAACTGCCAAGCGGATTCGAAAACGTTTCACGGTTCAACTCTGCCTTCTACTTGACGTAGCAGTACGGTTAGTCCGGAAGCTTCCAACCCTCACTTCCGTTTTGCGGTTTACCGGCGCAGTAGGGGTTAACGCAAACCCAACGAGTCGGATAACCGAACATCTTGGGCCCGATGGAGCGCTCCCTAAGCTCTTGCTTGCAATGATGACACACCTTGACCCTCTGATTCGCCATGTCGCGCCTCCGAATAGGTTAGACATAGGGAAAGAACCTCGATATGGCATATCATACAAATAAAAAAACCGGCCACGGGGGCCAGCTGGTTCACAATCTTCAATATTAGTCTAATCAATTCCAAAACGGCTGGCCGCCATGCCCAGATTCTCCCCACCAGCTGATTTGATTGACAATCACACCTGCAACCATTGTGCTCTAATTACATTTACATATACATATTTTGTCATCCTGAACTTGTTTCAGGATCTTACTATTTGGTGTCGGGATGCTGAAACAAGTTCAGCATGACACATATGAAATTCCTGGATTCCTGCCTGCGCGGGAATGACGATCCGAAAAAGGGTTTCTTTGGCCCCGGATAACGCCCCGGGGCCAAAGACAGCTTCAGGGCTAACGACGACACTTAGAGGCGCCACAGTACCAGACTGTTTTGTATCCCCTCTCCTCTGGCACTTGCCTAGATGACATCGGCTGCTGGCAGAGCGGGCACTTCTTCTTCGCTTCGACCGATGGAGCCGGTTTGACTCCGGAGTTTGGATGCTGGATACTACCAACGTGAATCGACTGTCTCATTCTAGTCCCTCCATCGCCTGTCATGCGAACGGCTTAAGAGCTTTAAGCGGCTCGCAGACAAACAAAAACTGACCCTTTAGGCCAGCATTTTTTCTATCGTATAATGAAATCCAAACAAACCGGCCTAGAAGTCAGACATACATCGGAACCAATTATTTTGAAGTAAATCGTGTTTCATTACTTTATTTATATCAAAGGATAATTTCTTTTGCAATAGTTTGTTTGATCGTTGGAATTTGGTTATTGGTTATTTTATTCACTGATGGACTTTTGACCTCTCTGGAATTACTCCTTTGTGGCTCATAGAACCTGAAAGGATGGCGTTCTTGCCAACTATAGTCCCCGGATTGGTCACGGCGTGGCAACCGGTCTGACTTTCATCTCCAAGAATCACGCCGAATTTACGGAGACTAGTACCTACTAATTCATCATCAACTCTGATTTTCACTTCAGCGTCATCAAAACGTAAATTTCCAGTCACCGTGCCGGCACCCAAGTTGCAATTTTTCCCGATGATTGAATCTCCGACGTAGTTAAAATGAGGAGCTTTGGCGCCGTCTAACATTATCGTATTTTTCAGTTCCGAGGAGTTGCCGACCACGCAGTTATTGCTGATGATGACGTTTTCGCGGATGAAGGCCCCGGGACGGATTTCGCAGTTCTTGCCAATAATGACGTTGTTACCGATGAAAACATTTGGAAATATCTTTGTTCCTTCGCCGATGAAAATGTTGTTGCCCTCGCAACTTAAGTTTTTTGCCTCGGGGATCTGCTTCTCAATATCTCCGTTGTCGAATCGTTGCTCAATGTAAGACTTGATATTTTTCAGCGTCTCCCAAACCAGTTTATCTTCAAAAAACACCTCGCGATGGGCAAAATTTGTAAGGTCAAAATACTCTTTTGGTAAAAACTTGTTCATATTTCGTATTATACAGATGGTGCGGCGGGGCTACAAGCCAGCGACTCATAGCCCACGGCTCTTGACTTTCATGCACGTTTATCGAGAAGCTGTCGAGCTAGGATCATTATCGCATCTTGCGATCGTCGATGAACAACCTCTCCACTCAGGCTGTTCGATCTATCAGCGCCCAGCCAAACCGTGAGTTTTGACACCTCGCTCGGTTGTTTCCTCCCAGTGCACACATTTGGGACAGACATACAACCCGTCCGAGTTATAGACGCCAGGGAGATGTTTCGGGATATTGTTCTTGCAGACCAAATACTTGACTATGTATTTCTGCAGATGAGCGAGTCTCATGTGCCCCTCCCGGTCGACAGGTTGTCTTCGATGCTGAAAATGTATCATAAATATTATTTTTTTAAAATAGGTGTTATGAGCCGCCGTGATAGTTTCCCATCACGGCGGCTCCGGATCATCTTCGGAATAGTGAGGATGCCTCCTCTCCCACTCGATTGCTGCTCGCTCTACCGCTTCGAGTCTGGTGCCTGCGAAGAACCTTGGAGCATTGAACCGTTCCGGACCCAGGATGGCAACCGCCCCGTCAGGTACCGAACGACAGATGATGACGCACTCATCGTCATCCATTTCAGACCTCCTATCCCAACGCTCGTGCAAGAGCAGCGGCATTTTAGCCAGCTACCAAGTTAGTACCGTAGTCTTCAACCAACTCGGCCAGATGATCAGGCGAAGTCGGAGGTACTAAGGGCTTGAACTGCGAGGTCCCTGCTGGCGAACCCGCCGTCCAGTCAAGCCGAGGTGTAATGCGTGTCAGGACCACAGTCTCCTCATCGGGCTGGTCTGGGCGGGGGTATTGGTCAAAGCAACTGACCGCTAGTCTGCGCATTGTCCACTCGAGAGTGCCCGTGTTAATCTTGGTGGAAGAAATACACTCAACCTCGCCTGCTTCCCCAATGAGATAGCAGTGCATGACCTGCGTTGCGAGCCTTCCAACCGCCTCTATGCCTACTTCGACAACCCGGTACTGCCTGATGCCAATGTGACTCAAAAACGTTAGAGCATATCGATCTGCCATAGCCTTCCTCCCGTTGGTGTGATTGTGTCACATCTTGAGCTTAGGTCATATCCCAAGCACACCACGAGAGGCAAGATTGACCGGCGATGCCACCTACGAGGTGGCATCGCCGGTTGTAATCAAAAAACTCCGCCGTAGCGGAGAATTTATTTTAAAGTGCGACTATTTCTTATCTAAAAACTTCTCCGCTTATGCGAGTTCAAGGTAAGGACTAGAAGTAGCAATGAGTCAATTCGTGATTTCATCGATTCTAATATATCAAAATAAAAAAGAATTGCAAGACCCCCCAGTACGGTTACCTACTTTAGCTACTTGACTCGGTCGGCATCATCACAGTAACCCCCACCTCGTGGGAGTCAAAGCCCCCGAGGTGAGTTTCGAGCATAATTACTCTGATTTATGCCTAAAGACAGTCTTGCTAGGCGTGTGAAGACTGTCTTTAGGCATAAATCAGTGTTGGCATTTGGGGCAAAAGTGGGTACTACGGCCGCCGAGGATAATTCGCGAGACGACTCCGCCACAGTCGTTCGGACACGGTCGGCCGGTCTTTCTATAAACTTTTAGATGTTCATGAGCGCGGCCTTGCTGGCCGAAAGCATCGACAAAGTTTTCCGCTGAAGATCCTCCGAACTTGATTCCCTGCTCTAAAACTTTGCGAATGCTGTCTATTAGAGTCTGCCACTCGATTTTTTTGATATCTTTGACTAACCTCATCGGCAAAATCTTGGCATCAAACAAAGCTTCATCGGCATAAATATTACCTATACCTGCAATAATTGTCTGGTCGAGTAAAAACTGTTTTATCTTGCGGTTCGGAAATCTCTCCGCCGTTTTTTCCAGATATCCGACATCCAATTCCTTCTCAAACGGCTCAACCCCAAGGCTATCTAAAATATTTAGTACTCTTTTGTCATTCTCACTTGAGACGTGCGAATCTACCCGATTATCAGTGGATTCCCGTCGGAGTTTGTCTCGAATCTGGATTCCTGCTTTCACAGGAATGACAGATAGGGGTCGGAATAGAGTCAAAGGAATTGTTTTGATATAACCAAAGCGGCGAATGTCGTTAAAATAAAGCACGCCCCCGTCGTCAAAATAAAATATGGCTCTGGTGTGTTTGTTGGGCAGTTTTTCAAGCCAAGTTTTGTCCGGGTGACCGCCGCCTTGTCGATTCCGCAGACAAAAGTCCGACCCGCCGCATCTTTCCTCCCAAATCAACTGACCGGTCATCTTTAGATGGAAGATTAGCGCCTTGCCATTATCGAGCGTAATAATAATGTTCTTGGCTCGACGACTTATTTCTACTATCCTAGCCTTAATGATATCGTCCTCAGATATCTGCACCACCTTCTTATCACGATCCTCAAACCTCAAAACCCGACGACCCACCAGCTTCGTCCTCAACCCTCGTACTATTGTTTCAACTTCCGGAAGCTCTGGCATATTATAGAATATTGAATGTAGAACGTAGAATATAGAATATGGAATATGGAATAATTAGAAATTGTACTGGCCGATTCTCAGACCATCAACATGATAGATTGTCGCGTTGGGATGACGTTGATGGACTCCCTCAACAATTTTTAACTTGTCCTCAAATAATACAAAACTCTCGTTTTGACTGATATATTTTTGTAAAGTTTCCACTTTGTCTGTTGAGATATAAAGGATCTTGTCAAAATCTTTTTCTATACCGCAAGCGGTTAATTTCTCGTGCTGAAAATTCGGGTCTCCGTATGAATATATGATATATTCATACTTTTCTCTCGGGAAATTTTTGACGATCCATTGGTAAATTTCGGGTTTGAAGTATTTATTTGCAGATTTCATCATTTCTTTGCGTCTTTTTGCCAAACCCTCCGTATTGTAGCCTTTTCTTTGGAGTAGCTCGATCATAGCCGCTGGCGTAAAAACCGTACCCTTGTGTGATCCCAACTCGCTATTTAATAATTCGCCAAATTCTTCCCTAGATAATAAACCGGTGTTACCCGGAATTTCATTGAACAACAAATAATTTTGAGCTTTTAAGGATTTTGTATCAAAAAGTGTGTCGTCTAGGTCGATAAAAACTTTGGTTTTTTGTTCTGGCATGATGATTAATCATTAGCTTACCCGACCCACCTCGCGGGAGTCAGGGCCACCCCCGAGGTGATTATTAAATCCCGACATTGACATTATAGCAAATATTTGTTAGCTTTAAATTGCCTAGATCATCGGGGTAACAAACCCTAAATCCTAAAACCTAAACTCTAAAATATTTTGAATTTTGTATTTTATTTTGGAATTTATTTAGGATTTAGAATTTAGAGTTTTGAATTTGAAAACGGAGCGACTATGAAGGAGCTGGAAAACGAAGGATACTGGAGAAGATTAATAAATCAGGGACTGATAAAGTTCTTTCTTTTAAAAGTTTTGTATAAAGACAAAGAGTCCTACGGTTACAAAATTGTTCAACGGATTGAAGAAGTTTCAGACAGCTTTTGCCGTCCGACCGAATCCACCATTTACCCGGCGCTGGACGAGCTAAAAGCCGGCGGCTATGTTCAAACTCGTTGGTTATCCGCCGGAAAGAGAAAACGAAAGATCTACATCCTTACCCCCACCGGACGCGACGCCTACCGGACCGCAGTCAAAACTTACGGCACTATATTACCGATATTACGAGAGAATACGATACTCTAACCCGCGGAACAAGCAATAACAGTCTTTAAAAGCATTTGCAAAGACTACCGTTTGGAACTGGTCGATAGTGCGGACCATTGCATTAGTAAAATGAAATTGTTACAATATCAAGGCTTTAACAATTAATTTATCGGAGGCTATTATGGGTCCATGCGATTCCTGTGGCGGTGGTAAGTGCTGCTAGTTGAGCAGCCGCACACCAAAAATCTCCCGCTTCGTCAAACAAGTCGGGAGATTTTTATTTCTTGGTCGATCCGGCCATTAGCATGAGAAACCCGAGAATGCCGATGAGAGCAAGAGTGGCGCCGATGATGCCGATAATAACCCAAAAGAAAGTTAGCCCGCCTTCCGACATATAGATGCTTTGGTCGGCGCTGACGCTCTGGCTAAAGAAAAAAATAGTTAGAAAAACAAAGCCGACTAAGGTACAGATCACCCAAGGATTTTTCAGAAATGAGAGGATACTTTTCACTTCATACCCCACTTTTTTACCGATCCGTGCTGGCAACCGCAAAAAGGAAACCCAAGAGGCCTATCAGAACCACCACAACGCCTATAACCGTAAAAACAATCCACAAAAAGGCGATGCCGTTTCCCTGGGCCACGGCTTGGTCGGCGCTGACCCTGTTTCCGAAAATACCCACCAGCGCGACCAAAAAACCGGCAAACATAGCCAAAAAACTAAAGTTGACGATTTTTTTTCTTTTCATCTTCATCCCTTCAAATAGATCTTACCACCGTCAAAATAAAAAATAAAGTTATTTGCGTTGGCGACTACCTACTCTCCCAAAGCCTCGCGGCTTAAGTACCATCGGCCTTGATGAGCTTAACTTCCGTGTTCGGGATGGGAACGGGTGTACCCTCATCAGAATAATCACCAACGCAAACAACTTTATTTACATTTGACCATGCATCGAAAAGATGCACGGTACAAACGAAAATAAAGCCCTCAAAAGCCTGGGTGTTAGACAGACTCACGGGTTGAGCCGAAGATCCGGCGAAGCAGATTATTCCGGATTAAGCAAATCTTCACACTGACTCATTAAAGAATTAGTAGGATTTGTTTATGGATTTTTCCACAAAGCGGTATCTAGTGGAGCTTACAAAAGCTCCAAGGCTCGAAAATAATACGGCAAAGCCGTTAATTACTAGTCAAGAATTATTAAGTTATATGATCAATTAGTACCTCACGACTTAATCCCTTACAGGACTTACATCTAAGGCCTATCAAACCAGTGGTCTACTGGTGATCTATGAAATCTAATCTTGGAGCCGGCTTCGCGCTTATATGCTTTCAGCGCTTATCCGAACCGAACATAGCTACTCTGCAGTGCCACAGGTGTGACAACAGATACACCAGAGGTTCGTCCAGGTAGGTCCTCTCGTACTATACCCAGACCTCCTCAAATTTCCACGCCCACAGCAGATTAGGACCGAACTGTCTCACGACGTTCTGAACCCAGCTCGCGTACCCTTTTAATTGGCGAACAGCCAAACCCTTGGAACGTACTTCCGCTCCAGGATAGGACGAGCCGACATCGAGGTGCCAAACCGCCGCGTCGATGTGGACTCTTGGCGGCGATCAGCCTGTTATCCCCGGGGTAACTTTTATCCGATGAGCGATCCGCCTATCACTAGGACGGACCGGATCATTAAGTCCTGGTTTCCCATCTGTTCGACTTGTAGGTCTCACAGTTAAGCGCACTTCTGCCTTTATACTTTCACTCCGATTTCCATCCGGAGTAAGTGCACCTTTGAACGCCTCCGTTACAATTTAGGCAATAATGTTAATCCAATTTTCCCTAACTTATAGTAGAATTCAGGTAATAAGTAAGGAATTATTATTTTAGCGAATCTAATTGCCGAATCTCCGGTCAATAGAAGCTGATTTCCTTCCGATTGCTTCCTTATTTGAGATTCTATTTCCCAATTTTTCATCAATGTATCTCTTAGTCGATTAATATCAGTATTAGAGAAGCATTGCGTGTTGAGAATTATGGCCTTATGTTCTTTCGATTTGATTGAACCATCATCCATAAACCAGACTGCTAAACTTTGTGGTCCGAGCAATTTATAAATCATTTTCGGTATTACTTTCTTCCTCTCACTGTAAAACTGTTGTGCGTAGAAACGAAAACAGGCATGGCTTACCGTATTGAACCAAATGTTCGTTGACGATTTACTATTGACCATTTTTTGTTTCTCTTGCGGGGAGGTCAGTACCCATTTATTGAATTGCTCGTAAAGCCAATTTGTGTATTTTGCTTGTACGGTTGAATGCTCAACTTTTAATCTATAAGTTCTACCGTTATTCTGAGTTTCTAGATGTCCATCGCCCAACATAAGACCAACGAGAATTTCTCGCTGATTCTGAGTCAGTTTCAACTCTTTTTTATGCTGTTCGATTTCTGTGTTGTACACTACAAAACACTCTTTTTGGATTCTTCGAAAACTTTGAAGATCTGCATGTCGCCATGCAGTTCAGACTATATCATCCCCGATGTAAGATCGAGGCTTGGCGTGTAGTCGTTGAGGGGTCCCGCTTCGCGAATGCTTCGCGGGACTTCCCTGCTGATTGTCCGCAGGTATAGATTTTCACTAATTAGTACTATACCATACTCGGAGGTTCCAGCATATAGCCAAGACGCCCCACGAGATACCGCTCCCGATAAAATATCAGGAAGTAACGAAGTTTGGTATCTCCTTAAGGCAACCGCCCCAGTTAAACTACCCGCCAGACACGGTCCCCCCACGCCTTTGTTCACAAAGGCGTGAGAATTTTCAATTTTCAAGTGTCAAGTTTCAAATAATTATCAATTGTTTAATTTCCAATGTTTGAAGATTGAAAATTGGTTACTGAATATTAATTGATCGTTGATATTTGATTATTGATCATTCCCGATGCTCATTTATGAGCAAGGGTGTGGGGGTTAGAACCATTCGACTACAAAGGTGGTATTTCACTGTTGTCTCCACCCCGACCGGAGCCGGAGCTTCAAAGACTCCCACTTATGCTACGTATGTAGAAAAATAATTCAATGCCAAGCTGTAGTAAAGCTCCACGGGGTCTTTCCGTCTTGCTGCGGGTAACCGGCATCTTTACCGGTATTGTAATTTCACCGGACTCCTCGTTGAGACAGTGCTCAAGACCGTTATGCCATTCGTGCGGGTCGGAACTTACCCGACAAGGAATTTCGCTACCATAGGACCGTTCAGATTGTTACTTCATAACAAAATTTCTAAATCCAAATTTCTAATTTCTAATCAATTCAAAATGATCAAATTTCAAAACTCTTAAAAAATTGTTATGGGCCAAACATTTCTGCTTGACTCTGTATGTCACCATACAGTTCAGACTATATCATCTCCAATCGCTGGAGTTTGGCGTATAGTCGTTGGGGATTCTCTAATTATTAGTCAGAGTCTTTCCTGCTGATTGTCTCCACAGCCCAACCGGTTGCCCGTTGGGATTCTAGAGATGTTCCAGCATATGGCCAAATTTATTAACGTAACTACAATGGTCCATTTTATAGTTACGGCCGCCATTCACTAGGGCTTAGCCAAACCCCTTCTGCGCATCTCGCTCCGCTCGCCAGCAAGTCGAAAGTTTGTAAAGTAATAAAGTTTATAAAGTCTAATGATTTTTCATCTAACTTTATAACTTTAAGAACTTTTAACTTTATAAACTTGTGTGTCGAACAAAGTGAGACGCACAGTCAAGGCCCGGTTTAACCTTCTAGCATTGGGCAGGCATCAGTCCCTATACATCAGCTTTCGCTTTAGCAGAGACCTAAGTTTTTGCTAAACAGTCGCTTGAGCTCTTTTGTTGTAACCCCGCTTATGCTCTGCACAAAAGAATCAAAGATTAACTTTCAAGTCTCAAGTATCAAGTTTCAATTAAGTGTCAAATTTCAACTTTCAATTGGCAAATTGATTATTGATAATTGAATATTAATTGATCATAGGACATTGATAATTGACCATTATTTTGATCATTCTGTGCAAAGCACAGCCAGGGCAGTCCTTATTGCTAACTTACGGACGCTGTTTTGCCGAGTTCCTTAACGAGGATTCTTCCGATCATCTTAGGCTACTCGCCTCACCCACCTGCGTCGGTTATCGGTACGGTCGCTAACAATCACGCGTTTAAGACTTTTCTTGTCAGATTCGCCACCCTACCTTTCAACCATAAGATTGATAGAGCTTAAAATCCGCGTCATCTAAAAACAAATTGCCAGCGGTGCTGGAATATTAACCAGCTGTCCATCATCTACGCTGCCATTACAACAGCCTCGACTAAGGCCCGACTAACCCTGGGACGATTACCGTTGCCCAGGAAACCTTGGGTTTATGATGGGCCGATTTCTCATCGGCCTAATTCGTTACTTATGCCAACATTCTCACTTCTTGACGCTCCACCAACCCTTACAGGTCAGCTTCACCGCCTCAAGAACGCTCCTCTACCACGCCACGCTCCGCGCTTCAACTACTAATGTACTAATCAATCTAATATACGAATCTGCGGCAGCAATTATTCGTACTTTCGATAAATTCGTACATTAGTAGGAAAAGTGCGAAGCACGGCATCCGTATCTTCGGTCGATGTCTTGAGCCCCGTTACATTTTCGGCGCAGAATCTCTGTAACCGCGCAAAGCGCGGATTAGACCAGTGAGCTATTACGCACTCTTTAAATGCATGGCTGCTTCTAAGCCAACATCCTGGTTGTTTAGGAGATTCCACTTCCTTTTCCACTTAGACATCAGTTAGGGACCTTAGATGACGATCAGGGCTGTTTCCCTTTTGACCATGGAGCTTAGCCCCCACAGTCTGACTCCCTATAAACGGCACCCCAGTATTCGTAGTTTGTCTGAATTCGACAGATTGCTCCGCCAAGATCCAATCAGTGCTCTACCCCTGGGACCTATATAGAGGCTATACCTAAATATATTTCGAGGAGAACCAGCTATTTCCGAGTTCGATTGCAATTTCTACGCTACCCACAAGTCATCCCGCGACTTTTCAACGTCGCCGGGTTCGGGCCTTCCCCCGATTTTACTCGGGGTTCACCCTGCTCATGGGTTGATCACTCGGTTTCGGGTCTAGTATGTATGACTAAACGCACTATTAATGCTCGCTTTCACTACGCCTCCGGGTTACACACCCTTAAGCTTGCCATACATAGCTAACTCGTTGGCTCATTCTACAAAAGGCACGCAGTCACCGCGCTCTGCGCGGAAGTATCAATTTTCAAGTTTCAATTGTCAAGTAATTATCAAGTTTCAATTTTCAATGTTTAGTATTGATAATTGAAGTATTGAACCTTAATTGATCATTGATATTTGATCATTGAAATCTCTGTGCAAAGCACGGCTCCTACTCTTTGTAAGCATTATGGTTTCAGGTACTATTTCACTCCCCTAAAAGGGGTACTTTTAACCTTTCCCTCACGGTACTAGTTCACTATCGGTCGCAAGATGTATTTAGTCTTGGAGTGTGATCACCCCAGCTTCCCACCGGATTACACGTGCCCGGTGGTACTCAGGAACACCAACTAGACTTTACTAAGATTTCGAGTAAGGGACTATCACCCTCTTTGGTCGTCCTTTCCAGGCTCGTTCCTCTATCTTTTCGAATCTATTATATGGGTCCTACAACCCCGCGTGTCTCGCTTCACTCGCCACTGCAAGTTAAAAGTTGAAAGTTGAAAGTTTGTAAAGTAATTATTAATTTGTTCTACTTTATAACTTTATGAACTTAATACTTTATGAACTTGCGTGTCGAACAAAGTGAGACACACGGTTTGGACTATTTCCCGTTTCGCTCGCCACTACTCAGGGAATCTCGTTGATTTATTTTCCTCCGGGTACTAAGATGTTTCAGTTCCCCGGCTTACCCTCCGCGCACAGCGCGGAATTATCAAAAGTAAGTTTCAAGTATCAAGTTTCATTTTTTCAAGTATTTACTTGATTATTGATTATTGAAGATTAATTGATCATTGAACATTGATAATTGACCATTATTTTGATCATTCCGTGCTATGCACGGATCACTGTTTTAAACAGTGGGATTTCTCCATTCGGAAATCTTCGGATCAAAGGTTGTTTGACACCTCCCCGAAGCTTATCGCAGCCTACTACGTCCTTCTTCGGCATCTTGTGCCTAGGCATCCACCATATGCTCTTACGTAACTTAATTTTTTAGTTGGAGGTCGAGTTCAAATGGTCATCATGATCTAAAAGATCAGAATAACCCTTGATCCCGACGCAACTTCTTGACTAGTAATTAACGGCTTCAATTACACAAGTCCGCAGTCCAAGAGTCCAAAAGTCCGAAGATGTTCTAAGGACTAGGGACTAACGACTTAGGATTTGTAATTGCTTCGCAATTACTTATATTCGGAAGAATATTTTTTGGTGAAATTACACGCAATCCCATATTTCAGGGACTTACATTTAGCGTGTAAAATTTCGTGAACCTTTATTAGGCTGACCTTCTAAAGATTCACAATATTTAGTTGTTAAAGTACGATGACATACTTTTTATGTCATTCTGAGCGAAGCGAAGAATCCTTGGAGATCCTTCGTTGCACTCAGGATGACGTACAATTATTATCCTTTATTAGTATTTTAGTTGAATTCGTATATTAGTAGGAGTTTTGGCGATTGAGCCAAAACAAAAACTTTCCCCCGACGAGTAACAAAAACAGCGGTATTCTCTTACCTAGAATTAACTTAACAAATGACCCAGCCTTTGTCAAGCTTCATTCTATCAACCGCTCGCCATCTCGTCATTTCGACACCATCTCCGCTTTGCGGAGAGGCGAGAAATCTCATGTTTTTTATTTTATTCTGCAGTGGATTTTTCACTCGATGACTTGTTCGAAATGACATCGAGCAGTCACTTAAAATATCTTCGTTTGAGCAAAGATTAATTTGTATATAATGATCAAGGCGGACAGGATTAGAATAATGCCGACTACGGCGCTGGCGATTTTGCGAATTCTCGAATTGAAATTCACCTTGCCCAAAGCCGCCAGGTTTGAAAGCACCACCGTCCAGCTTAGAATACCAATCATTGCAAACGAAAGAAACATAATTTCAGCGCCATTTACGTCTGAAATGAGATTACTGCGAAGCGACAAACTGGCCACACCGGCCCAGAAAACCAGAACAAACGGATTGAATATAGTCATCAAAATCCCGGTTAGGTAAGGGTGAATTTCGTCCTTTTCGAGTTTTTGAATGTCTTGATTGTGAATCCTTTTGGCTTCGATCAATATATAGACCCCGATTCCGGCGATAAAAACCGCGGCGACTCCGCCACTGACGTTTTTGATGATAGGGTTTGATAGTATAATGTTGCTGACTCCCAGATAGGCCAAAGTTGCGTAGATAATATCCGAAGTGAGTGTGCCCAAGCCTACCAAAAATGCCGCCCAGAAACCGTAGCAAACCCCTCGCCGGACGATCTCCAAAGCTGAGCTTCCAACCGGCAAAGCCGAGATAAATCCCATCAAAAAACCCGCCACAATGATTTTTACTATATCCATGGCTCCGATTTTAGCACATATTCTCTACCGTGTCGATTTCTTAGCGTCATCCTGAACTAGATTCAGGAATCCAGATTTTCTTAATTTTATTCGTATTTTGTATTTTTGTGCGTTTTTTGTACTTTCGCGAGGGGTTTTCGCTACTGCGACAATGTGGTGATCGGTCGCGACTGGACGATGTACAATTCCAATTTGACATTCTCCCGACTTTTGGACTTCCGGACTTTTGGACTCTTGGACTGCCCCTTCGGGGCCGCCGCCCACTCGATGTCGCAAGGGAAACCATAATGTTTTTCGATGCCAAGGCAAATCTCCGCTAGCTCGACAATCTTTTCGTCTGATAATTTCTGTTTCTCCCACTCGTCCCGCGCCACCTCTACTTCCTTCGTCCCCTCCGGCCCCCGAACAATCTTCATCTCCTGCTCCGAGATATATTTTTCAGTGATTATTTCGTTGGAATGTTTAATATGGAATGTAGAATTTGGGTTATTGGTTTTGGCATTTGGAATTTTGAATTTAGAATTTTTTTCGGATTTAGAGTTTAGGATTTCGGATTTCCGGATAACGTAGTTATCCGGCGTTATCATTCCTCCGACTATCGCCTCTCCCAGTCCCCATCCGGCCTCGATGACCATTTGGTCACGGTCCTCGGTCACCGGGTGAACGGTGAAACAGATTCCTGAAACCTCCGACTGGATCATCTTCTGCACCACCACCGCCACCGAGACCGCGGCGTTGTGCATGTTTTTTTCGATGCGGTAAAATATGGCTCTGGGGGTAAATAAAGAAGCCCAGCAATTTTTAATATTTTCAAATAATGTCTCTTTGGTAGTGTTTAGGAAACTATCCAGCTCTCCGGCCCAGGAAGCGTCCGAAGAATCCTCGGCCGTGGCGGAAGAACGAACGGCGACCAATAAGTCAGTTATCGGTTGTCCGTAGTCAGTGGTCAGGAATTGATAATGTTCATTGATTTCCGTAGCGATCTCCTCCGGCATCTGGGCGGATTTGATAATAGCCTGAATCTCGCCTGAAGTGTTTTCGACTGAATTAACATCTTTGTGATTCACTTGAGCTAATAATGAATCAATGTCCGCCTTTATTCCGGCCTGCTCCAAAAAGTAGTCAAACGCCCCTGAGAGAACCACAAACCCTGGCGGCACCGGAATGCCCGCGTTCGACATTTCACCTAAAGATGCCCCCTTGCCCCCGGCGATCTCCGCATCCCCTTTCCCAAGTTGTTTGAAAGTTTTGATAAAAGTCATAATTTTTGCCCTCGTTAATCAACATCTTGCTCACACTACTGTCCAAATAAAACTTACCAAAAACTTAACTGCGGATCGAATTCTTGGCTCTTAAACTTGTGAATTGTATCTTCGTTTAGCGATAAAAGGTCGATGAGACTTCTTTTAAACATCAAAACT
>JAKAMI010000009.1 GCA_021812945.1 bacterium
GAAAAAGAAATTTTATCAATTTATTCAGAATATGCGCAGAAAGTTACACTGATCGAACAAATTAATTTTAAGCTAAATTTGGGATGAGTTTTCAAGATGTACGCTTTTATCCCAAAGGCAGCCCCTATCCATTAACTACATCCGATAGCTACAAACGGCTCATTTCGGCTAAAAAAATGTGAATTAATCGTCAAGTTAGCTATTGCTAGCTTTCCTCATACTTCGCATTTTTCGCTCGAAATGATCTCGTTCTCGCTTCAGGAGCAGTTATTGGACAGGCTCTTAGCCCCTTTCGGGTCCCACGTCATTAGTTACCAGTATCCAGTTTGCAACAATCAGTTTTGAAACGGTCAGACACGATATTCAATATACAATATTTACTCGCTTAGGTCAATCGTATGGGATTTGAAGCCGTTTTTCAGAAATTCTAAAATCAAATCAACAGTTTTCTCGATGACTTGATCCAAAATCTTGATCTCGCGGTCTTCGAATTTGGCCAGAACAAGGCTCCCTATATCAAGTTTGGACGGGCTGTAAATGCCTATTCTTACAAGATTAAACTCGTTTGTGCTCAGATGCTCGATAACGCTTGAAACACCTTTGTGCCCAGATGTCTTAAAATTTGATCTGGTCCGGAGAGTTCCGACGGGGAGGTCATACTCGTCGGTAACCACCCAGATATCCTTGGGGTCAATCTTATAAAATAACTTCAGTTCGGAAACGGATTTACCCGATAAATTCATGAAGGTCTGCGGTTTAACCAGCAGGATCTTTTCTCCGTCATGATCTTTTTCCGCCACTGAAGCGTCAAACTTCGCTTCTTTCTTGAAATCAATATCAAACCTGTCCGCCAATTTATCAACCACCATAAAACCGACGTTGTGCCGCGTCCCTTCGTATTTCTGGCCCGGATTGCCCAAACCGACAATTAGTTTCATAGCTGTACTTCGCCTCTATTGACTGAAAACCGATAACCGACAACGGATAACCATTCCTAGCTCATCCCCGGGATGTTTAGGTTCATGTCGCCCATCATCTCTTTGGTTTTTTCGGCGGCTAGGGCTTGCGAGCGAGCGATGGCTTGCGAGATGGCATTTTTCAAATCATTTTCCAAAGTTTTCTGATTATCAGGTTTCAGGGCATCCTCGCTAACCGAGATGTCAACCAGATGTTGCTCGCCGTTAAAAACTACCGTGACGAAACCGTCGTTACTAGCAGCTTCTATCTCCGTGTCCCGCAAATCTTTTTGGATGGCTTTGGCCTTCTTTTGCAAATCGTAAATTTGTTTGGCTTTTTCAAACATTTTATCCTTTCTACATCAATAATGATTTAACCGTAGCTAATACAATACTAAAAAACGAAGCTATGATCAAGACTAAAGTTACCAGACTAAAGGTAAACACCAACAAGCTTTCGGGCAGTCTAATAACAAAGAAATAATTAATAAGTAAGATCAGCACCACCAAAATAATCAGTCCTAGGAAAGCATTGGCAAAGTCTTTCCAGCTTGGCGCCATGGTGACGCTGACTGAACATATCAGATAAAAAACGACTAGATTTTTCAAATTAAACAGGTTGATACTGGAGACCGCTTCTAAGATCCGCGAGATATTGCTCCGGGTAAATAATAACTCCAGGACTAGATTATGGTTGGCAAATATTGTTTTTGAAAGTAAATAAACCACCGCTATGCCGACCAACATCGGAGCTAGAGAGATGATAACGGGGCCGAGTATCGGAACTTTTGACTTTTCATGTTTGACATAACCGCCCTTGTGATGAAAAAAGTTAATCTCTTTGACACGAGCCCCGGTCAGAAGGCAGGCGAAAGCATGAGAGAGCTCGTGCAGGATAATTCCCGGCGCCACCATGATGCGATAACCTCCCGCCACAAAAATACGCCGCAAAAAAATATCCAGAACAAATCCCAGCAAAAAAATTACCAATATCCAAATTCCCATCGTGGCTAGAGTCATCGTTTTATCGCTATTTCAATATCATTCTGAGAGAAGCGAAAGATCCCAAGATTCTTCGCGGATGATGACAGCCTTTACCGTGTCAAGAAGACTGTCATCGCTACCGGAAGATCAGTGGAAATTCTGACCTTATTTATTTCCCGCCTCAAACTTTAGATATGCTTCAACAAAGCCGTCCAGGCCTCCGGCCAAAACCGCATCCGGATTGGTGGACTCGAAACCGGTTCGGTGATCCTTGACCAATTTGTAAGGATGAATGACATAAGACCGAATCTGACTCCCCCACTCATTATTTATCGATTCTCCACGTAGTTCTGAAATATCATCTTTGTGCTGACGTTGAGCTAAATCCAAAAGTCTCGAGGTTAATATTCTTAAAGCGGTTTCTTTGTTTTGCAATTGCGAGCGTTGGTTCTGGCAGGTCACCACCAAGCCGGTAGGGATATGGGTTACGCGGACCGCGCTGTCTGTGGTATTGACCGATTGCCCGCCGTGACCCGAAGACCGAAAAACATCGATCTTGATGTCCTTATCATCGATCTTGATATTGGTGTCAACCTTGACCTCGGGAATCACCTCAACCAATGCAAAAGAAGTCTGGCGGAGATTTTTCGAGTTGAAGGGAGAAAGACGAACCAGACGGTGGACACCATGTTCCGATTTTAGGTTTCCGTAAGCAAAATCACCGCAGATTAGGAGAGTTGCGTTCTTGATTCCGGCCTCTTGGCCGGCAGTTTTGTCTACTAAATCAAGTTGATAATTATGAATCTGACAATATCGACTATACATAGTCAGTAGCATCTGCGCCCAATCCTGCGCGTCGACACCCCCCGCTCCGGAATAAATCTGTAAGATGGCCGAGTTATTGTCATACTTCCCGCCATAGAGCAGTCTCCTTTCGAGCTCGGCGATCTTCGGCTCTAATTCCAATATTTCCTGCTCGTTGGCTAGCTGGCTGATTTCGTCCAGGTCCTGCCACTCTTTGATTACTTTTTCGAGGCTGGATAATTCAGAAGTAATCTCCCCCGCACCCCCCTCATCTTTCCAAATATTCGGCTCTCCTAAACGTTTTTTGAGCTCCAAAGCCAAAACTCGCTTCTCTTCGATCTTGAGTAACTTTCCTAATTCAGTTATTTTATTCCTTATATCCATTTTATTTAATCCAACCTTACTATTTCGTCATCCCGAACTTGTTTCGGGATCCCTCTGTTTAATGATAGGATGATGAAACTGGCCTGCCCCGTACGCGATACGGGATTCAGCATAACATAGTAATTTATGACCCTACTTTATTTATATCATATCCGATTCTCTTCCCAAATAGAAATTCACCCCGAAACCTCGGGGTGAATTTCTTATATTACTGTTCAATTTCAGCTAACCGCTAGAGCCAGGTTTTTGAGTTTGCGCTTACCGGAGAAATAGACGATGTTGGTAGCCACAAAACCAGCTGCGATAATAGCGGCTAAAGTTTCTCCGCCGCCCGTCCGAGGCAACTGAGTATTCTGAGGGACTGTTTTTGTAACGGTCTGTGTGATAACGGTAGGGGGAGTTTCAACCTTGACGACAACCGGAGGTGCCACTGGTGTTTCTACTTTGATGATGACCGGATTGCCATATCTGTTAAACATCACATGGTCGAAATGAAAACCGTTTTGCGGATTGGTTGGGATCGGCGATTTAACCTTGACCATAAACTTGGAGACGTTTACTCCACCGGGTTGTAGGGTTTTCTGGCCAAAATCAATCAGCATTTGATCGTCTTGATCTAGACTCTGAGGTTGACTGATAAGCTGGCCGCCCTCGGAATCGATCACGGTAGCATATTCCAGCACATCGGCAATGCCGTCTTTTACTTCAACCGTACCCTCACCGTTTCCGGTATTACGAGTTATGAGCGAGTATTCGATAGTATCACCGGCCGAGGCAAGCACGGTTTGAGCGTCGATGTTCTTGGTTTGATTAAAAGCGGATTTCGAAAGTGAAATTATCGGTTTCTTGACCTCGGGAACTTCAGGAACTTTTATTACGGTTACAACCTGATCAGCCGCCTGAAGCGAATCGGCCGTCGCAAAAGTTTTGTTGACTAACTCTTGACCGGCGGCCAGATCGGAACCGGCAATCTTGACCTGAAAAATAAACTTGGTGGAGTGTGTGGAACCGGGATGAAGCTCGCCGACCATGATACCGTCGGCAAACAGTTGCTCGGCAGTCTGTCCGTCAAGCAAAGACATGGGAATATTTGAACCGGCCGGGAAATATTTTAAACTGCCCGGGATATAGCTTGTCTGCACCGGAAGCATATCTTTAACAATCACGTCTTGAGCATCGGCTTGACCGTCGTTTATAACGTCCAGTTTGTACTCAAGCAAGTCTCCGGCAAATGCTGAATCGGATTTGTTAAATGCTTCATTAATAGCTAGATTACGAACGGTTTTTTCGAGTTTTAGATTTGGGTTTAAGACTTGGTGAGCAGGTGTATTGACTACCATAGCAAATGTGACAAAACCGGAGAATTCCCAGCAACCGTTAATGTCGCCGATATTCAAACCGGTTGTAACCAAACTGTCTCCGCTGACGCCGCCCGGAAGATCTACGGGGGTGGTGGAACGATTGGGAAACCAACGGACGGACCCGGGAACAAAATCCACGGTGGAATCGGCGGTTGGTGTCTGAATGGTCAAGCCGGATTTGCCGACAATTGTTTTGTTAACAACAGTATCATGAACGGTCGCGGCATTATCGGCCGAGATTGAAGCATCCAAAAGTTTAGTAGTGGTCGTACTAGTCGAGGGGATGGCAACCTTGATAGTGGTGTTGGCGGCAGTAGTGTTGACCACACCGTTGTGATAATAGATCGAAGCCACAACTTTTTCCTTGTCGCCGGCCGTCACCGGATCGGTGTAGACAGTTTCGCCTTTAGTATAGTTAAGAGCGCGAAACATCTCGTGGTCGCCTTCCAAGACGTTGAACTCGGGGCTATCCGCCGAGGTTTTCTGAGTAGCAGAAATAACCTGACCGCCCAGCATGGCGATAAGCGCAAGTCCTCCGACGATTTTCCCTACCTTTTTGAACCAATGTTTTAAGTTCATACTCTCCCTTTATTGATTAGGATTGACTGATACTTATATCACTAATTTAATCACTTGTCAAGGGGGTTTTCCTTGTCATACCCGCTTCTCCTCCTGTCATACCCGCCTCTCTTCCCGTCATTCCCGCTCCTCTTCTTGTCATTCCTGCGAAGGCAGGAATCCAGATTCGAGATAAACTCCAGCGGGAATCTACCCGATAAATGCTAAGTTACTTGGGCACCTTAGGTAATAGTTATTACCTCGTAATACTATCTATTACCTTTTCCCCGCTCTTTTGTCAATGGCCCCATCAATCTGCATCTGGATAATTTTCGTTATTCAAATGGAATTGATAGTTTGGGAGGGGGGGCAGTGTTACCTGCCCCCCCCGATCTCGGTTTCCTCTCCCGCGCCTTTCTAAACGCGGGCTTACTTGTCTCCTCCGCTGAACCCGGCCGGCGGTTCCGGCGCCGGGAACGCGTCCGGTGTACTGCCAACCGGCGGGCAGAACACCGGGGTCGGCACACCGTTGATGACTACGGTCTGCCATTGCGATTGTGTCTGCGACTGCCTCATGAAAAACGGCAGTAACAAGTTCCACTCGGAGTGAACCTGAGGGATACTGACCCTTTGTGAGGCGTCCATACCCCTTAGGCCCGAGACCTGCCCCTGCCAGACAAACGGCTGGGGAACCAGTTTCGGTGCGCACGGCTTCGGAAGTGGCTCGAGCGTTGGCTTTGTCGGCTCCTTGGGGAGCACTGCAGGAGTCGTGAACTCCTTACAGACATCCTCCGTGCAAATGTCCGGCTGTAATAGCTTCGCAGGGGGACAGTAAAGCCCTGCCACAAAGTTACCGCAGTTCTGGATGATCTGGATAACGTATGTTCTGACCTCATCCGGGAAGATCCAGATCGCCGGAGATTCCGACGACGGCTTCCAACCTTCCTTGTGCGGCGACAATCCGTAGGCTATCTCGAACTTCTCCAAGGGACGAGCTGGGCGGATTTCATACCGCCACGGTCGTGCATTGAGCTCGGCCTCGACTTCACAGGCAGAGGTTCCGAGCACCCTCAGGACTTTATCTATGCTGTCGCGCCGTCCTGATCGGAGAAGATCAAGGATGTCTTGAGCCGAGATCGACCGGCGCGGAGCATCAGGGTTTCGCCGATTTGCCTGCCAGCAGACAGCCACGATCCCCAGTTCGTTAGGGATGGAAGGACGGGTTGAGTACTCTAGCGCTGAGCCATACTTCACGCTTATCTCCGCGCCATCGCACCACCAGACAAATGTCCCTTGACCACCCGAGGCCTGACCACTTGCGACCTGCTCGCCACCACTCAGGATGGAGAATGGGCCGGTGTAGTCCGAGAGGTAACAGCTTTCGCCATACCTCTCGAAGAAGCGGACAACGGACTTGCGGACAACTGTCCGCTGGCCAGTGACCCGCGTCTCCTTCTTCGGCTGAGCCGCGGCGCACTCAGCCCGCCAAGTCGCCATATCTTGCTCGTACTGCTTTAACTTCTCGCAGTTACGAGCTTTGACCGCCTCGACCTCGGCCTCAGTCGGTCCGGTTGGACCTTCTGAGGCGGTCGAGGTGCTGCCGCGAAACATCACTTGACGGATAGCGGCGATTTCCTCCGCGGTGGCGGATAGGTCCATGGCTGCTGCGCCTCCGGCGCCCATGTGTGCCATGAACCTTGCCGCCCAGATCGGTGACCGTGGCCAGTTGGCCGGCACTGGCACCGACTGGAAAGAGTAACGGGCCGACGACAGAACATTGGCCGTTATCTTCCCGCTGCCCAGATCGCCGATGACGGGAATGATTGAAAGAATCTTCAACAACCCGCTCTTCGACTTCAGGTACGAGGTATCACGACGATACCCCTCCTTCAGTGTAGCGTACACGTAGATGGGATTGACCCCACGGTGCGCCTTGAATGACACACCGTCCGGAGGAAAAGGGTGAACGACATGGTTCTTAATATCGTCACCGACGGAATAGAAGAGGACGCACTCTTTCGAGGGGTCCGCCTGTAGATCCTCCGGCGTTATGGTGATCAGCGCGCCTTGCGGCACGCCTTTCATCCACTCCGCCACCTGGCTGTCGAAATCCCAGATCCGGCAATACTGCCCGCCGGCTCCGGGAACCGAGACACAACCCGTGGTGATGGGTTTGGCCTCTTCGGAGGTCTCCTTCTCTTGTCCAGCTATCGCTAGCGAGAAGGTAAGGAGTACGGCTACGACGACCAAAAAGGCTGTGCGTTTCATCAACGCAAGCCCCCTTTCTTTGCCCCGTAGGGCGTATGATAACGTGCCGCCTTGGGCGCTAAGAGAGCCGCTTTTAGCGGCAACATGTGCCAAGGCCAATCTCTCCGCTGCTCTGAAGCCCGCGCGAGACGAGTAAATCCTTTGGGTACACTCGTCTAACGCCGGAATTCCGTACATTTCTGAAGGTGTGAAGCTATTACACATCCGATGTGTAATAGCTTCACACCTTCAGTATTTCTGGATTCTGGATCAGTATCCAGAATGACAAACAGGAATAGGCCTCATTCTTTCTACTTGATTCCTATTAATAACTTTGACATTTTGAGGCTGCAACATATCGCATTTATTAGGATCCAGATAGTTAAAATGGCAGGAAGCTGGCCAGAAAGAGGGGGTAAGTAACAGGCAACAAGACTTACCGCCCGCAAAGTTTATGGGGCATTCTTAAGCTCGTTATGATCCCGCTACCAATATTTGCCCAAATTCCAGCCAACTTTCTGCCATTTTATTTGATCTTAAGGTTGGTGAAGATTTTATTGAATATGCGCGTGATAATTTCGTTTAGAAAAGGAGGCGCAGTAGCCGCTAATAAGGCAACTCCTAACCTCCTTTTTACACTGGATTTACTTTAGCAGAAACAACACCTTTTGTCAAGCAGTTTTGCTGTAACTACTCACTGTATTGTCACGAGTCCGCTTGGCGGCGAGAAATCTCCTGATCCACCATTGTATATCACGCAGGGGATTTCTCGCTCGATGACTCGTTCGAAATGACATAGAAGAAAATTTAGACCCCGTCGTCGAATACCTTATCGGCAGAAAGATTCTCGATATGATTTTCCGGCTTGTCCAGATATTCCAACTTTGAGACTTCCTCCATTCCGGTTTGATACATCGGATGGCTAAAGATCAGGGCAAATTCGGCAAGTTCCTTTGGAGTCAAAGTTTTGACCTCTGGACAGCTTGCATATTCCGGATTTTTCTCCACTTGATAGCCGTCTTCGGACTTGGTTATGAAAACACAACCGCCCTTGTGGCTTTTGATCTCGGAATAATCGGACTGGAACGAGGACGAAACCCAGTTGGCCATAACTAAGGGCTCTTGATCGATGTTGATGGTGATATGCCCGAAATCCGGCGGCATTATGGCTTTTTGACCAGCCTTTACTTCGACCAAATAAGCTTCCTCGATGTTCGAAAAATCGTAACCGCCGTCAGCTTTCCTTGGTTTTTGCAAAAGATAGAACGCCCGACCGGAGACAACTTCATAAACTTCCGGATAACTAATAGTCTGGCCATCCTTCATCGGGTGGTAATGTCCCAGGGTCTTGGCAAATTCGTTGCCGATCATCCCGGGCAAAATTACGGTCATGTCATAACGAAGATTATTTGAGCGAATTTCTTGCTCATCTTCTTCCTTATGGACGTCTCTATACATATAATAGAGTTCTCGATCGGCATCAGTGATCTCATCCTGAGCCACTTCCTTTAGATCGTACAGCTTACGCATACTCATCTCGCCGCCGCGAAGATTTGAGTCGATCTGCAAATGGCCGGTTTCATCTAATGATATCGGCAAACCTGACTGTTGTTGCAGGTCTTTCATTTTTTCTCCTTCTCCTTAATTAATTCTGAACCATTCCCGCCTCGCTGGAGTCAGAGCCCACCCCCGAGGTGAAATGTAGGATCCTCTCCACATCCTCTAGGCTCTCGATCATGATCGAGGCCTTCCTTAATTCTAACGCATTTTCGAAACCCTTGAAATACCAAACTAGGTGCTTCCGAAGCTCTATAATCCCCTGTTTGCCCTTCATCTTATAAGCAAGCCTAGCCTGCTTTCTAATTAATTTAACCAATTCTGAACTTTTCGGTTCCTTTCCGCTAAAAATCCAGGGTCGACCCAAAGCGGCGCGGCCTATAGCCACCCCATCGAGATTTTTAACCCTTTTTATGATGTCATCATACTTTTTAATATCGCCGTTGCCAATGATGATGGTATCGGGTAGCATCTCTTTTAGTTTATAAATGTTTGTCCAGTCCGCCTCGCCGGCAAAGCCCTGCTTGGCGGTACGACCATGAACGATGATGGCATCGGCTCCAGCCGCCGCCAACTCTGGGCCAAATTTCAGGATCTCGCTTTGATCCGAAAAGCCGGTGCGGGTTTTGACGCTTATAGAAAGTTTGGTACTTTCTTTGAGAGATTTGATGATCAAAACAGCTTGGTCGATGTCGTTCAAAAGCGCCGCTCCGTGGCCGCTTTTTAGAACTTTCTTGACCGAACAACCTAGATTAAGGTCGATTCCGTCCGCTTTTAGCTCAGTCTCGATAAAACCGGCTGCGACTATAAATTTCTCCGGATCCTTGCCGAAAAGCTGGATCACCACCGGACGCTCGGATTCTTGAAATTGCATCAGAGAGTATGTCTTTGATTTAAGGAGTTTCTCCTTGGACTTTTTGAGCGCAAAATAGATGGCATCGGCGGAGATTAGCTCCGTCATCACCGCATCAGCGCCAAAATCCTTGCAGATACTCCGAAAAACCGAGTCGGTATAGCCGGCCATCGGCGCCAGAAGTTTGATTGGTTTTTTGATCTGTTGCCAGAAATTCATAGCATAAGCGATGACAGTCTTCTGGCTGTAGTGAAGACTGTCATCAAAAATTAACTCGAATACTAGATTTCCACGTCGCAAGGCCTTCTCACAATGAGATCAAAAGATGATCTTCTTGTGGCGGATCGCTACGCTTTGAATAATTCCGAGAGTAGCGAATGAAACCACCAGCGAACTCCCGCCCGAGCTTAGGAAGGGCAAGGGTATGCCCGTCACCGGCATCAGACCGATATTCATGCCGATATTTTCAAAGACTTGAAAGAAAAACATCCCCAGGGCCCCGACAGCAATCAAAAGCCCGAAGTTGTCCTTAGCTATGATGCCTATTTTGATAATACGAACCAGCAGGTAAAAATATATAGCTATAAGTAAAAGCGAACCGACAAAACCAAATGCCTCGGCAAAACCGGAGAAGATGAAATCGGTCTGGGCTTTAGGTAAAAATTGCAGTTGGGATTGCGAGCCTTGGCCCAGCCCCCTACCGGCCAGACCGCCGGAACCGACCGCGATTATTGCCTGCTTGACATTGTAACCGCGCCCCAAAACATCCTTCTCCGGATTTAGAAAGACTTCAATCCGGTCTCTCTGGTAGCTTTTGAGCATTTTGCCGAAAAACGAGACATTTTTCACGGCCAGGGAGAAAACCACCAAGGCGCTCATTAAAAACGTTACCAGTATAAAATATTGTCTCTTGGAAAATTTAAGCCAAAACAGAGTCAAAATCATCATAAAGATAATAACCAATGCCGTTCCCAAGTCCGGCTGTTTCAAAACCAGATACAAGGGTATGCTGAAAAAGACAATTAAAAATATTATGTCTTTCCAATGAATTTCACCGATTTTATTAGAAAAGTAGCTGGCCCAAAAGAGGATCGAAGTTACTTTCAATATCTCTGAAGGCTGAATTTGGATCGGACCCAATGAAAGCCACCTGGTAGCGCCTCCCGCGGTATGACCGAAAAGATCAACTACTAAAAGCAATATTACCGAAGTAATATAAAGCGGCCAGATGATATTTCTGATGTGACGATAGTCGTAGATTGTTAGAAAAACCATCACCGCAATCCCGAGGAGCAAGGAAATGGCTTGCTTAACAACTAGATTGTCCGCATCTTTAGTGTAAACCAAACTATAGATAACAGCGATGCCGACCAAACTCAAAAGAATCGGTATGACATACAGCCAGAGATCAAAGTTTGCAAAATACTTTCTCATCTAATTCGCTTGAGGCCCAGAAATAATTTTTGTCCCAACGACGAGATCTCACCCTCAAAATCGCTTTCGGCTTTTTCGTAATTTATTTCTTCGGCTAAAACCTCATTCTTTATATAATGACCGTGCTTGGTTAGAAGTTGTTTGAGCTCGGAACTTGGGTTATTAAAATTCAGACTAATCCTGTCGTCGACCGAGAATCCGGCTTCTTTTCTTTTTTGCTGGATCTGCCTGACAATTTCACGCGCTTCCCCCTCCATCATCAAATCCTCAGTCAAGTCGGTATCCAGAACGATCTCATCTTTTTGTTTCGGATCGTTAATAATTTCTTTAATATTCAGCTCGTCGGCGATTATCGCCTCAAGTTCCTCGTCTAACCTGGCGCTATGGTAACGCAAAGACTGAAGCGGTTGGCGAATCCTGATTTTCGCCTGGTTACGAGCGAAAAGTGCCAGCTCGACAATTTTTCTGACTCGTATCATTTGCTCGGTCAAATCTTCGTCGATCAATCTCTTATCCGCCTTGGGATAATCTTCTAGATGAACCGAGACATTACCGCTCAGATTCCTAAAAATCTCCTCGCTAACAAACGGGGTAACCGGAGCCATAACTTTGGTAAGCTCCGCAAGAACAAGGTGAAGAGTCTGATAAGCACATTCTTTGTCTAGATCATTTTCACTCTTCCAAAACCGCTTTCTGGAACGGCGGATATACCAATTTGAAAGATTATCGATAAATGCCGGGAATAATCTGGCGGCTTTGGCCAAATTTGCGGAATCGAATGCTCGGTTGGCCGAATCTATCAACTGGTTTAATTCCGAAATAATCCATTTGTCCAGTAGATTGTTGGACGATAATCCCTTGGTCGGTTTGAAGCCGTCGATGTTGGCGTAGAGGACAAAAAAGGAATAGGAGTTCCAGAGCATGCGCATCACCCCCCGACTCAACTCCCCGACCTCTTTCTCGGAAAAGTTGAGATTTTCCGCCGCCACCACCGGAGACGACATCAGATATAGCCTTAAAGTATCCGCACCGTATTTATCAAATACAGCCATTGGGTCCGGGTAATTTTGCAATCTTTTAGACATTTTTTTGCCGTCTTCCGCCAGAACTATACCGTTGACCACCGCATTTTTGAAAGCCGGCTTTTTCATAAGCGCGGTCGACAAAACATGCAAATAGTAAAACCAGGCTCGGGTTTGGTCGGAGCCTTCGGCGATGAAATCGGCCGGAAATGACCGTTCGAACTCTTCTTTATGTTCAAAAGGATAATGTTTCTGAGCATAGGGCATAGATCCGGAATCGAACCAGGTATCCAGGACATCGGGAACCCTGGTCATCTCACCGCCGCAGTCCGGACACTTGAACGATATTTTGTCGACTATGTGTTTGTGAATGTCGCCGACTTTCCGGCCGGATAACTCTTCCAGCTCCCTAACCGAGCCGATAACTTTCAAGTGATTTTTGTCCTTACCGCAGATCCAGATCGGGATAACCGAAGCCCAAAAACGTTGTCTGGAGATAGACCAATCCCGCGCATTTTCCAGCCATTTGCCAAAGCGGCCGTTCTTGATGTGTTTTGGAAACCAATTTATCTCTTTGGCTAGTTCTAAAGCCTTTGGTTTGAGATCAATGACTTTGACGAACCAGGACGAAGTGGCGTAGTTTAGAAGCGGGGTTTCGCAGCGCCAACAGTGGGGGTAGCTGTGAGCGTACTGCTCTTTGCTAAATAACAGATTTTTTTGGGCTAAATATTTGATTATGACCACATCGGTCGATTGGATATCTTCAATAGGTTTGACCGATAATCCGGAAAATTCACCGTAGCCCTCCTTGATAATGCCGTCCATCCCGATGTGCTGGATAAAAGATAAATTTTCTTTTTTCGAAAGCTCAAGATCGTCTTCACCGAAAGCCGGGGCGATATGCACGATGCCGGTCCCTTCCTGATCGTCGACAAAATCGGCCGTAACGACCACAAACTCACGCAGACCGGACGCGGGCTTAGGCGGAAAATTAAAGAGTGGTTTGTATTTTTTGCCAGCCAGATCAGAACCGGAGAGCTCCTTGATGATTTTGTAGTCTTGGTCTTTGATAACTTCCTTGACCCGGTCTTTGGCAAGAATAAAGCTCTTGTTAATGTCATTCTGAGGCTTTGCCGAAGAATCCTGTAGTTTATGGGATCCTTCACCGCCGGTCCGCGGTTCAGGATGACTCGCTAAGTGTACCTTGATGTATTTGATATCTTTATTCACTGCCAGAGCCACATTCCCAAAAAGGGTCCAAGGAGTGGTGGTCCAAGCCAGAAGATATGTCCTCGGCTCATCAACCAGTTCGAATTTTACCACCGCCGATAAATCTTTGACATCGCGATAACCCTCAGCCACCTCCGACTGTGATAATGTTGTTTCACAGCGCGGGCAGATGTGCATTGAACGATACCCTTCGTAAATCAAATTCTTGTTGTAAAGTTCTTTGAAAACCCACCAGACCGACTCCATAAAGTTTAAATCCATAGTCTTGTAGGCGTTTTTTATATCGGCCCAGCGCCCCAGACGGGTGATAACTTTTTTCCATTCATCCACATATCCCAGAACTTTAGAACGGCAAAACTCGTTGAATTTCTCCACGCCAAACTTTAGAATCTCTTTTTTATGAGTAATCTTGAGTTCTTTTTCGGCAATATTTTCGATGGGCAGACCGTGACAATCCCAACCCCATTTCCGCTCAACATAAAAACCTTTCATAGTCTGATAGCGCGGGATAACATCCTTGATGGTGCTGGCGACTATATGACCGTAATGCGGGGTTCCGGTGGCAAACGGCGGTCCATCGTAAAATGAATAACGTTTGGCATTTTTCCGCAGTTCTAAGGATTTCTCAAAAATGTTGTTCGTTTCCCAATACTCAAGAACCGCCCTTTCCATTTCAGGGAAGGTGATCTTATCTTTCAGTGGCTTAAAATTTGGTTCTCTCATACAATAATATATTAGCCCAATCAAGCCTGTATTTCAATCTCGAGCAATTTTGTCTTCGAGCGTCGACCCGATTTAATTCGAATCAGAGATTTGGCAATACAAAAATTCCCGGCAATCAATTTAATTAGTTCTTTGTTGGCAAGATCATCGTGTGGCGGTGAGATCAAATCCGCCCGATATTTATTGGTACCGGTCTTGACAAGAGATAAATGAGCAGACTTGGTTTTAACTTGAACCTCAATTAACATTTTTACCGCTGTCGAGCGCTTTATTGACCAATTTGTCGGCAATCTTGTTTTCCTCGCGCGAGACGTAACAAAAATATATCTTTGCTTTAATCTCAGATATCAAGCCCAAGACTGTTTGATACAGACTCTTTAGTCCGTCGTTTTTGACTTTGTAACGCCCGCAGATTTGTTCGACTACCAGCTGACTATCCAAGCGGCAATAGACCTCCGCCTTGGTTCGATTGTCCCTGAGCCACTGGCTTTTTTTAACCGTTTTCAGAGCTTCAATGATCGCCGTATATTCGGCAACATTATTAGTGGCGGTACCGATTGGTTTGCCAAATTTGTGGATAAGGTTGTCCCTCTCGTCATAAAAAACAACCCCGATAGCCGCCGGGCCGGGATTTCCACGCGCTCCCCCATCCGTATTTAGATACATTTTACTCATCTAAATTCCCAACCCCAACACCTCTCTGACTCTGGAAAGAGTCTCTCTTGCCACCGGTTCGGCCTGTTTAGCTCCGTTCGCCAAAATCTCAGCCAGCTTTTCCTGGTCCGACATCAATCTGAGATATTTTTCTTGGATCGGGTTTAGGAAATCAATGATTGATTTTGCCAAATCGGTCTTGAACTCGCCGTAATTCTTATCCTTGTATTTTAGTTCAATATCCTTGAGACTTAAGCCGGAAACTTCGCTGTAAATGTTCATCAGGTTGGTGATAGCAGGTTTAGAAGGATCGGACTTGATTTCCGAACCGGAATCGGTAACCGCGCGCTTGATTTTGTTTTCGATAGCAGACGGGTCGTCAAGTAGTGAGATATAATTATTGGCGCTCTGAGACGACTTACTCATCTTCTTGGCCGGATCGTCCAAACCCATGATGCGAGCGGACTTTTCGGGAATCAGAGGCTTTGGAACAGTAAAAAACCGGCCATATTTTTTGTTAAAACGCTCGGCAATGTCTCGGGTCAATTCGACGTGTTGTTTTTGATCTTCCCCCACCGGCACATCGGTAGTCTGATACAAGAGAATATCGGCCGCCATGAGTATGGGATAATCAAATAGTCCGACAGAAACGCTCTCCTGATTTACGCCCGATTTGTCTTTAAACTGAGTCATCCTTTTGAGTTCGCCCAAGTTGCTGTGACAGTTGAGAATCCAGGCCAATTCGGAGTGCTCCGGTCTGCTTGACTGAACAAAGACGGCTGATTTCTCGGGATTAACCCCGAGGGCCAAATAAAGAGCCGCCAAAGATAAAATATTCTCCTTGAGGATTCTCGGTTCTTGCGGCACGGTGATGGCATGAAGATCGACAATGCAAAATATACATTCGTTGGATTCCTGAAGCGAGACCCATTGTTTTATGGCTCCGAGATAGTTACCCAGATGAAGCAATCCGCTCGGCTGGACCCCGGAAAATATTTTTTTCAACTTGACCTCCGCAACACGATTGAGTAGATTTTTACAGACCCTATCTACAGATATAACACAAACGACTAACTTTCACAAAACCCCAACAAATACTTTTCAAGTATAATGACAGTCTTTAGGGGCATTTGCAAAGACTGTCATTTGATCAATCCTGCAGTCATCCTGAACCGACGCAGTCGTCCCGAGTCTAACCGAGGGATCTGCGATCTGTTTCAGGATCCTATAGTTTATGCCGCAGATCATGGAATACTTCGATTCGCCAACTCTTTCAGGATGACATGTGATCGATCATTGCGGACGTTCTTGGAAATTTCGGGAAGAGATGGCATTTTTGGTTTCCAAAACGCTACTGCTACCGCCGCCAAGTAGTCCCTCGGCCTTTACTTTAAGATCCGTCTCTAAAAACGGGTGCTGCGGGTTGACAACCGGCCGGCCCAAAATGGCCAGATAATTTGTGCCGTTAAAACTCAGGCTATCTATCACGGAACCCGTGTTTTTCAGCAAGTATTTATCCGACATCGATTCGGGAATAATTTTGTTAACTCCGCAATCAGAGGTGTCGCTCTTTAGCATCTTGCAGGGGGATCCGGCGATGGTCCGGCCGTAAAGTTTCTTTGTAGCGGTCTCGAAATAATAAATAATGTAATCTTCGCCTATAGAGTTGTCTTTGGCGCCGATTACCAGATTTCCTCCGCCGGATGGATCGAAACTAGACTGAATGGCTGGCGTGCCGGAAGAAGATTGATAGCTAAAAATAGCGAACCCTTTGACCTGATAGATGTCTGACGAGGCGGAAGACCCGCCGGATAAACCCCCGGCCATAGCCTCGATCTTGTACCAGCCGGTGGCGCTTTTTAAGTCGTTAAAAATATTGTTATTGATCTGTTGTGAAAACTCCACGTTATTGATACTGGCTTTGGTGGAAACCTGCATGTTGCTGGAAGAGCCAAAAATACCGGCGGTGACCACCACTGTAACCGCAAAGATCGAGACTGCGATAAGCATCTCGATAAGGGTAAAAGCTGGTTTGTTGATAATTATTCGTTGGTTCATGACCTTATTTGTGTGTCATTCCCGCGCAGGATGACGAGTTGTTTATGTCATCCTGAGTGAGTCATCGAACGAAGGATCCTGGTGTCCGCCGCAAAGTTCAGGATTCTTCGCTTATGGCTCAGAATGACATAGTCCTAACTTAAAACTTTGGCAGCCAATCTGATAAATATGTGTTTAGAACCACTTCTTGCGGGCCAAAAGAATCCCAGATTACTCTTGATTCAATCTGATAAATCTTGGGGATCATCCCGTTAGCTGGATGATTAAGCGCCTGATCAGTGGAGCCGGTAACTTCAAAAGGAGTAATATTACTTGGCGGTATTTCTTTAACGCTAACCGACCCTTCGTAATTGGCGTATGAATTATCCCCGAAAAGCAGCGGCTGCGGTTGAACCTGGCCGACGGGAGCGGTAAAAAGATAAAAACCGGTAGACGAAGAGGCTATATAATACCTGCCGCCGTCTTGCACCGCCACCGGTTCGGTCTTTCGCGGGCCAACCCAAGCGCTCCAGCCTTTGCCGTCGGCGTTCGAGGCATCCAAAAAAATATTGTCTCTGATGTTTCTGACCTTCTCCAGCTGGCTTTGGGCGATGCTTGTCGCCTGGGCCATTTGGGCTTTCCTGACGATATTTCGGAGAGAAGCTGAACCCAAAGCGACCGACCCCAAAAGTACCAGCATCAGCACCGTGATGGCCACAAGGGTTTCAATAATACTAAAAGCCGGTTCTGTCCGTAGCGATTGATTTTTCATTGATCGTAATATTTATCTGTTCACCTGATTGATTTTTGAGTTCAATCGCAATCGGAGCCTCGGCATTTAGAGTCCCTTTTGGAGCCAAATATATAATATTCAGGTCTCCAGTAATGCTTATCCCGTTTGTGGGAGTGTGAATTTCCAGCTTGTTACTGAGGCCGGGTATCGGGGTACAACTTTTTTGAAGATCAATCATCCGGTACTCTGACAACAATGTACCCTCCGGATCGGTCTTTAGGACAATCTGATTGCAGCTGTTCGGATTGTAGTTTGAACTGTCGGTGTAGACCCGGCTCGAGGCTTCATTCCGAGCCGACTCAATGAACGATCTGACCGAATCGGCCAGCAGGATCAGGTTGTTGCGGCGTTCGTAAGTTTGGTACTGCGATACAGAAATACCTAGCATTACCAGCAAAATGCTCATAGCGATCAAAAGCTCAATGAGGGTAAAAGCCTGCTTTTTTTTCATAAACTACCAGTTTTTGGTCGTCTCCGAGTTGCTAGATACTTGATAATCGGCGCATCCTCCGTTTGCCGGATCATAGTATTCTGCCGCAAACTCCTGGCAATTACCGGAATTTGGCAAATACTCGACGTTATTGGCGATAAGTTTGTAATCCAAAAAATCGGGAGAAGTTTTATAAATATACCCTTTCAAGGTATCAGGCACCGGATCGAGCGGGACATTTGCGATATAGCCCTGAGTCAGGAGCTCCTTTATCGTTCCATCGGCCGCGGCACCGCTAATCCCGGAACAACCGAATTGGTCCTGGTCAATTTTGGCCGAAGGACGGCCGGATAAATCCTCCGAACCTTGCGCTTTGCATGGCTTCGGATATTTGCCTTTTTGCGCTTTATAACTCTCCAGGGCAACGGAGATCGCTTTGATATCGGATTTTCTTTTGGCGTCGCGAGACTTGGCCTGGGCGCCGATCACGTTGTAAATAATTATAGTCGTCAAAATAGAAATGATTGCAATGACGATAATCAGCTCGATCAAAGTAAACGCTTTTTTCATATTCCCTCCACTGAGTTGATATTGACGACAACGCACAGAAAAGGCGCAAAATAATCAATCCAAAGATGCGATAAATACCTCCGTGGGAGACATTCGACCCAATAAACTAAAGGATGAATCTCCCCAAATACCAGTCGATGATCCGCTGGCCCCAAAGCATCGAGGCGACCAGTCCGAAAAGCAGAAAAGGCGTAAACGGCAGTCGGTCTTTGCCAGATTTCCGTTTCATGGCAATCAAAACCGTGCCGACAACCGCACCGCTGATAAATGAGGCGAAGACTGAAAATATGGCTGCAGGAAAAGACAAAAACAAGCCTATGGCCAGCGCTATCTTGATATCGCCGTCTCCCATCCACTTGCCCCTCGAAATAAAAACTAAAAGCGCGATGACGCCGCCGGAGACCAGTCCGCCCAAAATAACAGAGCCTATTTTGTCATAGTTTAGTAAAATCATACCGATCAACGCCATTCCGAACAGAAGCCACGACAAAACTTCCGGAACCATCAGTTCCCGAAGGTCAAAGACAACAATCACCAAAAGCAAAGACAGGGTAAATGCCGACAAAACGGACATCCAGCTTAGTCCGTATACATAATAAGAAAGCGCGAATAGAAGCGCTGTTAGCCCCTCGACGATCGGATATTGGATGGAGATCTTTTCCCGGCAAGCTCGACATCGACCACCTAAAATAATGAAGCTGATGACGGGGACTAGATCGTATGCTTTGATTTGAGTCTGGCACTTTTGGCACTTTGAGGATCCAAAAACCAGACTTTCAGCCTCCCTCAACCTAAAAATAACCACATTTAGAAAACTTCCCACAAGCAGACCGGCGATGATGTAGATAATGTAATAGTAGAGCATCGTGAATACTAATTACGAAAACGAATTGCAATATATTGCACATATTATTATCATTTCGACATCCTTAAACTCGTCGCAGGACGAGAAATCTCATGATCTAATATTAAATCCTGCAGGGGATTTCTCACTCAATGACTAATTCGAAATGACAGCGATTGGTTACGAAACAGGTAGGAAATCAAACAAGACACAGACAAATTCCAAATCTCAAGCCGCAACAACCAAACGGTTCCGTTTGAATTTTGAATATTGATTATTGGAATTTTTTTGTATCTTGTTTCTTGGTTATTGGAATTTGATTTTTGGTTCTCATAGTCCCGATAGAACCATCGGGACATATTAGAATCAAACTAATCGTTGCCGACAACTAAGACCTTGCTGGAACTGGTCCCGCGGGCGGCATTGAAAGGATTAATCCTCCAGGTTGGGTCGGGAGTTCCCGTCGGAGCCGAGTTAATCACTCCGGAATCGTTGTCATTCTGGTTTTCAATAGCTGCAGCCAAGCCGTAATCGGTACCGTTTGAGGCATATTGGTATGCGCTCGAAGCTATTGTGCCCGTCGGACGACTGCCCGGATCGTTTGGTATAGATTTCATGTAAGCCATAGAGCCGTTGAACAAGCTGCCAACTGTGGCATCGACTGCCGCAATTGCCGCGGTCGGGTTGTAGCCGTTTGGTTTCTGGTCGGCATAGTAAAGCTCGAGTGCAGCTTTAATGTTTCTAAGATCGCTCTTTCTCTGAGCATCGCGAGCCTTGCTTCTGGCGCCGCTTAGGGCAACCAAAACCATGGCGGCCAAGATACCGATGATGGCGATAACCACCAGCAGTTCGATTAAAGTGAAGCCTCTCCTTTTCATTTTCCTCCTAATGAATAAATATATTAAATGATTTAAGGCTGACAATTATCGTTATTTTTTACGTTGCCATTCTCGTACATACAGGCTGTTGTGTAATTATTTTTTGGAGTGTAGATAAAGGCTTGGTAAATCCCATTGGTCGGTTGCACAACGACATAAAATGAGCTAGTCCATCCGCTTGGCTGAGTCGGTACATTACTCCCAATCACTTTTTTAAACTTATCCACTCCGGCATTACCCTGCGCGCTCATAAAAGCTGATATAGTCATCCCGCCTTGAGCAAAATCTCCATAAACCGCACCGTCTGCAACCGTGACCATCAACGCGTCGTCGATGGTCTTGACATCCGACTTGGCTTTGACGTAATTGGCCTTGTCGCGGGCGTTAATCAGATTCATGATAATAATGATTGCCAAAATGGCGATAATGGCTATCACTATTAGTAGCTCTATGAGCGTAAAAGCTTTCCGCTTTTTCATCTTTCCTCCTTAAAGATATGCTTTATTTAATTATATATAGGGTCGATTTAAAATACAATAGTGTCTATGAATTAGTCCAAACAATGACGGTCTTTATGGGGTGTGCAAAGACTGTCATCCTGAATCGCGACCGATCTTATCCTGATCTGCGGGATTGATCCGTGGCGGTCACAGTAGATTACTGTATTTGGGCAATCTTGTAGATCGGGGTAATGACGGAAATGACAATAAATGCGACGCCAATACCTAAAAGAATCATAACCACCGGTTCGATCAGCGAAGCCAGACCTTTGATTTTCTCGTCAGTCTCCTCTTCGTAAAACTTCCCCAGTTTATCCATAACCCCCTCCAACTGGCCGGTTTGTTCGCCGACACCGATCATTTGCGAAACCAAAACCGGAAAGTTGGGATTTTTGGAAAGCTGGGAACTTAGAGGCAGACCACGCTCTACTTGAGCCGTGGCCATTCGTAAACCTTCGTTATATACTTGATTATCCATTACTGTAGAGATTATTTTTATCGATTCCAAGATAGGCACGCCGGATTTGTTCATCATAGCCAGTGTCTGAGAGAAACGAGCCATATAGACGCCCTCAACGACCTTGCTGAAGACCGGAATCTTGAGTTTGAGCTCGTCGAAGAAGTAGCGGCCGTAATCCGAGATTAGAAAAGCTCGAACCGCCAGAACCAGAAATACCAAAACAATAAAGTAAAAATACCAATAGCTGACTACCGAATCGGAAAAACCGATCAGGGCTTGCGTTGACCACGGCAGATCAACCTTGGCCGAGGCAAAAATCGCTTTAAATTTCGGAATGACAAAAATCATCATAAATATCCCGATTCCCAGCATAGCCAGGATCACGATCGCCGGATAGATCATGGCATTTCTAACTTTGCTGGAAAGCATATTGTCCCGCTCCAGCTGTTTGGCCAGTTGGTTTAGAACCTCGTCCAGCTGGCCGGTTTGTTCGCCGGAACGAATAACCGAGATCATGACTTGAGAAAAGTGATTCGGATATTTTGACATAGCCACCGAGAGCTGCAAGCCTTGCTCCAAATCATCTATAAGGTGGTAATAAACCGATTTGGCAAATTCGTTTTGTGTCTGAGTGGCGATAACCGCAATAGCTTTCGGCGCCGCTATGCCGGCGCTGACCATAGTTGAAAGCTGTCGGGTGAAAATCATCTTCTCGCGAAGTGGAAATCGATTGAAAAATGAGTTGATGCGGATAGAGTGCGCCGGTTCAATATCAACCATTATCATGCTGTTCTTTTGCAGGATTGCTTCAGCTTCAACCTCGTCGGAAGCCACGAGGCTGCCGGTGACCATATCTCCGGATGTATTTTTGGCTCGATAAAGATACTTCATCTTACAGTTGTTGGGTGACCGCCACAGATCAACTCCACAGATAAGGACAGGATCCATCAGCGGCAGATCAGTGGAATTGATCAGTGGAGGTCACGGCACGTTATTATTTAATACACCATCATTTTGAAACTCTTTGGGTCGATGGCCCAACTCATGGCGTCATCAACCGAAACTTCGCCCTTGCTGACCAGTTCCGCCAAAACTTTGTCCAGACTAATCATCCCTGACGAAGAAGAGGTTTGGATCACGTTTGGTATTTGATGAATCTTGCCTTCCCGGATTAGATTGCGAATGGCCGAATCCACCACCATAATTTCTGTCGCCAGGACTCGACCGCCGCTAACCTTTGGTAGCAGACGCTGAGAGACTACCCCCAATAGCACATTGGCCAGCTGCGATCTGACTTGGTCCTGCTGGTGCGAAGGGAACATACTGATAATACGATCCGCAGTTTGGGCGGAGGAATTGGTATGAAGAGTAGTCAGGACCAGATGGCCGGTTTCGGCCAGATTTAAAGCCGCCTCCACCGTCTCTAAGTCCCGCATTTCACCCACCAAAATAACGTCCGGGTCCTCTCGAAGCGCCGAGCGCAATGCCTTGCCGAAAGAATTGGTATCTATGCCGATCTCTCTTTGCGAGATTATGCTTTTATTATGTTCAAAGACGTATTCTATGGGGTCCTCAATGGTAATAATGTGCTCGCGTCGATTTTTGTTGATGCTGTCCACCATCGCTGCCAAGGTGGTCGATTTACCGTGCCCCGCAGGACCGGTGACTATGACAAAGCCTTGGCTGGACTGAACAAATCGCTCTATAATAGCCGGCAGGCCAAGTTCCTCGAAGGTCCTGACTTTGTTCGGAATCAAACGGAAAGAAGCAGCCAATTCCCCTTTCTGGTAATATAGATTTGCACGAAAGCGACATTCGCCGTGGCCGAAAGAGAAATCAACTTCCTTGAGCTCCTTCAGTTCGGCGGCGCCGTCTTCACTAAAAAAACCGTCTAGGGCAGCCCTCATCGAGGCAGTGTCAAACGGAGCGATATCCTTGATCTCAACCAACTTATCATCGACCCTCAGGATAGGAGCACTATCGACTATCAAATGAAGATCGGTGGCATTTTTCTTTATGGCAAAATCTAAGAGTGCGCCGATCTTCTGATTTTCTTTAAAATACACGATTCCCTCCTTGGCGACTGTAAGGTTGCCGTTCGACTTGCGAAATTACAAAATATACAAAAGTACAAAAAGGATTCGACAATCTCATTATATAACCGTGCTAACCTAACGTCAACTTTCATAAATGATTCGTGATGACAGTCTTTGATCAGAATGTGGCGGTGACACGGAAGACTTCGTCCAGAGTTGTCAGGCCTTCCAAAGCCTTTAGTATGCCATCCTGGCGCATCGTAATCATCCCCTCCGCGATGGCTTGATTAGCTATCTCGGTGGAAGGTGATTTTTTGATTACCAACTCTTCTAATTTATCGCTAACCGTCAAGACCTCATAAATCCCCAGACGGCCGCGGTAACCCTGGGAGCATTCGTTGCAACCGCGTCCCTGATAAAATTTATAAGGCTCTCTGATCCGAGCCAGATCGTCTTTGTCGTCCCTGGGGATCCGGCTAATCTCCTCCTCAATCTGTTTCTTGAGATTTTCGGGTATCTTTATCTCCTCGCGGCATTTCGGACAAACGCGTCGAACCAATCGCTGAGCGATAATTAGGCTGATACTGGAGGTAATCAGAAACGGCTCGACGCCCATATTTATCAGTCTGGGCAACGAACTTGCGGCATCGTTGGTGTGCAGAGTTGTTAATACTAAATGACCGGTTAATGCGGCGTGGGTTGCCATATTGGCGGTCTCTAGGTCTCGAACCTCCCCGACCATAATGACGTTGGGGTCCTGGCGCAAAATGCTTCTTAGGCCGTCCGCGAAACTGAAACCGATTTTCGGCTTAATCTGGCACTGGTTGATTCCGGGTATCTCGTATTCCACCGGATCCTCGAGCGTAACGATATTGACTGCCGGCACGGAAATACGATTCAAAACAGCATAAAGCGTAGTCGATTTACCGCTTCCGGTAGGTCCGGTCGAGATAATAATACCGTACGGTTTTTTGATCGCCTCTGTGGTTAGTTCGAAAGCTCTTCCGACCATCCCCAGGTCCTCCAAAGATAATATCCCTTGGCTTTTGTCTAAAAGACGAAGCTCGATCTTCTCCCCGCGTACCGTAGGTAGAGTCGAGACTCGGATATCGACCTGCCGGTCGTTAAAATTTACCCCGAACCGGCCGTCTTGCGGCACTCTCGACTCATCCAATTTTAGGTTGCTTAATATTTTTACCCGACTGACGATCTGAGGCTGAATCGAGATAGGCAAAGTCACCACGTCCCTCAAGATTCCGTCCACCCTGAAACGAATCCTGAGCGTTTTTTCTTCCGGTTCCATGTGGATATCGGAGGATTTTAGGTAGAGAGCATAGCTGATCATCGCCGCGACCATTTTTGGAACTTGCGACTCTTTGAGAATTGATTGTAGTTCTTCGGTCGATGTCACATCGTTTTTAAGTAACTCCCCGATGTTTTGAGCTTTCTCTGTCAAAAGTGCGGCCGAATCGGTCTCGGTTTTGCTTTCGTCTTGATCGCCGGCGGCCGCAACCTGCTTGATATCTTCCGTCTCGGTGGGTTTAGTCTCGTTCTTTGGCTCCGGCTCCCCGGTTTTTTTGGATTCGGATCCGGCCAAATTTCTCCCATTCAAAACGCTATCTTGATCCCGATCGTGTTGGACCGGAAAAGTTGTATTCTTCGCCTTTTCGACCGTATCGACTGTAATCTGGCCGTTTTGGGATCGTCCCGAAAACATCTCCTTAAAGTTCTGAAAGATTCCGGGCAAATCGGCATCTTTGCCCGGCTGGTTTGCCGCCGCTTTTGTTTCCGGCGGCTTTGATTTATCTTTGGTACCGATCAAGTTGATCAAATATGCCACATCGTCGCTTGAAGTCGCAAATAATTCAAAGTTAATATTATTTTGCTCCTCTACTGCCTTTATAGCCTTGAGAGTTTCCGGATTGTCGACCCGATCGGTGGCTACTAAATAGTTGAAGTCGTCGCGTTTGTTGAAAATAATCAGATGATACTCTGCTATATACGAGGCCGGGAGTAAATTTAAAAGCTCTTTTGGAATGTTCTGATTTTTTAGGAAGACGGTAGGATATTTGGCTCTAGAAAGAAGAGTCCCTTGATCCTGCCCCCGCCGCTGTTTCAAAACGCTCTCGATATCGGAAGGCGAGGTAATGAATAAATTAACCCCTTTCACCTTTGACTCGAATTGTTTCTCGATCAGAGGAACCTGTTCGGATAGCCGAGAGGGCTTGGCTATAGCCACGCTTAAAATTTGGTTTTTAAGAGCAAAAGGCGCGATAAGGTTGCTTTCAATGAATTTATCGGAAACGATTTTCTTAGCTTCGTCCAGGACAAGATAATTCTTCAGATCAACAAAAGGCATCTTTAAGATAATGCTGTAGGCGCGATTTATAGAGTCCGCCGAGATTAACTTGTTTTGCAACAAAAACTTTTCGATCTCGACATCGGATTTGTATTTGTTTTTGATGGTTTGATAATCCTGGTAATTTATCAGTCCCTGCAACATAAAAACATCGAGTATGGACTGATACCCGCTGGCGACCGGTGATTTGATTATTGAAGCGGTTGGCATTAAAGTGAATCAATTTTATTGTCATTTCGGAACGCTAGCGAGAAATCTCCTGATCCAATATTATGAAATGACAAACGAAATAACAAACAAAAAGCCAAAACCTAACTATGAAGGGGACTTATAATCATATGGTTTAGTTAGTATTTTGACTGATAGTAAATAGTCTAAAGTCCGGCGAAGGGGTCGGGGCGTCCCAGCTCGGCCGGCGTGTTGGCCACTGGAACGTTGCCAAATTTGGTCAGGGTCGAAATGCTGTTGATATCGTCAGGGCTGATTTGGTCGATTTTTAGAGGAGTCAAATCCGGGTTGCCGGCGGCTGTTGAAGTCGTCCCCGGATTTGTCCCGATCCAGACATACACGACAATAACCAAAGTCGCGGCCAAAACCACAAGACCCCCCAACATAGATAATACGGATTTGCTGTTCATAGTTATTCCTTCGTCAAGTCTCGCGAATAAGTCACAACATCCATCGAAACACTAAGCATATTTTGATCCGACGGGGTGATGATTAGAGAATCGACCTTCATCAGTCTAAGATTGTTTTCTACATCTTTAATAAATGCGGTCAGGTGGGGATAGTCGGTCGATAAGCTAAGCGTGAAAGCTAAGCTGTTCCCTGAGTTGCCAGCGCTTGTAGCACCCGAGGCGGTCGGAATAAAAACGGTATTTGACGGTTTGGGTTGGCTGCTCTTCAGTGCCACCGTTTCTTTGGCCGCCATCGCTTCAAGAGAGGTTAAAGCTCCCGGGACATCACGGCCCGCCGGCACAGCCAGGTTGATGCGGTCGATGGTATCTTTAAGCTCCACAACTTTACTTGAAGCAGTCTGAAAACTGTCGACTTTTTCCTGCGCCAAAGCGATCTCGGACTTGAGCAGGGTAACCTGTTCTCGGTATTTCTTTAGCTTGGGAGCCAATAACTGCGATGCAAAATAAAGCACCATCACTAAGAGTACCAGCGAAATCCCTACTATATTATTACTTTTGGTTTGGCTTGGTGTTTGCATGGTTTTGGTTTAATGATCCATTCCCGATCCTCATTTCGTCATTCCCGCCTGAGGTGTGCGAATCTGACCGATTATTTATCAGTCGATTATTGGGTTGCGGGAACAGAAGTCGGATTTGTGGTGACCGGAGCGGACGCTTGAGTCTTCTTCAGCAGTCCCTCGTTGGCCGCCGCTTTATTTATCTTAGCTACGATAGAGAAAGTAGTGGCAGTCTTGGGGTCGGCGCCGCCGGTGCCGGAAGAAACCAGAGTCACGTCCTGAAATAATGGAGAGTCTTGAAGCGACTGCATAAACTTAGCCAGCGAGGCCTGGCTGGCTGTAGCCGCGTCGACCTTCACTTGCAGATCGGCGTCGACCGAGAGATTTTTAATCACGACGCCGGTGCCAACCAGTTTGGGAAAGTCGACGATAAAATTGCCCATCTTGTATTCGGCAGAGTTTTGCAGGGATTTGATCAGGGCGATGGAGTCGGCAGTACCGTTAATCAATGCCTCGAGTTTTTGGTTGTCCGGGGTTTTGATCTGAGAGGCGAGGTCGGCTTTTTGGCTCTGCAAGTTGTTGACCTGCCGGCTGAGTGAGAATTGATACAAAAGCATCGCCACCGCAAAAGCCACCGCTATAACGGTCGAAACGATAAGTAGGGAATTAAACCCGTTAAACCTTACTCCCTGTCCCTGATCGATAGTGAGTTCGTTTAGATGTTGAGGCGAACCTTCAACCATTTCCCTCCTAATAACAACTTCTTATTCTTATTATCGGTGATAATAAGTATCGTGTCAACAACCATAGATCTTTCTGACTCTGCGGCGCTTCAATCCGATTAATCTCAATTTACTCACAGATGATTCAATCCATTTTGTTATTTCGAAAGAGTTTTCGAATGAGAAATCCCCTGCGCTATTATCATAAATTTAGTTTGCGGCGAAATGTAGCTTGTTCCGTCATTCTGAACGCAGTGAAGAATCTCTGCCTATGGAATAGATCCTTCGCAAGCTCAGGATGACAGACATCAGCTTAAGGATGACAAAATATCGTGAGAAACGCTACAAACTAAAATTAGTAATTAGTATTAGCATTGGTTGGAGCCAGAAAATTGAACCCGGGCGGGGGTGTCGTCTCTAAATTGCTGTCGTACTTGATAATGGCGGTTTTGGTATCAATGGTGATTTTGTTCGCTACCAGAGAACCGGAAAAATTGATCCCGCCGTCGCCTTTAATCGTGATGGTGCCTGGAGTGAACACGGCTGCTTTCATATTTAGAATTTTTCCGGCCGGGACAGTGACGGTGATGTCGCCTGTTGCCAGTAAGCCGAAAGTGGCCGCAGACAGATCAACCGCTCCGAATTGATTTTTTGCGACTTCCGGGTCGAGACCCAGATCAAAAGGGCCATTGACTAAGAGCGTATTTGGACAAAAGGTCGCCAAATTTGAGGAAAATGGGTAGAGCGGGTTGGCAAGAGTGCCGAATTGAAAAACTTGACCCTCCGGATATTGCAACTTTGATTCGGCGCAATTAGAATTCGTCAGTAGTGTGACATTGTTCATAAGGTCCGCGGCTGACCGCTGTAGCCGGTCGAAATTTTTCTGCATCTCTTGGTTTCTGGGCATATTTGCCGTATCCCAGCCGCTTAGCGCCTTCGGATCGATAGTATAACCTTTTTCAATCTTCCAAGCGGTTATGAGATCGGTATTTATCCCGAGATGGCTGCCAAAACTCGAATAATCTTGGAGGCTGGTGGACGAGTCCGGATTCAGATAAACATCGCCGATTATTTGTTTTCGGGGGAAAACCAGAGCATCTTCCGTGTCGATGCGCAGGCCGTTGATGACAACGGAACCGTGATAAAGTTGCTGGCGGCTGACGGCGCTGACTAGATCATAATTGTATTCCGTCTTATCCGGAAGCCACAACAGTAACGGCGGATTAGCCGTTGGCGTTGCGCTGGCGACCAAGACTTTGGTGTCACTGCCATCCGGCAATTGAATTTCTCGACTGAAATTTTGCTGAAGAACAGTAACGCCGTCAACCGCCCTGACGGTAACCGTAGCCTTACCGCCAAAAAGCTGCTGGTAGCTTTCCTTGGGAATTTTTCCATCGACCTGCAGGTTATATGTAATCTTCCGGTCGCTCAGGCCGCGGCAACTGACCAGTCTTTCCTGCAATAAACTGCATCCGGCCGGAAGATTGCCCAGTATCTTGCCGATGGGTGTGCCGGGTGTAGCACCGGTTCCATCCGACGGGATTTCGTCAGACAGTTCATAGGGCAGACCTGGTTGTCCGGACAAATCCGACTGTCCCAGCGGATTTTTCACATCCAAAGTAACCCCCAGCACGCTACCGGCGCCGAGATTGGACGATGAAAGTGTTTTTTTGACGCTTATTTTTTTAGCATCGTTAGCGAGGGAGCCTGCCACGGCTATCTTCAACAACTTATTTGGACTGGGCGGATATTCCAAGGTATAAGTCAGACTGGAGCCTTTGAAGCCGATACAGCGGATAGCGGTAGCAAAGTTCTGATCGGAATTATTTAGCGTACAGCCGGCTGGCGGATTAACAATCTTGAGAAAATCGTAATTGCCCGATTCGTCTATTCCGTTGTTAAGAAATTGATCGTCAAAGGTGATCGGCAGGCCGGTCGGATTGGCGAAAGTCAGCGTCACCGTAGTTTGATCGCCTGGCTGAAGATTATATTTGGATAATGATTTTTTGATCGCCACATACCGAAAACCGCGACAAAGAGTGGTGCCGTCCGTCGCCCCCAATTGATTCGAACCGGCACTGGCCACAACATTGCCGGGACACGAGTCATTTGGCGTCGCGAAATTTCCCTCGATAAAGATGCGGCCGCCACCTCCGGCGCCATAATTTGCCACATCATAGTTGCCGTTGGCGGCTACGTGAGGATTGTCGCCGACCAGATCGGTTGGCTGGTTAAGGGTGAGATGAATCCCGCCACCGGAGCCGGCGCCTCCGTTGTCGCCAAACCGGCCATCGCCCATTCCTCCTCCGCTGGCCAGAATATTTGCGTTGGGAGCGACTTTCAGTGAACCGGTATTGATTATGACAAGCCCGCCGCCCGGGAAACTGATGTTGTATCCGTTGTTGGGTATGTTATTCCCCCCGGCTGAGCCGAGATACTCGACGTCGTCCAAGCCACCGTAGCTGGGTCCGAATCGCAAGCCGCTCAACACATTATAGTCACAGGCGGAGTTACCCGTTGGCTCGCTTACACTGCCAAGACCACCAAATGAGCCTCCGGCCGCCACGCAGTTATGTCCATCGCTTTGCGACGAGGCCATGCCCCCGCCCGTCCCAAGGCCATTGCGTTTAGTAGCTGCGAGAGCATCAAAACCTCCGATTTGGGCCGGCATCCCCGGCCAACCGGCCGAAGAGACATCGACCGCTGAACCGTTTGAGATTGTCAGTGACCCGGCCACATCCAAGCGCAACCTAGATCGCCCCCCTCCGGTCCAGTCCTGCGTCGTGTTATTTGGATCGAGATAACGGATATTCCGGTTAAAAATATCCGTTTTATCTCCGTTTGAGTTGATAAACGGTGTCCCCAAGCCAGAGCAACCGCTAAAGTCGGTCACATTTGGCAAATTGTTGGCATCGTTTCCATAGCCCGTATTCAGACTGAATCCGCTGCAGCCGGTTGAGTCAAAAGAGTGGCTATAGCTCGAATCGATGTAAGAAAAATAATATTCCCTCATCGAAAACGGAGAAACGCTACTAAAGGTGGCCGCCTGGGATGTTACCGAATATGACCGGTGGCTGCCGTTGAGACGAATGTCCTGACAAATTTTGTCACTGATGCCTCCTCGCCGCCGCGCGATAGAAATACAAATCTGAGTCGTCGCGGATTCGTCATAAATCCAGTCGCTGGTCGGGATATCTAGGTAATAATCCGCCACCAAACCCTCGCTGTACTTGGTCCGGTCGGGACCGGTGTAGAAATTTCCGACCAGAGAACCGGCGCCGGCTACCGGCGCGTACCATTTCGCATCGGCTCCGTAAACAAACAGAGTCATCCCGGCATAACCCTTTTGGGCATTGTAATAGCTGATCCTGACGGGTAGATAAGTGCCAGCGGCATAGTTAATGCTCTTGACCGTGGCCGGATTTCGCGGTAACAGGATACTATGGACATCCCAATCGCTTGAAACCTCGTGCCAAGAAAGAGAACTGCCATCATTGAAGTACGCTTCGATTTTCGAACCGTCATCGGAGGCAGAGGTAAATTTCAGAGTCGGATTACCGGTGGCGGAAAAATAATAACCGGTCCAGCGAAGACCAAACCCCTGGCTGACCCCTAAACCGTTATCGTTGTTAGCCCAGACGAAATCTAGAGGGGTGTGGGTAATGCTTGACTTATTGTCTAAGGTCAAACTGGATAAATGTGTAGTTCCATCGGTTATTTGCGGCGTTAGATCCTTGGTCGGATCGGTCGTATCGACTGTAGCAAAAAGCGGGTTATTGGTATGGCCGGGGGTGTTGAAACCACCGGGTGAATTATCAAAACGCAGCTGGAAACCGTTGCTGACCAAGACTGAGCCGCCTTTGAGATTTCTGAGCGGGGCGACTCGGCCTAGCGCATTTTGGTTACTCATCTCCCAACCGTCAAGGAAGTAGTTGTTTTTACCGAGTGAATTATTGACATCGGTACTGGTAAATTCGTAATCGGCAGCTTTGGTGGTTTGATTAAAATAGCGACTGGTAACCAAAAAGCCGGAAAAAACCAGTAACAAAAACAAGGACGCTACCGTAAAAACGCGCCTCCAGCGTATTCTCTTGGAAATCACCGGTAAGTTAGGCCAAAGTTTTATTTATCCCTCCATAATACCTGTGACAATTATAGCAATAGTTGCGATTGTCGACAATCGATTCCTTCAAAAAATAATTATTTGGCCGGTCTAAAGATCAGCGTCCAGATGCCGAGGACCGCCGAAACCAAAAGCCATGAGTTGGCCGAAAGCCAGATGTTGACTCCGACCGCGTCCAGCGCCCCCAAGACCGCCGCGGCGATCGAAAGAACCAACGCCGCCTGCATCAGGGATTTGTTTTCCATCCTACTCCCTTCTTACAAATTAATATTGAACTGTAACCTCCACAGATCAATTCCACTGATTCGCCACTGACACATCCGGCGCTGACCGTTTCTCCAATTAGACTGTAGCCTTTCTTATGATATTTTGTCATCCTGAGCCGATGTCTGTCATCCTAGGCTAATGTCATCCTGAGCTACATAAACACCTACATTATACTTAACCTACATTGTAATTTCCATTTTCGAAAATTGCAAATCTCCCGTCCGATTATGACCGGCGATGCCGCCCACGAAGTGGTAGTATGCCGGTTAATCGAATGATTTTGGGCACATCTGATTTATTATTGAAGAAATGTCATTTATTTGTTAAGGTAGTAGTGTCCAAATCGAGCCGATGTAGCTCAGTTGGTAGAGCAACTGTTTTGTAAACAGTCGGCCGTCGGTTCGAGTCCGACCATCGGCTCCAAGTCAAGTTAATAAAGTTGTAAAGTTAAAAGTTAATCATTTGGTATCTCACTTTACAAACTTTCAACTTTATAGACTTTTAACTTAAATGTGCTGGGATAGCGAAGCGGTCAAACGCATTAGACTGTAAATCTAACGGCTTATGCCTTCGTAGGTTCGAATCCTACTCCCAGCACCACCCGCCGGGGTAGCTCAGTTGGCAGAGCACGTCATTGGTAATGACGAGGTCACGGGTTCAATTCCCGTCTCCGGCTCCAGATAATTTAGAAAATTAATTAAAGGAAATATCATGGCGAAAGATGCACGCGAAGTTATCACTTTGGAATGCACGGTCTGCAAAGAGCGTAATTATCAAACTGACAAAAATACCAAGCTTCAGAAAGATAAACTGGAGCTGAATAAGTATTGCAAGAGCTGCAAAAAACACACTCTACACAAAGAAACGAAATAAGTCTTAAAGTTGAAAGTAATAAAGTCGTAAAGTTATAAAGTTCGTAAAATGACACAACTTTCAACTTTATAACTCATTCAGGGGTATAGTTAAACGGTATAACGATGGTCTCCAAAACCATAGTTAGGGGTTCGACTCCTCTTACCCCTGCCAACGAGTGACTTTGATTATTTAAAAAAGGCCCTTTGGGCCTCTTTTTTAATTTCATTGTCTATTTTACCTCCCGACTTTATGGGAGAGCTGTTTTTCACCCGCAGCTGTGGCTAGTTCTTTGTAATGCGCGTAGTCGGGACGCAAGATTTCGGCTTTGCGGTAGGCCATCTCTGCCTTGGCATACATCCGCAGGTCCATATAAAAATCGGCTAGTTTCTTGTACCAAAGATCGTTGGACGAATCCAGTTTGACGGCTTGTTGAGCCTCTTTCACTGCTTCGTTGCTCCGACCTTGTTCTTCGAGAATCAAGGCTAATCCAAAGTGAGCGGCGGCTTGAGAATCGTCGCTTTTCAAGGCCGCCTTGTAAGACTCCTCGGCTTCCTCGGTTCTTTTCCTCTGAAAATAAATGTCGCCTAAAAGCGTATAGGCGGTGGCGCAATGCAGATCTTCCTGGATCGCTTCGATTAGTTTGTCCTCGGCTTGTTGAGCTTTATTGTCATCGATCAGTTCCTTGGCTTCGCGAAGACACGATTTTACAGATTCCGAATACCTTGATCCTACAGGCATCTCCTCTATCGGTTCGGATTTGTCGATTTCTTGTTTTATTTTCCCGGCTTGCCCCCCGTTTTCTTCCAAAACCTGCGCGGTATCGGGAAAACGCCTGATCATGATGAACAGTATCACTGCCAGACAAATTATCATTATTACTTCAACCAATCGACCTCCACTCGATTCCCTTCCTTTAACTCAACGCTGACTTTTTTCTTTAATACATTCAGGTCCACAACCGTTCCAACCCCGTCTTTAATTTTAACTTCTTCGCCGATCTTGGGCAAATCTTTCAATTTTTCGTTGTAATCTTTCAGCTCGAACTTCAAACAACACATCAGTTTGCCGCAAGATCCGGTAATCCGGTTCGAGCCCATGTGCGCCAGTTGCTGGCTTCTGGCCATTTCCAGCGTGACTTCATCCAGATTTGAGGGTAAAAATGAGCGGCAACAGTATCTTTGTCCACAACGGCCGTAGCCGTCGGTAAATCGAGCTTGATCTCTGGCGCCGACTTGCTGCAATCGGATCAATTTTTTGAAGCTTGAAGCCAGATCCGAGACCAATGCCCGAAAATCTACTCGTCCGGGAGCCGAGAAAAAGAAAGTTAGCTTTTTCTCGTCAAAGCTCAGCTCGGCGTCTAAAAGAGTCATTTCCAGCTTATGAACGTCGATTCTCTTCTGGCACTCCGGAATAAAACCACTCGCCTGTTTTTTTAGCTCTGCATAACGTTTTTTGTCCGCTTCGGTCAAACGCCGGATAATCTCCGGCGACTCGCCTTCGGCTTCAGTCTGGGTGGCCGCTTCCTCCTCGCCCAAGTCGCCAATGTCGCAGATCACTGCCTTTTCCTGGCAACCCATAGACTCTATCAACACCTCATCGCCGGAAGCCAGCTTCAAAGCCGATTCCTTGAAAGGAACTATTTTACCGTTTGAAATGATTTTTATGCGTAAATCCATAGTCACTTATCTTAATTTTTAACTGTCATCCTGAGCGAGTCATCGAGCAAAGGATCCCGCCGCCAGTGCCGCAAATTGCAGGATTCTTCGCTAATCACTCAGAATGACGTGTTGTCTATGTCATCCTGAAAGAGTCAGCGACTGAAGGATCCCGTTGCATGCCTATAAAGTTTGGGATTCTTCTCCCGCTGAGCAGGATCAGAACGACGTGTTATATTTACGATAATATTAGCATCACGTTCTCGACTATCAGCTTGGCCACGACATTGGCTTGGAAATGCCTTTGGGCACATAATAAAACCTCGATAATTCTCTCAACCCGCTCCCCGTTTTTCAATTTACCGTGATAATAAGTTAGTAGGTCTTCCAAAAAAATCTCGACTCTCCCGTCTTTAACTATCTTGTCTGCCATAGCAAAGCGTTCTTTCAATCCTAGTCTAAATATTTTGTCTATATCTTCCGGTTGAAATTCTTGATAACTACGTTTTAGAGCCGGAAAACTATAGACCTGGCTGCGAGAGACAAGAGTGGGTAAGATGTCGCGGCTTTCCGACAACATCACGATAGTGGTGTCCTTTGGCGGCTCTTCCAGGGTTTTTAAGAAGCTGTTTGCCGCCTCGGCGTTGATCTTGTGCGCCGCGTTGATAATTACCAACCTTTTGCCGCTGGAAGCTCTGTTTGATAACTCGGATCGCAAACTTTTTATCATCCCAATGGTGATCTCGCCGTTTTTCTTGTCCTCAGGAGCTATCTTGACAATCTCGAACCGGTTGTATCCCAGTTTGTTTTGCAAATAATCAATCTGGCCATTTAAAATAGACTCGTCAGACGAGATCAGCAAATTCGCATGATCCAACTGACCATTATCAATTTTTTGTCGAAACAATTTCTCTTGGATCATACCAAAACTTTACAAATCTAAATCTAGTTTGACCATACCAAAATTAGCCTCATCTGACAATCGATTTAGGTATAAAATCTAGAACTATTTCTCCGAGTAATTATTCACTAGTTCTGGAGCCAATATTTTTTAACTTTTTTAAACGACGAAGTCCCGGGTACAATCCCGGGACTTCGGATGTGCCGTAGCACCACACCGCCTAGTCGTCGCCGCGGATTGCGGCCATGTGAGCCGCCGTGAGTTGGAGACGAAGCAAGTGTGCGGGTAGGACCGGCATCCTGACAAGAGAGTTGAGCCTGCTGGGTAGCAGACTCAGACCAAGGCCGTGCACGAGGTGGGAGACTGCCGCACCGACTACCAGCACGACCAAGTGCTCAATCTCGTTCGGGTTGCCACAGACTACGATCCCTGGCACGGAGGGCATCGAGACGACAAACTTCCCACTCTTCTTACAGCCCCCGGTTTCGTTGTCACAGTTCCAGCACTGACTGCTCCTCGGCGCTCGAGCGAGTTCGAAGCCGCCCCGCAAATCTGATGGGACTGTAACCCTAACCTCCTTGTGAAACGCGTTGACGTTTAGGTGAACGCCGGTACAAGTCGGCTTGCCATTCACGATGTACGCAGCACGTCTGCCACATTCGCATTCCTCACCGTTGGCGTAGGTGATGTTAAGCCGCATCGACTATCACTCCATTCCTGATCTGGCTTTTGTAACTGCTGGATATAACCAAATTAATAGCATTAAAAGAGTCCCTTGTCAATTCTTGGTATAGTTGAGACACTACTGTCCAAATAAAACTTACCAAAAACTTAACTGCGGATCGAATTCTTGGCTCTTAAACTTGTGAATTGTATCTTCGTTTAGCGATAAAAGGTCGATGAGACTTCTTT
>JAKAMI010000033.1 GCA_021812945.1 bacterium
GTTGAGCATGTTGATCAACATGCTCAACTTTGCTTTGATTCTAAAAATCTATCGAACAACAGGTTCGATTACTTCCGTATCGCTGGTCCTAATTTCTTCAGCTCTACCTTCGATAATTTTCGGTCCTTTCTCCGGAGTCATCGCCGACCGGCTAAACTATAAAACTATCTTGGTTTTTACAAATGTCTTACGGTTTCTGGCGGTCCTGCTATTAATATTGGCCGATGGTAATGTCCTGGCGGTTTTAGAGGTGGTATTTTTAATCAACGCTATTACTCAGTTTTTTGCCCCGGCGGAAAACTCCAGCTTTCCTCTCATCATTAGCAAAGAAAAACTGATAAATGCCAATTCTCTCTCGATTTCTACATTATACGCCGCTCTTCTTGTCGGCTATTCTATCGGCGGCCCAGTCTATGCGGCTGTCGGATCGACTTTGTTTTTCATCTTTTGCGCATTTCTTTATCTGATATCGGCGCTGCTCTGCTACAAAATGTCTGATTATGACAAAAAAGAGATTAGGGTCCTAAATATTTTAACTTTTGCCAGAGATATTTCCTCGGTTTGGGCGGACACGAAAAACGGCATAAAATATATCTATAGAAAGGTTAATGTCCGATCGCCGCTGATCAAATTTTCAACAGGTTGGATCGTCCTAGGTTCGTTTGTAGTTTTACTCCCGGCGTTCGGCGAATCAGTCCTAAAAATCGCTGCTACCAATATCGGCTGGTCCATCATCGCTCCGGCGGGTTTGGGTATGCTAGCGGGAGCATATATTATCCAAAAGCGGGGAGAAACCATCAACAAGCGGCAAACGGTTGATACCGGATTCATTTTTGTTAGTTTGGGGTTTATCGCTTTAGTGGTCTATCCTCTCTATCAACCGTTTTTCTTTGCCCGCGAGCTGATGGTCTTGTTCACCATGATTATGGGTTTTGGCACTGCCATGGTCTATATTTCTTCACAGACAATGCTTCATATCAACTCAGACCCCGAAATGCGCGGCCGGGTTTTTGGCATTACTCTAATGATGGCCAATCTGGCTATGAGTCTGCCCGGGCTTTTCGTCGGCGGCCTGGCGGACTTGACCTCGCCGTTCATCGCCATGGCAATACTTGGAATCCTGCTTTCCGCTTACACTATTCAAAATTATGCCGGAAAAAATTGGCAAAGGGAGTTGGGAATATCTTAAGTAATTTCAAAGTTCAAATTTCAGATGTCAAATAAAATATCCAAGATCAAATTATAAATATCAGAGTTACGCGCTTGTATGCTGGATCTGAATCTGATAAAATCTCGGTAAATTAGAAGGAGAAATATGTCTTACTTAATCCCTACCGTTATCGAAAAATCGCAATTTGGCGAGCGGGCCTATGATATTTATTCTCGTCTCTTGAAGGATCGGGTTATCATGCTGGGCGGACCCATCGACGACGATGTGGCCAACATTATCATCGCTCAGCTGTTGTTTTTGGCTTCAGAGGACGAAAAAAGCGACATCCAAATGTATATTAATTCGCCCGGAGGCAGTGTCACGGCGGGTTTGGCGGTTTTCGACACCATGCAATATATAAAACCGAATGTCTCGACTATCTGCATCGGGATGGCCGCTTCGATGGGAGCTTTTCTTTTGTCCGGAGGCCAAAAGGGTAAACGTTTTGCTTTGCCAAATTCAAAAATATTAATTCACCAGCCGATGGGCGGAACCCAGGGTCAGGCCGCAGACATCAAAATTCAGGCCGAAGAGATCATCCGAGTTCGCGAGCAGATAAACAAAATTCTGGCTAAAAATACCGGCAGGCCGCTATCAATCATCGAAAAGGATACCGACCGCGATTATTACATGACTGCCGATGAAGCCAAAAAGTACGGAATCATCGACAGAGTAATACAGTAAATTGAACAGCGACCGCCATAGATTAATTCCACAGATCGAAACAAGATCCCTGCCTACCGGCAGGAGGGAATGATCGGTGGAGGTTGTCCATTGATAGCAAGGAGTCAAATGACCACGCAAGAAATATTTAATCTGGGGATACTGATCGGCATCAAAAACGATCCGCGCGGCGAGAAAGAGATCGCTCGGATTCTTGAGGATGCCAAGGAGGAGTTCAAAGAGCTTTCCAAGAAAAAACAGGCTGAATACGATCAAGAGAAATTCGTTAATCCTTACTCCGATAGCCGTTTTTTAACCGGTGATCCGAACCGTAAAGTCAAGAGAGTTCTAGCCGGTATTGACATCGGCACCGAAGAAGTCGTTTTAGCCAAAGAACTCGAGAGAGCCGGAAAAAAGATAGATCTGATCATCGCCCATCATCCCGAGGGTAAGGCTTTGGCGGATCTGCACGAAGTTATGGATATCCAGACTGCCGTTTTAGCCCGAGCCGGAGTACCGGAAAATATCGGCGAGGGAGTTTTAAAAGATCAGCTGAATTACGTTTGGAGAAGACTGTCTCCGGCAAACCATTTCAAAGCGGTAATGGCGGCGGAACTTTTAAAGATTCCATTTATCAATCTTCATACCCCGGCCGACAACAGCGTCTGGAATTTTGTCGAAAAATATCTGGAAAAGAAAAATTTTCGAATGGTGGGGGAGTTGGTTGAATCTCTCAAAGAAATTCCGGAATACGAGCTGGCGACGAAACTCCACTCGGGGCCGGTGATTTTCGCCGGCGGCGAAAAAAGCCGAGTCGGCAAGATCGTCGTTTCCGGTATGACCGGGGGCACCTCCGGCAAGGGATCCGAAAAGATGTTTGAGCGCCTTAGCCACTACGGAATCGGCACCGAGATCGCCATGCATGTAGGGGAGGAAGACGTAGCCGAGGCGGCTAAACACTACATCAATATTGTCATTGCCGGCCACATCGCTTCCGATTCCCTCGGCATGAATCTCATTATGGACGAGCTGGAGAAACAAGGCATAGAAATAATTCCCTGCTCCGGTTATATCCGCCATTCGCGTATAAAATAATCCAAGAAGGAGGGCGATTGGATCAAGAGCCCGAAGAACTTCTATACCACGATATGACCGTATTGTCCGAGGCGGCTATCGGTTTTGTGGAACTCGACTATAAGAGCGACATCTACAAATATATAGGTGAGAATCTGCATAAACTTTTAGGCGACAGTATTGTTATCATCAACGAGTTTATACAGAGCGAACAGGCGACCATCACCAAGCATATTTTCGGTGTCTCGGAAACGGTCGACCGGGTTTTATTCCGCACTCTCATCCGTCCCAACCCTTTTAAGAGTAGCTTTCCAATTTCGGTCAGTGCCCAGAGAAATCTGATCAGCAAGAGGCTGATCAAAGTTCAAGACGGTTTATTCGGTATCGGTCAGGGCAGATTTCCCCGGGTGCTGACCAAAGTAGCTGAGTTGTCCGCTTCAATTACTGGAGCCTACACTCTAGGCTTCAGTTGGAAAGGGCAGTTATTCGGTAATGCGGTGGTATTGCTTCGGCACGGAAACAAGCTTCGGGAAAAATCTATCGAAGCTTTTTTGCACCAAGCCGCGGTTGCGCTTCAGCGTCATCGAACCGAGCTGGAGTTGAGAAAGGCCCATGCCGAGTTGGAGATAAAAGTCGAAGAAAGGACGGCCGATCTCAAAGAAGCTATGAGGGATCTGGAAAAGTTTAAACTGGCCGTGGAAAACGCCTCCGATTTGATAGTGATTACCGATGCCGGATCCAACATTATTTACGCCAACGATGCTACCAGCACGATGACGGGTTATCTCAATAAGGAGATTATCGGCAAAACTCCGCTTTTTTGGGGGGATAAAAGTGATCCCGAACATGGCAAGATCTGGGATACCGTCCGCAGAACCCGCAAGTATGCAATTAAGGAAGTTCGCAATATTCGCAAAAACAGTCAGGGCTATATTGCCGAGACTCAGGTTGCTCCGGTTTTGGATGCCGAGATGAATATCATTTTTTGTGTCTATATCGAGCGCGATATCACCAAAGCAAAAGAGATCGATCAAGCCAAGAGTGAGTTTGTTTCTTTGGCCTCGCATCAGCTCCGAGCCCCCTTGACCTCCGTTAACTGGTACACCGAAGCCATACTAAACGGCGATACCGGTAAAATAAATGACGAACAGAAAAAATATATTTCCGAGATTTCTGAGGCCAATCATCGGATGATCAAATTGGTCAGTTCGCTTTTGAATGTTTCGCGCATCGATATGGGAACTTTTATGATCGAACCGGAACCTTGCGACCTGATAGAGATCGTCAAAAGCGTAGTTTTGGAGCTTAGACCGAAAATCACTGAGAAAAAACTTGAGGTTGAGGAAAATTACATTAAGATTAACAAAGTAATGATAGATCCGAACCTGACCCGGATTATTTTTCAAAACCTGATCTCAAATGCTGTAAAATATACCCAGGAAGGCGGGAAAATATATATTGCCGTTGAAATCAAAAAAGACAGCCAGCCGAGAAAGAGTTTACTGATCACGGTCAAGGATAACGGTTTCGGAATTCCCAAAAATCAGCAGGATAAAGTCTTTACCAAGCTTTTTCGGGCAGACAATATCAAAGAAAAGGTTAGCGAGGGTACCGGACTGGGCCTTTACATCGTAAAATCGATTCTTGACCATTCCGGCGGCGAGATAAAGTTTTACTCTAAACAGCATAAGGGCACTGCCTTTTTTGTCACTTTACCATTCTCGGGAATGCCGAAAAAAAGCGGCAGTCGCGAGTTATCGGCTACCAAATTATAACTTTTAGGGGATTCGATCTAAGTATTAGATTTAAGGAGGGCTCAATGGGCGAGGAAACCAAAACCATCTTAATAGTTGACGACGAAAAACCGCTTCGCGATGTTCTCTCGAAGCACCTCAGGAAGGAAGGTTTTATGACTGAGGAGGCAAAAGACGGGGCAGAGGGGTTAAAAAAGGCCTTAGAGACTCATCCGGATCTGATACTTTTGGATGTAATGATGCCGAAACTAGATGGCTTAGGAGTGCTGAAAGAACTTAAAAAAGACAAATGGGGGCAGTATGTTTCGGTGATAATGTTGACCAATATTGGCGACCCGATCAAAGCAGCCGAAGTGACCGAGATTGCCGACACCAATATGGGCATTTCCGACTACTTGGTTAAATCTGACTGGAAGATGGACGAAGTGGTCCAAAAAGTCAAACAAAAACTCGAATTGATCTAATAAAGTTTGAACCAAATTGGGCAAACGGGGCAGGCAATGTGAGCACTTGCCCTGTTTTTGTGTATCCAAAAAAATCGAAATATTCATTAAACTATTCAAAAAAATGGCTTAAAAGTCGTAGCTAAAATATCTGCCAAGAAGAGGTGCCAAGCTAACCCACATCCGATGTGGGTTAGCTTGGCACCTCTTCTTATTTCTAAAATATGAGGATGAGGCAGTATTGAAGACATTGAGGGGATTGAAAAAGGGAGAGTTTTTTGATACTCTTTTTACCGTGCATTAGCACTCTCATCGCAGTCTACACAGGTCGGGAGGGTTTGAATGTTCAACGATCGTGATTTCAGTAGCTACCTTGCCGTCGCCCGTGGTTTGGGCGAAACTGGGTTCATGCAGCTTTACGGAACCCAGTCTCAGGTCCACAAAGCTTTTGGTGTCAGAAGTGACATGCTTATGTGTCCTGATCACCGAGGTTTCTACGAGGACGGTGTTCGCTCACTCGGTTCGGCCTTCTGGCACGAGCACAGTACCAGAAGACGCGTAATCGAGGCGGCGGGGATCGAGATTATCACCTCCCACTCGGGCTGCTTGTTTGTCGAGGATAAGCTTCGGCAAAACGGCAAAGAGGCCGGTCCGAGTGATGTCGAGAGGTATTACCGGGGCTACGCTTCCAAGCTGGCGAAGAAGATGGGAATTCAACACAGCCATCTTGTCTTCGCTCCTCTGACGCCGTACCCGCTGGTCTACTTAGATCTGGTCGGCGGGTTTTCCCCCGCCGCGGTACGGGACGACCTCCCACTCCCTCCCGGCTGGATTGTCAGCGGGGAGTTGGGGGAGGCGGCGAACAAGGAGATCGAGTGGCTGATCGGGGAGATCGGCCATAAAGACATTGGCGACCCGCTCGTAGTGATTATGGCGCGCTCATTCGAGGAGGCAGACGCCGCCAAAGCATCTTTGCTTAGCCGCCGCAACCTGCTTCGGAAGCAGGGTTTCAACCACTTCTCGCGTCTGGTTGTCAGCGACTAGCTGGCGGCGAAGTCGCACAAACTGGCGAAGCCCCCGTGATTGGGGGCTTCTGTCATTTTTGAGCATTTTTTGGATATTTGATATTATGATATATAATGTATACTGGAAGTAGTTTAGCAATAACTAATCGGGAGGTTTAATGGCAGAAGAAGAACAACAGCAAGCTCCGGCTCCGGCCCCTTCGGGTGGCGGTAGCAAGGACGTCAGCGACAATAAGGCGATAGCCGCTATCGGCTACTTGGGAATCTTGTTCCTGATCCCGCTTTTGGCGAAAAAAGACTCGGATTTTGCGCAATATCACGCCAAACAAGGTATGATCCTGTTTATTTTCGAGATTGTGCTCTGGATTGTGGCCATGATTCCGATCCTCGGCTGGATCCTTGCTTTCATCGGCTGGATTTTCGCCTTCATTTGCTTCATCATGGGCTTGGTAAATGCCTTGAACGGTGTCAAGAAACCGCTTCCTCTTATCGGAAGTTTTGCCGGCAAGGTGAATGTCTAAACCCGAAGTAAAACTTGGCCTATATCGACATTATAAAGGCAAGAACTACGAGGTGACAGCTGTGGCCTTTCACAGCGACACCATGGAGGAGTTTGTCGTTTATAAAGCATTGTACGAAGGAAAACTCCCTTTTGGCCAACTTTTTGTCAAACCGGTCAAAGATTTTCTGATTGATATTGAAATAGACGGGAAGAGGGTGCCGCGGTTTCGATACATCGGGAGATAATCCGATACGGGTCATTCTTGGGTAGTCAGAAACAAGCATAAAGTCTCGTCGTCATTTCGAATGAGTCATCGAGTGAGAAATCCCCCGTAGAATATTTATTTTTTAGATCAGGAGATTTCTCGCCGCCAGGCTGACTCGAAATGACAAAATAATATTATGACTATATCTGCGACTGTTGACATCGACGAAAAATTAGGCTAAGTTAGGTATACAAAACAGCAACAAGTTAGATTCGCGATAACGGGGTACGTTTTGTTGTTGTTCTTGATTTTGTTCCCATTTTTCTAATCATAGAATGGTTGAATGTACCTTAACAATCGATATAAGTGATAAGAAAACGTCAAATTTTTTGAGAAACTTTCCCGATTCTCCGCCAGTCGGTGGATCGGGATCTATAATCGAGTCATCACGACTCTCAATTTGGAGAGTTTGATCCTGGCTCAGGATTAATGTTGGCGGTGTGCCTAACACATGCAAGTTGAACGCCGTGCTTCGCACTTCTCCTACGAAAATACGAATAAAACCCGAAAATACGAAATTATGAATCATCTATTCGTACTTTAGTACTTTCGTGAGGCTATTCGTAAATTAGTAGGTGGAGCGCGGAGCGCGGAGTAGCAGACGAGTGAGTAATACTAAGGAACTTACCCCCGAGTGACGGATAGCCATCCGAAAGGATGGGTAATCCGGCATAATCTGTGCGTAGCACAGAATGATCAAAATAATGTTCAATGGTCAATGATCAATGATCAGTTAATATCCAATTATCAATAATCAATTTAACAATTGAAAGTTGAAACTTGAGACTTAATTGAAAATTAACACTTGAACCTTGAAAATTACTCTTTGATACTTCTGCGCTATGCGCAGCAAAGCCTTCGGGCGCTTGGGGAGAGGCCTTAGTCCTATCAGCTAGTTGGTAAGGTAACGGCTTACCAAGGCGATGACGGGTAGGGGCGCTGAGAGGCGGACCCCCCACGACGGGACTGAGACACGGCCCGTACTCCTACGGGAGGCAGCAGTCGGGAATTTTGCACAATGGGCGAAAGCCTGATGCAGCGACACC